>NZ_AOPZ01000042.1 GCF_000414115.1 Streptomyces aurantiacus JA 4570
AGCGCGGCCGCCGCGGCCGTCGGGGACACCTCCTGGCAGGAGGTGACGCTCAGCGCGGACGCCGCCACGGAGGTCGTGCCGCGCTCCGTCGACGCCACCGGCGTCCTCGCCACGCTCGCGGCGCCGCCACCCGGCGTCGTCGAGTTCAACAGCGGCTATCTGCACGCCTCACTTCAGCCCGAGCGCGCCATGGCGGCAGCCCTCGCGCGGGCCGGCCGGCGCCCCGGAGCCTGGGACCGGCCCCCGATCGAGGGTCTGCCGGAGCTGCGCGAGTGGTTCGCGCGCGGCATGGGCGGCGCGATCACGGCCGCGGAGGTCCTGATCACCTCGGGCGGGCAGAGCGCCCTGACGACCACGCTGCGCGCGCTCGCCCCGCCCGGTGCGCCGGTGCTGCTCGAATCGCCCACGTACCCGGGCCTGTTGGCGATCGCGCGTGCCGCCGGACTGCGGCCGGTGCCCGTTCCCGTGGACACCGACGGCGTGCGGCCTGAGCTGCTGGAGGCCGCGTTCCGGGCGACCGGGGCCCGCGTGTTCGTCTGCCAGCCGCTGTTCCAGAACCCGACCGGCGCCGTGCTGTCCGCCGAGCGCCGCCCCGAGGTGCTGCGGATCGCCCGCGAGGCGGGGGCGTTCGTCGTCGAGGACGACTTCGTACGCCGCCTCGTGCACGAGGACGCCGGACCGCTGCCGACGCCGCTCACGGCCGACGACCGGGACGGCGTCGTCGTGCACGTCTGCTCGCTCACCAAGGCGACCTCGCCGAGCTTCCGCGTGAGCGCGCTCGCCGCGCGGGGTCCCGTCCTGGAGCGGCTGCGCGCGATCCAGGTCGTCGACCACTTCTTCGTGCCGAGGCCGCTCCAGGAGGCCGCGCTCGAACTCGTCGGCTCACCGGCCTGGCCGCGCCATCTGCGTACGGTGGCGGCCGAGTTGCGGGACCGCAGGGACGCCCTCGCGGCGGCGCTGCGGCTGCGCCTGCCCGAGCTCGCGCTGCCGCACGTCCCGGTCGGCGGCTACCACCTGTGGCTGCGGCTGCCCGACGGCACCGACGAACTCGGCCTCGCGGCGGCCGCGTTGCGCGCCGGGGTCGCGGTGGCGCCGGGGCGGCCGTACTTCGCGGCGGAGCCGCCGGCGGCGCATCTCCGGCTGAGCTTCGCGGCGCTGGCGGGAGCGGGGGAGATCGCCGAGGGGGTGCGCAGGCTGCGGGCGGCGTGCGACGAGGTGCTGGGATGACGGTCTCGGGCGGCGCCCGGCGGGTGTCGGCGCCCGGGGCGGTTGCCGGGCGGTGTGCGCGGGAGTGGTGAAAGAGGCTCGACGCCGGGCGCCGCTCCTGCGAGTCTCACGTCATGACCAACGAGTACGTAGCCCCTGACGGAATCGAGTACGCCTTCCCCGACGGGTACGAGCTGTCCACCGATCCGGCCCGCCTCGACCCCGCCCGCATCCACCGGTGGCTGTCCACGGACGCCTACTGGGCCCTCGGCAGATCCCGCGAGCAGCAGGACGCGGCCATCGCCGGATCGCTCAACTTCGGCGTGTACGAAGAGGCTTCGCGCGCACAGGTGGCGTACGCCCGCGTGGTGACCGACCACGCGACGTTCGCCTACCTCTGCGACGTGTACGTCGACCGCTCGGTGCGCGGCAAGGGGCTCGGCACCGCCCTCGCGGCCGGAGTGCGGGACCACCTCGCCCCCTACGGGATGCGCAGGATCCTGCTCGCGACCGGGGACGCGCACGAGGTGTACGAGAAGGTGGGGTTCGCCGTGCTGGAGAACCCGGACCGGTGGATGGTGCTCGGCGAGCAGTGACCCCTCGGGCCCGGGCGGCGGGGACCTCTTGGGCCAGCGCGCCCCGGGGTCAGGGCCGGCGCGTGTAGTCCGTCGTCAGGAGCAGATCCTTGGCGGGCCCCGCCACCCGCCACCGGGTGCGCCAGCGCGCCTCCTCGTACACCTCGAACTCGCCCCGGTACAGGTCCGCCGAGCACGGGTGGTCGGCGGTGTGGCGGCCGGAGCGCAGGTCCAGGTCGTGGAAGAAGCGGCCGTCGGCGAAGTGGACGCGCACGGTGCCCGCGTCCCCGCCCGTGCCCTCGCCCGGCAGGAAGCGCAGCGTGCGCTCGGCGGGCCGGGCCACGCCGTGCCAGGTGAACGTGCCGGACTCGTGGTGCAGCAGCCCCCCGCCGTCGATCGGTGTGAACCGGGTCGTCCCTGTGAACCGCCCCTCCACCGGTTCATCCGCCGCGCCCGCGAAGTCCCGCACCGTCCGCTCGACGTACCAGTCGCCGGCCAGGTAGGTGAGGGCGTCGGGCACCGCGTGCAAGGGCATACGCGCAGGCTACTCGGCGGGCGACTTGTCGACATGACCGGGTCGGGGCGCCTCGGGTGTCTCGGCCGGCTTGCTTCCGGGTGCCTCGGGCGGCCTACTGGTCGACAGCCGACATGCTGCCCTCGTCGTAGCGCGTCCCCGCGACCCCGTCCGCGGGCGCCACCGCGTCGATCGCGGCCAGTTCCTCGGCGGACAGGTCGAGGGTGGCGGCGGCCAGGTTCTCCTCCAGGTACTTCTGGCGGCGCGTGCCCGGGATCGGGACCACGTCGGCGCCGCGGTGCTGCACCCAGGCGAGCGCGAGCTGGCCGGCCGTGACGCCGCGCCGCGCGGCGAGGTCGTTCAGGGCGTCGACGATGGCGAGGTTCCGCTCCAGGTTGCCGTCGGCGAACCGCGGCTGGGTGCGCCGCAGGTCGCCCGCCTCCAGGCCGTCGACGGAGGTGACCCGGCCGGTCAGGAAGCCGCGGCCGAGCGGCGAGAACGGCACGACGCCGATGCCGAGCTCCCGGCAGACCGGCACGATCTCGGCCTCCAGGTCCCGCGTCCACAGCGACCACTCGCTCTGCAGCGCCGTGATCGGGTGCACGGCGTGCGCACGGCGGATCGTGCGGGCGCTCGCCTCCGAGAGGCCGAGGTGGCGCACCTTGCCGGCGGCGACGAGCTCGGCCATCGCGCCGACGGTCTCCTCGATGGGCACGTCCGGGTCGACGCGGTGCTGGTAGTAGAGGTCGATGTGGTCGACGCCGAGCCGGCGCAGGGAGGCGTCGCAGGCCTGGCGTACGTACGCGGCGTCGCCCCGGAGGGCGGTCGGCTCGCCCAGGCGGTTGGCGAAGCCGAACTTCGTGGCGAGGACGGCCTGTTCGCGCCGGTGGCCCGCGAGGGCCCGGCCGATCAGCTCCTCGTTGTGTCCGCCGCCGTAGAAGTCGGAGGTGTCGAACAGGGTGACGCCGAGGTCGAGCGCGCGGTGGATGGTGGCGGTCGACTGCGCGTCGTCCGAGGTGCCGTAGCCGTGGCTCATCCCCATGCAGCCGAGTCCCTGGGCGGAGACCGTCAGGGCGCCGAGCGCGCGTGTGGGCATGCCGGTCATGGTCGTACCTCCTGTGGTGCGGTGATCTTCGGCGTGACCCTAGGAGTTGAAGTGCGCTCCATGGCAAGCGTCGGAAACTCCATGACAGCGGGCGCCGGGGGCTGTCCCCCGCGCCAGGCTCCTGCTGGCCGGATGGCCCCCGCCCCGCCCGCGTTCCTAGCGTGGTGACCGCGCCCGGGCACCGCCCGAGACCGTGATGACCGCACCCCGGGCACCGCCAAAGACCCCGCACGACATCGAGGAGCACGATGCGCGCCACCGCCACGACCACCGCCGGGCTCGGCCTCGCCGCCGTCCTCGCGGGCGGCCTCCCCGCGCACGCCTCGACCGCGCAGGGCTCGTCCGAGCGGCCCGCGGCACCGGCCGGGACGGCCGCCCTCGCCAAGTACGAGCGGCAGCGCCCGGACTGGGGCCCGTGCCCCGCCGCGCAGAAGGAGCTGAACGCGGCGGGCGCGCGCTGCGCCCGCGTCACGGTTCCGCTCGACTACGCCGACCCGGACGGCCGCACCATCGAGATCGCGGTCTCCCGCGTCAAGGCCACCGCTCCGGCGGGCCGGCGCCGCGGCGCCCTGCTGACCAACCCGGGCGGACCCGGCGGCACGGGCCTCGCCCACACCCTCGCCCTGCGCCCCGCCCTCAAGGGCGTCGCGGGCCGCTACGACCTGATCGGCTTCGACCCGCGCTTCCTCGGCGACAGCACGCCGATCGTCTGCGGCCCGGCGCGCAAGCCTCCGCCGCCCGGGCCGACGACCAGCCCCCGCGAGGACTTCGAGGCGTCGGTGCGCACCGGCCGCGAGGACGCCCGCCGCTGCCACGAGCACGGCGACAACCGCGCGCTGCTGCCGCACGCCTCGTCCCGCAACGTCGCCCGCGACATGGACGTGATCCGCGCGGCCCTCGGGCAGCGGAAGCTCTCGTACTACGGCGTCTCGTACGGCGCCGACCTGGGCGCCACGTACACGCAGATGTTCCCGCGCCGCGTCGACCGGTTCGTCGTCGACTCCGTCACCGACCCCGCCGCCACGCAGTACGAGCAGTTCCGGCGCTCGGGCGCGCCCGCCGAGCGCGCCCTGGACGAGTGGGCCGCGTGGACGGCGCGGCACCACGCGACGTACCGGCTCGGCCGCACCGCCGCCCAAGTCCGCGCCCACGTCGAGAAGTTGCTCACGCACGCGGAGCGGCGGCCGCTGACCGTGGCCGGGCAGCGCCTGACCGCGCCGCTGCTGCGGATGATCCTCAAGCAGCCCCTCACGCAGGGGGAGAACGACGCCACGACGGCCTCGCTGGTACGCGACCTCGTCGCCGCCGGCCAGGGGGAGCTGACGGAGCCGGGGCCCGAACTCGCCGCCATGCTCAAGATGCTGAACTCGCCCGAGGCCGCCGACAGCATGCTCGGCGGCACGCTCTTCATGTGCGGCGACGGCGGCTGGCCCGCCGGTGGCTGGCCCGACTCCACGGAGACGTACTGGAAGAACAGTGTCCGCAGCCGCGCCACCGAGCCCGTCTTCGGGCCGTTCGTGAACGGCCTGACCGCGCCCTGCCTGTTCTTCGAGCAGCCGCCGCGCGAGCCCGCCGTGACCGTCGACAACGACGTACCCGTCCTGATGCTCCAGGCGAAGCGCGACCACACGCGGTTCGCGGACGCGCTCGCCATGCATCGCGCGCTGCGCGGCTCCCGGCTGGTGGCCACCGACATCCGCGCCCACGGGGTCTACGGCCGTGCGGTCGAGGGCCTGACGCGGGTGCCGTGCGCGGACCGGTCCGTCAACGCCTACCTCGGCGGCGGCGCGCTGCCGGAGCGGGACGTCGAGTGCCCGGCCCCGGCCACCGACTGACGGGGTGGGCGGGGGCCCCGGCTACGCGAAGGCGTCGAGGCCGGTGAGTTCGGCGGACAGCTGCCAGAGCCGGGCCGCCGCGGCCGGGTCCACCGCCCACGGCTTGACGCCGCCGATCAGCATGTCGTCCGTGGTCGCGGGCCCGGCGATGTCGCAGTCCTGGCAGTAGGCGCCGCCGTGCTCCGCCAACAGGGGCGAGGTCGCCGCCCACACGGCCGTCGCCGCGCCCTGGGCCGGGGACTTGAAGCCCTCGGCCGGCCTGCCGTCGGCGTCCGTCCAGCCCTGCGCGATCTGCTCCTCGCGCGGGATGTGGCGCTGGAGCGGGGTGAGGATGCTGCCGGGGTGCACGGCGAAGGCGCGCGGCCCGCGGTCGCCCGCGAGGGCGTCGAGGCGCAGGGCGAACAGGGCGTTGGCCGTCTTGGACTGGGCGTACGCGAGCCACCGGTCGTACGGTCCGCGGCGGAAGTGGAGGTCGTCCCAGCGGATGCCGGAGAGGAAGTGGCCCGACGACGCCACCGACACGACCCGGGCGCGGCCCGGCGTCAGGGCCGGGGCGAGGCGGTTGACCAGGGCGTGGTGGCCGAGGTGGTTCACCGCGAACTGGGCCTCCCAGCCGGGCCCCACCCGGGTCTCCGGGCAGGCCATGATGCCCGCGTTGGCGATGAGCACGTCGACGGCGCGGCCGCCCGCCAGCACCTCGTCGGCGAACGCGCGGACGCTGTCGAGGTCCGCGAGGTCGAGCGCGGCGACCTCCGTGCCCGGGGTGCCGCGCAGGGCGGCCGCCGCCGTCTCCGGCCTGCGCGCCGGGACGATCACATGGGCCCCGGCGCGGGCGAGGGCGCGGGTCGCCTCCAGGCCGAGCCCGGAGTAGCCGCCGGTGATCACGGCGGTCCGGCCGGTGAGATCGATGCCCTGCAGTACGTCGTCGGCGGTGCTGCGGGCGTCGTGGCCGGAGCCGAGCGGGCGCTGAGCGGTGGTCCTGTGCGTCAGGGGCGGGTTCGTCATAGGCAGGTTCGTCATGGCCAGGACGCTAGAACCTAGACTGCGATCTAGATCAAGCTCGGCCCGGAAGGGGAGGTGCGCGTGGGGAACGCAGGGGACGCGCGCGTGGGGAACGCAGACGACGACAAGCACGCAGACGACGACAAGCACGCAGACGACGGCGAGCACGCCGGACTGTCCATCGGAGAGGTCGCCGACGCCACCGGCCTCAGCGTGCACGCGCTCCGGTTCTTCGAGCGCGAAGCGCTGTTCCTGCGGCCGATCCCCCGGACCGGCGGCGGGCGGCGCGTGTACGCGCCCGCCGACGTGGAGTGGCTCGCCCTGTGCAACCGGCTGCGGGCGTCCGGCATGCCGATCGCCGAACTGAAGCGGTTTGCCGGACTTGTCCGTTCGGGTCCGGGGAACGAGGCCGAACGGCTCGCCCTGCTCCAGGAGCACGAGCGGGCCGTCCGCGCGCGGATCGCCGATCTCGACGCGAGCCTGGAGATCATCCACGGCAAGGTCGTCGCGTACGAGAAGCATGTGCGCGAGGGCACGGCGGCGGGGGTGTGGGCGCCCGCGCCGTCCCGGTGACCGGACGCCGGTGCCGCGCCCGCGCGCCGGGCCCGGAACTCGGACGAGGGCCCTGTCCGCACCCCCGTCGGCACGAGATATCTTGATGTCGAGCAATGTTGCAGACGTGGAGCGGAGCACCCGGTGACTGACTCGACCATCATCTACACGCACACTGACGAGGCCCCCGCCCTCGCGACGCATTCCTTCCTGCCCGTGATCCAGGCGTACGCCTCGACGGCGGGTGTGAACGTCGAGACCCGTGACATCTCCCTGGCGGGCCGGATCATCGCGAGCTTCCCGGAGCGCCTGGAGGCGGGTCAGCGCATCGACGACGCGCTGGCCGAGCTGGGCGAGCTGGCCAAGACGCCGCAGGCGAACATCATCAAGCTGCCGAACATCTCGGCGTCCATCCCGCAGCTCAAGGCGGCCATCGCCGAGCTGCAGGAGCAGGGCTACGCACTGCCCGACTACCCGGACGACCCGAAGACCGACGAGGAGCGCGACACCCGCGCCCGCTACGACAAGGTCAAGGGCTCCGCCGTCAACCCGGTCCTGCGCGAGGGCAACTCCGACCGCCGCGCCCCCGCGTCGGTCAAGAACTACGCCCGCAAGCACCCGCACCGCATGGGCGCCTGGACGGCCGACTCCAAGACGAACGTCGCCACCATGGGCGAGAACGACTTCCGCTCCACGGAGAAGTCCGCCGTCATCGGCGCCGCGGGCACCCTGCGCATCGAGCTGGCCGCCGCGGACGGCTCCACCACCGTCCTGCGCGAGTCCGTGCCGGTCCTCGCGGACGAGGTCGTGGACGCCTCCGTCCTGCACGTCGCCGCGCTGCGCGAGTTCCTGACCGCGCAGATCGCCCGCGCCAAGGCCGAGGGCGTGCTGTTCTCCGTGCACCTGAAGGCCACGATGATGAAGGTCTCGGACCCGATCATCTTCGGTCACGTGGTGCGCGCCTTCTTCCCGAAGACCTTCGCGAAGTACGGTGACGCGCTCGCCGCCGCGGGCCTGACCCCGAACGACGGCCTGGGCGGCATCCACAAGGGCCTGGAGGCGCTGCCGAACGGCGCCGAGATCCAGGCGTCCTTCGACGCGGAGCTCGCCGAGGGCCCCGAGCTGGCCATGGTCGACTCCGACCGCGGCATCACCAACCTGCACGTACCGAGCGACGTCATCGTCGACGCCTCCATGCCGGCGATGATCCGCACCTCCGGCCACATGTGGGGCCCGGACGGCGGCGAGCACGACACCCTCGCGGTCCTCCCGGACAGCTCCTACGCCGGCATCTACCAGGTCGTCATCGACGACTGCCGCGCCAACGGCGCCTACGACCCGGCCACCATGGGCTCCGTCCCGAACGTCGGCCTGATGGCGCAGAAGGCCGAGGAGTACGGCAGCCACGACAAGACCTTCGAGATCGCGGCCGAGGGCACCGTCCGCGTCGTCGACGAGGCCGGGAACGTCGTCCTGGAGCAGGCGGTCGCCGCGGGCGACATCTTCCGCATGTGCCAGACCAAGGACGCCCCGATCAAGGACTGGGTGAAGCTCGCCGTCTCGCGCGCCCGCGCCACCGGCGACCCGGCGGTCTTCTGGCTGGACGAGGACCGCGCCCACGACGCGCAGCTCATCGCCAAGGTCGAGCGGTACCTCCCCGAGCACGACACCGAGGGCCTGCAGATCGAGATCATGGCGCCGGTCGACGCGATCCGCTTCTCCCTGGAGCGCATCCGCCGCGGCGAGAACACGATCTCCGTCACCGGCAACGTCCTGCGTGACTACCTGACGGACCTGTTCCCGATCCTGGAGCTCGGCACCAGCGCCAAGATGCTCTCGGTCGTCCCGCTGATGAACGGCGGCGGCCTGTTCGAGACCGGCGCCGGCGGCTCCGCTCCCAAGCACGTGCAGCAGCTCGTCAAGGAGGACTACCTGCGCTGGGACAGCCTCGGCGAGTTCCTCGCGCTCGCGGTCTCCTTCGAGCACCTCGCGCAGACCACGGGCAACGCGCGCGCCCAGATCCTCGCGGACACCCTGGACCGCGCGACGGCGACCTTCCTGGAGGAGAACAAGTCGCCGAGCCGCAAGCTGGGCGGCATCGACAACCGCGGCAGCCACTTCTACCTGGCCCTGTACTGGGCGCAGGAGCTGGCCAAGCAGACCGACGACGCGCAGCTCGCCGAGGCGTTCGGCCCGCTCGCCAAGACGCTGGCCGAGCAGGAGCAGACCATCGTCGGCGAGCTCGTCGCCGTCCAGGGCAAGCCGGCCGACATCGGCGGCTACTACCAGCCCGACGCCGCCAAGGCGTCGGCGGTCATGCGTCCGTCGGCCACGCTCAACCAGGCGATCGCCTCGCTCGCCTGACGCACCCGGCGCCCACGCACCGGGCACCCACGCGTCCGACGCGCACCGCGTGTCCCGCCCCGGTCGGCAGCAGCCGGCCGGGGCGGTCGCGGTTCCGGACCGCCGTGCCGCCGACCGGCCGGCGACTGCCCGCCGTTCCTGCCGGTCCGCGCCGTCCCGGTGCCATGATGGGCCGAGCTTCGATGCACCTCGGGGGCGGGGCGGAGCCCGGTTCGGGGGCTCCGGCGACACCTCACCAGCAGTCGGGTACGACGGGCGGCCCGCATCCCCGTTGTATAAACGTGCGGCGCAATGTATATTCATGCCATTCACGCAGGAGGATTCCATGACGGTACGCGCAGCGGTCGCGGGAGCGAGCGGATACGCGGGCGGGGAGCTGCTGAGGCTCCTGGCCGCCCACCCCGAGATCGAGATCGGCACGCTCACCGCCCACTCGAACGCGGGTGAGCGCCTGGGCGCACTCCAGCCGCACCTGGCCCCGCTCGCCGAGCGCGTGCTCGCGCCGACCACCGCCGAGAGCCTGGCCGGCCACGACGTCGTCTTCCTCGCCCTGCCGCACGGCCAGTCCGCCGCCGTCGCCGAGCAGCTCGGCCCCGACGTGCTCGTCGTCGACATGGGCGCCGACTTCCGCCTGAAGGACGCCGCGGACTGGGAGAGGTTCTACGGCAGCGCGCACGCGGGCACCTGGCCGTACGGCCTGCCCGAGCTGCCCGGCGCCCGTGCCGCGCTCGCGGGTACCAAGCGCATCGCGGTGCCCGGGTGCTATCCGACGGCGGTCTCGCTGGCGCTCTTCCCCGCGTACGCCGCCGGGCTCGTCGAGGACGAGGCGGTGATCGTCGCGGCGTCCGGCACGTCCGGCGCGGGCAAGGCGCCCAAGCCGCATCTGCTCGGCTCGGAGGTCATGGGCTCCATGTCGCCGTACGGCGTCGGCGGGGCGCACCGGCACACGCCGGAGATGATCCAGAACCTGAGCGCCGCCGCGGGCTCGCGCGTCACGGTCTCCTTCACGCCGACGCTGGCCCCCATGCCGCGCGGCATCCTCGCCACCTGCAGCGCCAAGGCGAAGCCGGGCGTGAGCGCGGAGAGCGTGCGCGCGGCCTACGAGAAGGCGTTCGCCGACGAGCCGTTCGTGCACCTGCTGCCCGAGGGCCAGTGGCCCGCCACGGCGTCGGTGTACGGCTCCAACGCCGTGCACGTCCAGGCGGCCCACGACCCGGCGTCCGGCCGCGTGATCGTCATCAGCGCCATCGACAACCTCACCAAGGGCACCGCCGGCGGCGCGGTGCAGAGCATGAACATCGCCCTCGGGCTCCCGGAGGAGCTCGGGCTTTCGACGATCGGAGTCGCACCGTGAGCGACGCACGCGCAGCCACCGGGCCGCAGTCAACGACGAAACCCGCACCTCTGCGCTGCGCGGGCGGAGAAGCGAACAAGGAGACACAGTGAGCGTGACGGCAGCCAAGGGATTCCGGGCGGCGGGGGTCGCCGCCGGGATCAAGGACAGCGGGAACCCGGACCTGGCCCTCGTGGTCAACGACGGGCCCCGCCGCGCCGCCGCCGGAGTCTTCACGTCGAACCGCGTGAAGGCGGCGCCGGTCCTGTGGTCCGAGCAGGTCCTCAAGGGCGGGCAGGTCTCCGCGGTCGTCCTCAACTCGGGCGGCGCCAACGCCTGTACGGGCCCGAAGGGCTTCCAGGACACGCACGCCACCGCCGAGAAGGTGGCCGACGTCCTGGGCCTGGGCGCGGGCGAGGTCGCCGTCGCGTCGACCGGCCTGATCGGCGTCACGCTCCCCATGGACAAGCTCCTCCCGGGCGTCGAGACGGCCGCCGCGGCCCTGTCCGGGCACGGCGGCGAGAAGGCCGCCATAGCGATCAAGACGACGGACAGCGTGCACAAGACGGCGGTCGCCGAGGGCGCCGGCTGGACGGTCGGCGGCATGGCCAAGGGCGCGGGCATGCTCGCGCCGGGCCTCGCCACCATGCTGGTCGTGCTGACCACCGACGCCGATCTGCCCGCCGCCGACCTGGACAAGGCGCTGCGCGAGGCGACCCGCCTCACCTTCGACCGGGTCGACTCCGACGGCTGCATGTCCACCAACGACACGGTGCTGCTGCTCGCCTCCGGCGCCGCCGAAGTCACTCCGGAGTACGCGGAGTTCGCCGACGCCGTCCGGCAGGTGTGCGACGACCTGGCCCGCCAGCTCATCGGCGACGCCGAGGGCGCCAGCAAGGACATCCGCATCGAGGTCGTCGGCGCCGCCAGCGAGGACGACGCCGTCGAGGTGGGCCGCTCCATCGCCCGCAACAACCTCCTCAAGTGCGCCATCCACGGCGAGGACCCCAACTGGGGCCGGGTGGAGGACCCCAACTGGGGCCGGGTGCTGTCCGCCATCGGCACCACCTCCGCCGCCTTCGAGCCGGACCGCCTGAACGTCGCCATCAACGACGTCTGGGTCTGCAGGAACGGCTCGGTGGGCGAGGACCGCGACCTGGTGGACATGCGCTACCGCGAGGTGCGCATCACCGCAGATCTCGCCGCGGGCTCCGAGTCCGCCGTCATCTGGGCCAATGACCTCACCGCCGACTACGTCCACGAGAACAGCGCGTACTCCTCATAGGGCGTATGCCGCCTCACAGGACGTACGCCACCGCGCGGCACGCCCGTCCTCACCTGGAAAGCCCCATGAGCACCCGCAAGCACACCGCACTGCCCAAGGCACAGATCCTGATCGAGGCGCTGCCCTGGCTGACCCGCCACCGCGGCAAGACCGTCGTCATCAAGTTCGGCGGCAACGCCATGGTGGACAAGGAGCTGAAGGCCGCCTTCGCCCAGGACGTCGTGTTCCTGCACCACGCGGGCCTCAAGCCCGTCGTGGTGCACGGCGGCGGCCCGCAGATCAGCGCCCAGCTCGACAAGCAGGGCCTGGTCAGCGAGTTCAAGGCGGGCCTGCGCGTGACGACGCCCGAGGCCATGGACGTCGTCCGCATGGTCCTCGCCGGACACGTGCAGCGCGAACTGGTGGGCCTGCTCAACGAGCACGGCCCGCTCGCCGTCGGCCTCACCGGCGAGGACGCGCACACCATCACCGCGACCCGGCACCGGCCGCTGATCGACGGCGAGCTGGTCGACATCGGCCAGGTCGGCGAGGTCACCGAGATCGACACGGGCGCCATCGAGGCGCTGCTCGCGGACGGCCGCATCCCGGTCGTCTCCTCGATCGCCCGCTCCCAGGACGAAGGGGACAAGGGGCATGTCTACAACGTCAATGCTGATACGGCGGCTGCGGCACTCGCTGCGGCGCTTGGTGCCGAGACGCTGATGGTGCTCACCGACGTCGAGGGCCTCTACGAGGACTGGCCGAACAGCGACGACGTCATCAGCCGGCTGACGGCCACCGAGCTGGAGAAGCTCATCCCGGAGCTGGCCAGCGGCATGGTGCCCAAGATGCGGGGCTGCCTGCACGCCGTGCGCAACGGCGTGCACACCGCGCGCGTCATCGACGGGCGCGTCCAGCACTCGATCCTGCTGGAGATCTTCACCGACGAAGGAATCGGCACGATGGTCGTGCCGGACGAGCTGACGGAGCCGAACGAGGGGGACCCGGCATGACGTCCAACGAGGACCTGACCCGGCGCTGGCAGGGCGCCCTGATGGACAACTACGGCACGCCCCGCATCCCCCTGGTCCGCGGCGCGGGCAGCATCCTGTGGGACGCGGACGGCAAGCGCTACACCGACTTCGTCGGCGGCATCGCGGTGAACGCCCTCGGCCACGGCCACCCGGCCGTCGTGGAGGCGGTGTCCCGGCAGATCAACGCGCTGGGCCATGTGTCCAACCTGTTCGTCGCCGAGCCGCCGGTGGCGCTCGCCGAGCGGCTGCTCGACCTCTTCGGCCGCGACGGCCGCGTCTTCTTCTGCAACTCGGGCGCGGAGGCCAACGAAGGCGCCTTCAAGATCGGCCGGCTGACGGGCCGCACGCACATGGTCGCCACCGAGGGCGGCTTCCACGGCCGCACCATGGGCGCCCTCGCGCTCACCGGCCAGCCCGGCAAGCAGGAGCCGTTCCTGCCCCTGCCCGGCGACGTCACGCACGTTCCGTACGGCGACGTGGAGGCGCTGCGGGCCGCCGTCACCGAGGACACCGCCTTCGTGATCATCGAGCCGGTCCAGGGCGAGAACGGCGCCGTCGTGCCGCCGGCCGGCTATCTCAAGGCGGCTCGCGACATCACCCGCGCCACCGGCACCCTGCTCGTCCTCGACGAGGTGCAGACCGGAATCGGTCGCACCGGCCACTGGTTCGCCCATCTGGCGCAGGAGGGCGTGGACCCGGACGTCGTCACGCTCGCCAAGGGCCTCGGCGGCGGGCTGCCGCTCGGCGCGACCGTCGCCTTCGGCGCGGCGGCCGAGCTGCTCAGGCCCGGTCACCACGGCACGACCTTCGGCGGCAACCCGGTGGCCTGCGCCGCCGGACTCGCCGTCATCGACACCGTCGTGGCCGAGGGGCTCCTGGAGAACACCAAGCGCGCGGGCGAGAAGCTGGTCGACGGAATCGAGTCAGCCGGCCACGCGTTGGTCGACCATGTCAGGGGCGCGGGCCTGCTGCTGGGTATCGTGCTCACCGAGCCGCTGGCAGCGCAGGTGCAGCAGGCGGCTCAGGACGCCGGCTTCCTGGTGAACGCGCCCGCCCCCGATGTCGTACGGCTCATGCCGCCGCTGAACGTGCGCGACGTCGAGGTGGACGCCTTCCTCCGGGCCCTGCCCGGCGTCCTCGACCAGGCCGTCGCGGCCAACCGGGCCAACGCGGCCGACGGGGCCAACGGGGCCAACGGGGCCAACGGGGAAGGACGATCCGGGGAATGAGACGACGATGAGCCACGCGCAGGACAACGGGCCGGCCGAGCACGCGGGACCCGCCGTGCCGCAGACCCGCACCGCACGCCACCGCCGGATCGTGGACATCCTCAACCGGCAGCCCGTGCGGTCGCAGAGCCAGTTGGCGAAGCTCCTGGCCGACGACGGCCTGACGGTCACCCAGGCGACGCTCTCCCGCGACCTCGACGAGCTCAACGCCGTCAAGATCCGCAACGCCGAGGGCGACCTGATCTACGCCGTGCCCAGCGAGGGCGGTTTCCGCACGCCCCGTGCCCCCCTCGGCGAGTCGGCCAAGGAGCAGCGCATGCGGCGCCTCTCCGTGGAACTGCTCATCTCCGCGGAGGCGTCGGCCAACCTCGTCGTCCTGCGCACCCCGCCCGGCGCCGCCCAGTTCCTCGCCTCGGCCATCGACCAGGCCGAACTGCACGACATCCTCGGGACGATCGCGGGGGACGACACGGTGATGCTGATCAGCCGGGAGCCGGCGGGGGGCCAGGCGCTGGCGGACCATCTGCTGCGGCTGGCTTCGAACGAGCACTGACGCCGACAGGGAGCTTCCGTCAGCCCGCGCGCCGCGCCCGGTACGACATCCACGCCGCCACCACCGCTCCCGACACGTTGTGCCACACGGAGAACACCGCCGCCGGAAGCGCCGCCAGCGGGCTGAAGTGGGCGGTGGCCAGGGACGCGGCGAGGCCGGAGTTCTGCATGCCGACCTCGAAGGCCATCGCGCGGGATGCGGGCGCGCCGAGGCGGGCCAGCTTGCCCGCGCCGTAGCCGAGCGCGAGGCCGAGGCCGTTGTGCAGCACGACGGCGACAAGCACCAGCGCGGCCGCCGACTTGATGGCCTCCGCGCTGCCGGCCACGACCACCGCGACGATGACGGCGACGGTCGCGGCCGACAGCCACGGCAGCGCGCCGAGCACGCGGGCCCGGTCGATGTAACGCCCGAAGCACAGCCGCACGACGAGCCCGGCGGCGACGGGCAGCAGCACGGTCTTGAGGATGTCCGTCACCATCGACCCCGCGTCCACCGGCAGGTACTCGCCCGCGAGCAGCAGCGTGAGCGGCGGCGTGACGAGCGGCGCGAGGACCGTGGAGACGGTCGCGACGGACACCGAGAGGGCCACGTCGCCGCGCGCGAGGTAGGTCACGACGTTCGAGGCGGTGCCGCTCGGCGCGCAGCCGACGAGGATCACTCCGGCCGCCAACTGCGGTGACAGGTCAAGGACGTGGGCGATGAGCCAGCCGAGCCCCGGCATGATCACGTAATGCGCCACGAGCCCCAGGGCCACCACCCAGGGCCGCTTCACCACGCCCTGGAAGTCGACCGGGGTCATGGTGAGCCCCATGCAGAACATCACCACGCCCAGCAGATACGGGACGTTGGTGCCCCATCCCTCGAAGGCCCCCGGCGCCAGGAGCCCGACGGCACCCGCGGCCAGGACGAGGACGGGGAACACGGTGACGGCGCGCCGGGCGGCCCGGTCGGCGGGGCCCGCGGAACCGGCGTCCGCGGCACCCGTCGCCGCCGGACCGGGAGTTGTCTGTTCGGTCTGCACCCGGCGATGCAACGTCCCGGCGCGGCGGGGACGCAACCCCGTCTCGATATGTGGTCGCTACACGCGTTGCCGGGCGGCGGGGGCCGGTCGGCCTCAGGCCGGCGTCGGCGGCAACGGCAGCGGCAGTCCCGGCAGCCCGTCGATGCTCGTCGCGATGTACTCCTTCTTCGTGAAGTACGCGTCCAGCGAGGCATCGTCCTCGCGCGCGAAGCGCCTGGCGTGCAGGTCGCGGTCCTCGTCGTACGACATGAAGGGCACCGCGTAGCCGCAGGTGTCGCGGATGAGGTCGGCCGTCACGACGATGATCGCGCGCAGCCCGTGCGGGGTGGGATCGACGTCGGGGAAGCGGGCGAGCAGTTCGGGGAAGCGCGGGTCGTCGCGGAAGACGGGCTCGCCGCGGCCGTGCACCCGGACGATGTTGGGCGGGCCCTGGAAGGCGCACCACATGAGCGTGATGCGGCCGTTCTCCCGCAGATGGGCGATGGTCTCCGCGTTGCTGCCCGCGAAGTCCAGGTAGGCGACGCTGAGTTCGTCGAGGACGACGAAGGAGCCGCTGACTCCCTTGGGGGAGAGGTTGACGGTCCCGTCGGCGGCGAGCGGGGAGGTCGCGGTGAAGAAGATCGGCTGCTCCTCGATGAACGTACGGAGCCGGCCGTCTATGCGCTGGTGAGTCTTTCCCATGTCTAAGGATTATGGCCTTCTTTAGTTCCGCTGTCTAACTACATGTGTGGATTGACGAATCATGCGGTCAAGTGCATACTCATGCATAGAAGCGCATGCAGGCGCCGCCCCGGGCGAGCGAACATCTGTGAACGTCTGTGAGGAGAAACCCGTGACCGAGCGCGTCGTACTCGCCTACTCGGGCGGCCTTGACACCTCCGTCGCCATCGGCTGGATCGCCGAGGAGACGGGCGCCGAGGTCATCGCTGTCGCCGTGGACGTCGGCCAGGGCGGCGAGGACCTGGACGTCATCCGCAAGCGCGCGCTCGCCTGCGGGGCGGTCGAGGCGGAGGTCGCGGACGCCAGGGACGAGTTCGCCGAGGGCTACTGCCTCCCGGCGATCAAGGCCAACGCCCTCTACATGGACCGCTATCCGCTGGTCTCGGCCCTCTCCCGGCCCGCGATCGTCAAGCACCTGGTCGCCGCCGCGCACAAGCACGGCGCGGGCGTCGTCGCCCACGGCTGCACCGGCAAAGGCAACGACCAGGTGCGGTTCGAGGCCGGCATCCAGGCGCTCGGCCCCGACCTCAAGTGCATCGCCCCGGTCCGGGACTACGCGATGACGCGGGACAAGGCCATCGCCTTCTGCGAGGACAAGGGCCTGCCGATCGCGACCACCAAGAAGTCGCCGTACTCCATCGACCAGAACGTCTTCGGGCGCGCCGTCGAGACCGGCTTCCTGGAGGACATCTGGAACGCGCCGGTCGAGGACGTGTACGAGTACACCTCCAACCCCGCGACGCCGCGCGAGGCCGACGAGGTCGTCATCACCTTCAAGGAGGGCGTGCCGGTCGCCCTCGACGGCAGGCCCGTCACGGTCCTCCAGGCGATCCAGCAGCTCAACGAGCGGGCGGGCGCCCAGGGGATCGGCCGGATCGACATGGTCGAGGACCGGCTCGTGGGCATCAAGTCCCGTGAGGTGTACGAGGCTCCGGGCGCGATCGCCCTGATCACCGCCCACCAGGAGCTGGAGAACGTCACGGTCGAGCGCGAACTGGCCCGCTACAAGCGGCAGGTCGAGCAGCGCTGGGGCGAACTGGTCTACGACGGCCTGTGGTTCTCCCCGCTCAAGCGGGCCCTGGACGGCTTCATCGACGAGGCCAACCAGCACGTCAGCGGCGACATCCGGATGACCCTGCACGGCGGCCGCGCCGTCGTCACCGGCCGGAAGTCCGAGCAGTCCCTGTACGACTTCAACCTCGCGACGTACGACTCGGGCGACACCTTCGACCAGTCCAAGGCGCAGGGATTCATCGACATCTTCGGCCTGTCGTCGAAGATCGCCGCCCGGCGGGACCTGGCGTAAGCAGTAGCGTGAGTGGCGCCCCTTGCCCGCGCGGCAACGGGCGGTGGCACATCAACAGCCTTGAGGAGCACAGCACGTGAGCAGCAACACCGGCGATGTCCGCCTCTGGGGCGGCCGGTTCGCCGACGGCCCCGCAGAAGCGCTGGCGCAACTCTCCGCGTCGGTCCACTTCGACTGGCGACTCGCCCCCTACGACATCGCAGGCTCCCGCGCCCACGCGCGCGTGCTGCACAAGGCGGACCTCCTCACGGCCGACGAACTGGAGCGCATGCTGGCGGGCCTCGACCGGCTCGAAGCCGATGTCGCGGACGGCTCGTTCGTCGGCGCCATCGCCGACGAGGACGTGCACACCGCCCTGGAGCGCGGCCTCCTCGAGCGGCTCGGCCCGGACCTCGGCGGCAAGCTGCGCGCGGGACGGTCCCGCAACGACCAGGTGGCGACGCTCTTCAAGATGTACCTGCGCGACCACGCCCGGATCATCGGCGGCCTGATCGCCGAGCTCCAGGAGGCGCTGATCGGCCTCGCCGAGGCGCACCCGGACGTCGCCATGCCGGGCCGCACGCACCTCCAGCACGCCCAGCCGGTGCTCTTCGCGCACCACGTGCTGGCCCACGTCCAGTCGCTGTCGCGGGACGCCGAGCGGCTGCGGCAGTGGGACGAGCGGACGGCCGTCTCGCCGTACGGCTCGGGCGCCCTCGCCGGATCCTCCCTCGGCCTCGACCCGCAGTCCGTGGCCAAGGACCTCGGTTTCGAGCGGGGGAGTGTCCCGAACTCCATCGACGGCACGGCCTCGCGTGACTTCGTCGCCGAGTTCGCCTTCATCACGGCGATGATCGGCGTGAACCTGTCCCGGATCGCCGAAGAGGTCATCATCTGGAACACGAAGGAGTTCTCCTTCGTCACGCTCCACGACGCGTTCTCGACCGGCTCGTCGATCATGCCGCAGAAGAAGAACCCGGACATCGCGGAGCTGGCGCGCGGCAAGTCGGGCCGCCTCATCGGCAATCTGACCGGCCTGATGGCCACCCTCAAGGCGCTCCCCCTCGCGTACAACCGCGACCTCCAGGAGGACAAGGAGCCCGTCTTCGACTCCTGCGACCAGCTGGAGGTCCTGCTGCCCGCCTTCACCGGCATGATGGCGACGCTCACGGTCCACCGCGAGCGCATGGAGGAACTGGCCCCGGCCGGCTTCTCGCTCGCCACGGACATCGCCGAGTGGCTGGTCAAGCAGGGCGTGCCGTTCCGGGTCGCGCACGAGGTCGCGGGCGAGTGCGTCAAGGAGTGCGAGGCCCACGGCATCGAACTCGACCAGCTCACGGACGAGCAGTTCGCGAAGATCTCCCCGCACCTGACACCGGAGGTCCGCTCGGTCCTGAACGTCCCGGGGGCGTTGGCGTCCCGCGACGGCCGAGGCGGCACGGCCCCCTCGGCGGTAGCCGCACAACTCGCGGAGATCAAAACGGACGTAGCCGCACAGCACCAGTGGGCGAGGGGAATCAGCCCGTCCGGCGTTTGAGGACGAGCGCGAAGTCCGGCGTTTGAGGACGAGGCGCGAAGCGCCGACAAAGCGGGGGCCCGGGGGCGGCAGCCCCCGGTTCGGGAAGGGGCGGGACCGGGGCGCCCCGCGAGGGCCCCGGCACCGGCCAAGGGTTACGTTGAGGGGGGACCGCGACCCGCGTTCCCCCCTCGGCGCAACCCGAAAAGCGTGGAGCCCCAATGCCCTTCGCCCGACTGGCCGCAGCGACCACCCCCACCGCCCACATCGGCCTGGGCCTCGCCGCGGTCGGCAGGCCCGGCTACATCACGCTCGGCCGCGAGGCCGACCTGCCGCCCTCCCGCAGCGTCGAGGCCCTGCGCGAACGCACCCTCGAACTCCTCGACGCGGCCTACGCGCTCGGCGTGCGCTACATCGACGTGGCCCGCTCCTACGGCCGTTCGGAGGAGTTCCTCGCCGACTGGCTGCGCGCCCGCCCCGACAACCGGGATGTCGTCGTCGGCAGCAAGTGGGGCTACACGTACACGGCCGACTGGCGCACCGACGCCGACGCGCACGAGGTCAAGGACCACAGCGTCGCCGCGTACGACCGCCAGCGCGCCGAGACCGCCGAACTCCTCGGCGACCGCCTCGACCTCTACCAGATCCACTCGGTGACCCCCGAGAGCCCGGCCCTCACCGACAAGGAACTGCACGCCCGCCTCGCCGACCTGGCCGACCGGGGCGTGACCGTCGGCCTCTCCGTGAGCGGCCCCGAGCAGGCCGCCGCGATCCGCGCCGCCCTCGACGTCACCGTGCGCGGCGAGCGGCTGTTCCGCACGGTCCAGGCGACCTACAACGCCCTGGAGACCTCGGCCGGGGCCGCGCTCGCCGAGGCGCACGACGCGGGCCTGACCGTCCTGGTCAAGGAGGCCATGGCCAACGGCCGCCTCGCAGGGCCCGGCGCGCCCGCCGCCGTCCGGGCCGCCGCCGAGTCCGCCGGCCTCGGCTGTGACGCGGTCGCCCTCGCCCTGGTCCTGCGGCAGCCCTGGGCGGGCGTCGTGCTCTCCGGCGCCGCCACCTCCGTACAGCTCGTGTCGAACCTGCACGCGACGGCCGTCGACCTGGACGCGGAACACGTCGACCGCCTCACCGAGCTGGCGGAGGAGCCCGCCGCGTACTGGAGCACGCGGGCCGCGCTGCCCTGGCACTGAGGCCGTGGCGTATGCCCCGGCACTGAGGCCGTGGCGCTGACGCCCGGCGCTGAACACACCGACCCCGGCCACCCCTCCCGTGAGACTGCGACACCCTCGATGAGACAAATTTGTCTCATAAGGGCTATGGTTGTCTCATGTCAGTCGATCGTGACCAGGTGCTGCGCAGTGCGGCCGCCCAGCTCACCCGCAAGGGCTCCTCGACCATGGACGAGGTCGCCAAGGCGTCCGGCATCAGCCGCGCCACCCTGCACCGCCACTTCGCCGGGCGGGACGCGCTGATCCGCGCGCTCGAAGAGCTCGGCATCCAGGAGTGCGAGGCGGCGCTGAACGCGGCGCGCCTGGACGAGGGCACCGCGGGGGACGCGCTGCGGCGCCTCGTCAAGGAGATCGAGCCCGCCGCCGGCCTGCTCGCGTTCCTCGTCACGGAGAACCAGCTCTTCGAGGGCGACGCCCAGCACGAGGGCTGGACCCGGCTCGACATCCGCATCACCGACCTCTTCCGGCGCGGCCAGCTGAACGGCGAGTTCCGCATCGACCTGAGCCCCGTGTGGCTCCGGGAGGCGCTGTACGGCCTCGTCGGCTCCGCCGCCTGGGCCGTGCTCGAGGGCCGCGTGGCCGCGAAGGACTTCTCATACCTGATCGCCGAGCTGCTGATCGGCGGCGCACAACGGAGAGTGGAATCATGACAAGCACCGAACAGCGCATACGGCCCGCGGAGGTGGAGCGGCACCCAGGTCGCTGGCTCGCCCTCGCGGTGTTGGCGCTGGCCGTGCTGCTCGTCGCGGTGGACGCGACCGTCCTCGGCCTCGCGACGCCGTACATCAGCGAGGACCTGAAGCCGTCCGGCACCCAGCTGCTGTGGATCGGCGACGTCTATTCGTTCGTGATCGCGGGTCTGCTGGTGTCCATGGGCAGCCTCGGCGACCGCATCGGCCGCAAGAAGCTGCTGCTCACGGGCGCCGTCGCGTTCGGCGCGGTGTCCGTGCTCAACTCCTATGCCACGACGCCGGAGTTGATGATCCTGGCGCGCGCCCTGCTGGGTGTCGCGGGCGCGACCCTGATGCCGTCCACGCTCGCGCTGATCCGGAACATCTTCCACGACCCGCGCGAGCGCAGCATCGCCGTCGGCGTGTGGGGCGCGATGGCGTCGGCGGGCGCGGCGGTCGGCCCGGTCGTCGGCGGCTTCCTGCTCGAACACTTCTGGTGGGGCTCGGTCTTCCTCATCAACCTGCCGGTGATGGCGGTCCTCGTCCTCGTCGGCATCAAGCTGCTGCCCGAGTCGAAGAACCCGGCGCCGGGCCCCTGGGATCTGATCAGCGTCGCCCTGTCGCTCATCGGCATGATCGGGATCGTGTACGCGATCAAGGAGGCGGCGGCGCACGGCTTCCGCTGGGACGTCGCGGCGTCCGGCGCCATCGGTGCGGCGGCGCTCGTCTGGTTCGTACGTCGCCAGCTCACGCTGCCCGCGCCGCTGTTGGACATGCGGCTGTTCCGCAACCGCGGCTTCTCGGCGGCCGTCCTCGCCGACCTGCTGACCATCCTCGGCCTGTCCGGCCTGGTCTTCTTCCTCTCCCAGTTCCTCCAACTGGTGCAGGGCAGGCAGCCGTTCGAGGCGGGCCTCGCCGAACTGCCCGCGGCTGTCGGCGCGGTGACGGCGGGTCTGATCGCGGGCACGGTGGCGCGCCGGTACTCGGTGCGGGCGGTGGTCGCGGGCGGGCTCGCGGCGGTGGGGCTCGCGCTCGCCTCGCTGACCGTGCTGAGCCAGCAGACCGGCTATCCGCTGCTCGGCGCGGCGCTGCTGGTCGTGGGCGTCGGCGCGGGCTTCGCCTTCACGGTGACCGCCGACGTGATCCTGTCCAGCGTGCCGAAGGAACAGGCGGGCGCGGCGTCCGCCGTCTCGGAGACGGCGTACGAACTGGGCGCGGCCCTCGGCATCGCCCTGCTCGGCTCCATCGTGACCGGTGTGTACCGGGACTTCACGGCCCCGGCGGGCACCCCGGCCGACGCCGCGTCGGCGGCGCACGACTCACTGGGCGGCGCGGTCGAGGCCGGCGCGAGCCTTCCGGCCCACACGGCCGAGCCACTCCTCGCGGCGGCCCAGGACGCCTTCGTGGACGGCCTGCGCGTGGCCGCGGGCGTGGGGGCGGCGGTGCTGCTCGCCACGGCGGTGGCGGCATGGTTCCTCTTGAAGGGCCAGAAGCTGGAGGACGGCGTCGAGCACTGAGCGCTTCGCTGGGGTGCGGTGTCTTCTGCGGGCCGTGGGGGCTGGTCGCGCAGTTCCCCGCGCCCCTTACGGGGCGCTTCGTACCGCAGTCCCTCGCGCCCCTTACGGGCGCGGCACCGCACCGGCCGCGTGGCCGCCACCGCTCACCGCTGTGGGCAGGCGTTCCGCACGGCGGAACGGGAGCCCCGGCCTACGCCGCCTTGGCTTTAGTGGCGTAAATGTCCACGTACTCCTGCCCGGAGAGCTGCATGACCTCCGTCATCACGGAATCCGTCACCGCGCGCAGCACATAACGGTCCCGGTCCATCCCGTCGTACCGGGAGAACTCCATCGCTTCCCCGAAGCGGACCGTCACCTTGCCGGGCCGCGGCAGCCCCTTGCCACCGGGCTGGAGCTTGTCCGTGCCGATCATCGCGAAGGGGACGACGGGCGCGCCGGTCATCAGGGTCAGGCGCGCGATGCCGGTGCGGCCGCGGTAGAGACGGCCGTCGGGGGAGCGGGTGCCCTCCGGGTAGATGCCGAAGACCTTGCCGTCGTCGAGGATGCGGCGGCCGGTCATCAGGGCGGCCACCCCGCCGCGGCCGCCGTCGCGGTCCACGGGGATCATGCCGACGCCGGTGAAGAACCACGCCATGAGGCGGCCCTTGAGGCCCTTGCCGGTGACGTACTCGTCCTTGCCGATGAAGTAGACGGCCCGGTCGCACACCAGGGGCAGGATCATCGAGTCGATGAACGTCAGGTGGTTTCCGGCCAGAATGACGGGGCCGGTACCGGGGATGTTCTCGGCGCCTTCGACCCGCGGGCGGAACATCAGGCGCAAGATCGGTCCAAGCACTGCCTTGATGAGCGCTAGACGGGACAACAGGTCCTCCGGTGTCAACGGGTCGACGACGAGTCTGTGCAGGTGAGGACCATACTCGCGGGCCCCCGTTGATTGCACATCGGGTTCATGCGACCGATACGCAGAGTTGACCTGATTTTGCCTGCTGTTGCCCCCGCGAGGACCCCACAGTGACGACGGTATCGCTGTGCGAACTGCGTGGCTTGTCCGAGTGGTGCTTCTCACGCACGACGCGTCTCACGGCCGGAACTCTTCAAGTCACTTCCTGAAGCCCTCCAGGTGTCCGCGAGCCGAGGCGCACGCGCCGTGCCGCGTTTTCCGGAGCCGCGCGCCCACCGGCGCGCCGCGCCGCCGGGCCCACTCGACACGCGGCGTCAGCCGCCCGTTCGGCCCCAGGACTCCCGCCCGTCACGTGCCGCCACCTACGATCGGTGCCGCTTTGTCAGGTGCAAGGCGCAGCACAGCGGTACACAGGGAGGGAGCGCTCATGACGACGCAGGAATCGGGTCAGCGGCGGACGGGGGCGAGCCCGGGGCGGCGTGCGGTGCTCGGGGCCGCGGTGCTGGGGGCGGGCACGGCCGTCGTCGGGGCGCCGGGCGTGGCGAGAGCCGACGACAAGCACGGGCACGGCGGCCACGGGGGCGGATACAAGGACTTGCCCGTGCCGACGGTCGTCGCGCACCGCGGGGCCAGCGGCTACCGGCCCGAGCACACGCTGGGCTCGTACCAACTCGCCCTGGACATGGGCGCGCACGTCATCGAGCAGGACGTGGTGCCGACGAAGGACGGCCATCTCGTATGCCGTCACGAGAACGACATCACCGGCACGACGGACGTCGCCGCGCACCCCGAGTTCGCGGGCCGCAAGACGACCAAGACCGTCGACGGCACCAAGCTCACCGGCTGGTTCACCGAGGACTTCACGCTCGTCGAGCTGAAGACGCTGCGCGCCAAGGAGCGCATTCCGGGCACGCGGCAGCGCAACACCCTCTACGACGGCCGCTGGGAGGTACCCACCCTCGAAGAGGTCTTCCGCTGGGCGGAGAAGGAGGGCCGCCGGCGCGGCCGGCGCGTCTGGCTGCACATCGAGACCAAGCACCCCACGTACTTCCGTGGTCTCGGCCTCGGCCTGGAGGAGCCGCTCGCCAAGCTGCTGCGCCGCTACAACCGCCACCGCAGGCACTCCCCGAACTTCCTGCAGTCCTTCGAGCCGAGCAGCATCCAGCGCCTGCGCAAGCTCGTCGACGCCCCCGGTGTGGTGCTGCTGTCCACGGCGTCCTCCCGCCCGTGGGACTTCGTCGAGGCGGGCGACCCGCGCACCGTCGCCGACCTCATCAAGCCCGAGGGCCTGAAGTGGATGGCCTCGTACGCCAAGGGCATCGGCCCGACGCTCGACCTGGTCATCCCCAAGGGCCCCGACGGCAAGCTCCTGGAGCCGACCACCCTGGTCCGCGACGCGCACGCCGAGGGCCTGCTCCTGCACCCCTACACGATGCGCAACGAGAACACCTTCCTGCCCGCCGACTTCAAGAAGGGCACGGACCCGAACGCGTACGGCGACGCCTTCGGCGCGTTCAAGACGTACTTCGCCACCGGCATCGACGGGATCTTCTCCGACAACCCGGACACCGCGCTGCTCGCCGCCGCGGACTTCGCCGACGACTGAGAGCCGGTCTCCGACCCGCCTCGTCAACGGGTTTGCCCGAAGCCCCAGTTGGGGTGAGACGCGGCCGTTCCTGAAACCCAGAACCGGAACGGCCGCGTCCATGGCGGCATGGCTCCTTCACTCCCGCCGCTCCGCACGCGGCCGTCGTCGCTCTCGTACGACCTGGTCACCACCCTGCGCCCGCTGCTCGCCGCCGAGGCATCGGCCGAGGCGGGCGCCTGCGGCGCCGACCCCGGCGACCTGGAGCAGGCCGTCTGGCTGCGCCTGCTCGAACACCTGGACGCCGGGGGCCCGCCCGCCGACCCCGCCGCCTGGCTGCGCGCCGCCGTCCGCGACGAGGCGCGCCGCACCCGCAGCACGGCCCGCCGCGAGCGGCCCTACGCGACCGAGCCCGCCGACCCGCGCGTGGGCCCCGAACAGCGGGCGCTGCGGGCCGACCGGCACCGCACCCTCTACGCCGCCGTCCGGAAACTGCCCGGCCGCTGTCCACGACTTGTGGCTGCGCTTCTGTCGCCCAAAGACCTCACCTACCGAGAAATCGCAGGGGAGTTGGGAATGTCACAAGGATCTTTGGGGCCGGAACGTTCCCGATGCCTGGGATGCCTGCGCAGAATGCTCGCGCAAGAGGTTGCGACTCCGGACCCATGGGGAAAGGAGTGAGGGACAACCGGCGGAGCAGGTGAGCGGGAGGCATGCACACATGGGCATGAGCGTGACCATCTCGGAGGCGACCGACACGGACGCCGAGCAGATCCTCAAACTGCAGTACCTCTGCTACCAGAGCGAGGCCGAGCTGTACGGCGACTACTCCATCGAGCCGCTGACACAGACCCTCGACTCCATCAAGGCCGAGCTGGCCGAGGGCAGCGTCCTGGTGGCGCGCCTGGGCGAGGAGGTCGTGGCGTCCGTGCGGGGCACGGTCGACGCGGCGGGCACGGCCCGGATCGGCAAGCTCATCGTGCACCCGCGGATGCAGCGGCACGGCCTGGGCGGCCGGCTCCTGGACGCCATCGAGCGCCGCCTCGGCGAGAGCGGTACCGCGCAGCGCTTCGAGCTGTTCACCGGCCACCGCAGCGAGAGCAACCTCCAGCTCTACCGCAAGCACGGCTACGCGCCCGTGAGCACCCAGCGCGTGGACGACCGCCTGACGGTGGTGACGCTCTCCAAGGACGCCGAGGCGGGGGCGTACGTGACCAGCGCCTAGGCGGGCTCCCCGGACTGGCCGCGCGCCCGGCGCAGCCAGAACACCGCGGTCACCGGAAGCAGCACGGGGATGAACAGATAGCCCATGCCGAAGTCCGACCAGACCGTGGCGTCCGGGAACGCGGAGGGCTCCGCGAGGGTCCAGGCCCCGACGCCGAGCACGCCGACCAGCTCGGCGGCGCAGCACACCAGCGCCGCCTTGCGGGCCGTCTCGCCGCCGCGTACGAGCGAGTACGTGATGAAGCCGTAGACGACGCCGGCGATCGCGGAGAGCGTGTACGCGAGCGGGGCCTTGCCGAAGTCCGTGGAGATCTGGACCGCGGAGCGCGACACCGCGCCCACGACCATCACGCCGTACAGCCACACCAGCAGGATGCCGGGGCCGGTGATCAGCTTCTGCCGCGGCTGCTGCTGCTGCCTCGCCTGCCCGGCGCGGGGCTCGTCGTCGGTCACCGTCACCTCAGCCTCCCCAGATGTCGTAGAGCCGCACTTCGAGGACGGCGAGGACCACGCCGCCCGCGGCGACGGTCAGCGAGCCCCAGCGGGTGCGCTCGCCGAGGGACATGAAGCCCGCCGCCGGGACGCACGCGAACGAGCCGATCAGATACGCCACGAAGATCGTCGTGCCCTGCTCGGGGTCCTCGCCCCGCGCCAGCTGCACGACGCCGACGATCAGCTGGACCAGCGCGAGCAGGGTGACCACACCCATGCCGATGAAGTGCCAGTCCTTCGTCGGCTGGTCCCGGTAGGCGGCGAAGCCGCACCAGGCCGCGAGCGCGAGCGCGGCCACGGAGGTCGCGACGGTCAGGGCAACAAGCATGCCGAGACCCTATTACGGGCCAAAAGGCCCGGTGTGCTCGGCCCCGGGGGCCCAGGATCCGCGGGTGGGTCCCCCCGTATCGTCGAGGCCATGAAGATCCAGGCTGAAGCGCTCCTGTTCGACAACGACGGCACCCTTGTCTCCTCCATCGAATCCGTCCACCGCTGCTGGACGCGCTGGGCAAAGGAGTACGGGATCACCGCCGAGGAGTTCGCCGCGGTCGAACTGCACGGCCGCCCCGCCGCCGAGATCGTCGCCGACCTGCTGCCCGCGGACCGCGTGGCCGAGGCCGTGGCCCGGATCGAGGACCTTGAGGTCTCCGACGTCGCGGGCGGTGTGGTCGCGCTGCCCGGCACCCTCGACCTGCTCGCGTCGCTGCCCGCCGAGCGCTGGGCCGTCGTCACCTCCGCGTCCCGCCGCCTGGCCGAGGCCCGCCTCGCCGAGGTCGGGATCCGCCCGAAGACGCTGATAGCCGCCGACGACATCACCCGCGGCAAGCCCGACCCGGAGCCCTTCCTGCTCGCGGCCCGCACGCTCGGCGTGGACCCGGCGCGCTGCGTGGTCTTCGAGGACGCCCCCGCGGGTCTCACGGCCGGCCGGGCCGCCGGCATGACCACCGTGGCGTTGACCACAACGCACACCGCGCCCGAGCTGTCCGCCGACGTCGTCGTGCGGGACCTCTCGGCGGTGTCCGCGCAGGCCACGGCGGGTGGCGTGGAGATCGGCACCGGCGCCTGAGCGTCGTCCCAGGTGTGCGGCGCGGCGTCCGCCGTCGTCCCAAGTTCGTCCGCTATTCGGACAGCGGTGGCGGGACGCGCCCGCACGCGTGTTTTACTGTTCCGCATGACCACGACGAGCTACCGCACCCTTGCGACCGAGGCGATCACGACGCCCGGTGCTCGTTGTATGTGTCGAATGTGCGCCTTCTGAGGGCCCCCGCACCACTGAGAGCCTCGCGCCCCGAAGCGAAGCCGCTGTGCCGCGCCACTACGCCACGTACGCACCCGTAGAAGTCACGTACGCATCCGTAGCAAGCGAGCCCGCCCCGCGCACACGTCCTCCGGTTCTTCCCCGACATCGCGAGAACCGTGCCGCGTTCCGAACGAATGCCCCGTGCCCCGGCGCCACCGCGCCGTGCACTCGACAGTGACGGAAACCCCAGTGATCACCACTTCCGGCCTGACCAAGGTCTACCGCTCACGCGGTCGTGAAGTAACCGCCCTCGACGGAGTCGATCTCCATGTGCGGGAAGGCGAGGTGTACGGCGTCATCGGCCAGTCCGGTGCCGGTAAATCCTCCCTGATCCGCTGCGTCAACCTCCTTGAGCGCCCCACCTCCGGCACGGTGACGGTGGCCGGCCAGGACCTCACCGCGCTCGCCGGGCGCGGACCGAGGGCGGGCAAGGAACTGCGCGCCGCCCGCAGCCGCATCGGCATGGTCTTCCAGCACTTCAACCTGCTGTCCTCGCGCACGGTCCAGGCCAACATCGAGCTGCCGCTCGAGATCCTCGGCCTGTCCGGCAAGGAACGCTCCCGCAAGGCGCTCGACCTCCTGGACCTGGTCGGCCTCGCCGACAAGGCCAAGGTCTACCCGGCGCAGCTCTCCGGCGGCCAGAAGCAGCGCGTCGGCATCGCCCGCGCCCTGGCCGGCGAGCCCAAGGTGCTGCTCTCGGACGAGGCGACCAGCGCCCTCGACCCGGACACCACCCGCTCCATCCTGGAGCTCCTGCGCGACCTCAACCGCCAGCTCGGCCTCACCGTCCTGCTGATCACGCACGAGATGGAGGTCGTCAAGACGGTCTGCGACTCGGCCGCGCTCATGCAGCGGGGCCGCATCGTGGAGTCCGGCACCGTCAACGAACTGCTCGCCACCCCCGGCTCGCAGCTCGCCGCCGCGCTCTTCCCCGTCAGCGGCGACGCCACCGGCGCCGACCGCACCGTCGTCGACGTGACCTTCCACGGCGATGCCGCGACCCAGCCGGTCATCTCCCAGCTGTCGCGCACGTACAACATCGACATCTCGATCCTCGGCGCCGCCATGGACACCGTCGCGGGCAAGCAGGTCGGCCGGATGCGCATCGAGCTGCCCGGCCGCTTCGAGGAGAACGTCGTCCCGATCGGCTTCCTGCGCGAGCAGGGCCTCCAGGTCGACGTGGCCGGTGACGCGCCCGCGTCGATCCCGGCGCAGGACGCGCCCGCGACCGCCGCCGCGCTGGTGAAGGAAGGTGCCAAGTGACCTGGTCGGAGATGCAGCCCCTGCTGGAGCAGGCATGTTGGGACACGCTCTACATGGTCGGCTGGTCGACGCTGATCGCCGTCGTCGGCGGCCTGCCGCTCGGCATCCTGCTGGTCCTCACCGACCGCGGCGGGCTGCTGCAGAACGTGGTCGTGAACAAGGTCATCGGGCAGGTCGTGAACATCGCCCGCTCGATGCCGTTCATCATCCTCATCGTGGCCCTGATGGACTTCACGCGCTGGGTCGTCGGCACCACCATCAACCGTGAGGCGGCCATCGTGCCGCTCGCCATCGGCGCCATCCCGTTCTTCGCCCGGCTCGTCGAGACGGCCGTGCGCGAGGTCGACCACGGCCTGGTCGAGGCCGTGCAGTCGATGGGCGGCAACACCTGGACCGTCGTACGCAAGGTCCTCGTGCCCGAGTCGCTGCCGTCGCTGATCTCCAGCGTCACCACGACGATCGTCGTGCTCATCGGCTACTCGGCGATGGCGGGCACCGTCGGCGCCGGCGGCCTCGGCGACCTCGCGATCCGCTACGGCTACCAGCGGTTCGAGACCGAGCTGATGTGGATCACCGTGGCGATCCTCGCCGTGGTCATCTCCGTCATCCAGTTCGCCGGCGACTACGCGGCGCGCGGCCTGCACCGCCGCGGCGGCGGCTCCGGAGCCGCCCCCCGGCTCCGGCTGCTGCGCGGCAAGGCGCAGGAGAGCGCCGCCACCGCCGAGCCCGTGCGGACCACCGACCCGGTCACGGCGGACGCCGAGCCCGAGCGGGAGCCCGTCAAGGCTTCCTGAGTTCACCCAGCACCACCCCGCACCATCACCGCGGGGGTGTACCACCCATGGAGAAAGGCACTTTTCGTGCGTAACACCATCAAGATCACCGCTGCCGTCCTGGCCACCGGAGCCCTCACCCTCGGCCTCACCGCCTGCGGCTCCGACAAGGGCACCGCCGCCGACAAGGACGGGCCGCTCATCGTCGCCGCGACCCCGACGCCGCAGGGCGCGATCCTCGACTACGTCAAGAAGAACCTGGCGAAGAAGGCGGGCCTGGACCTGGAGGTGAAGGAGTTCACCGACTACGTCACGCCCAACACCGCCGTGCAGCAGGGCGAGGTCTCGGCGAACTACTTCCAGCACAAGCCGTACCTGGACGACTTCAACAAGAAGAACAAGACGGACATCGTTCCGGTCCCGGGCGCGACGGTGCACCTGGAACCCCTCGGCGTCTACTCCAAGAAGATCAAGAAGCTCGACGACCTCAAGAAGGGCTCGACGGTCGCCGTCCCCAACGACACGACCAACGAGGCCCGCGCCCTCAAGCTGCTCGCCGACAACGGCGTCCTCAAGCTCAAGGAGGGCGTCGGCTTCGCCGCCACCCCCAAGGACGTCGTCTCCAACCCGCTCGGCCTGAAGTTCAAGGAGCTGGAGGCCGCCCAGCTGCCGCGCTCCATCAACGACGTCGACGCCGCGGTGATCAACGGCAACTACGCGCTCGAGGCCGACCTCAGCCCCGCCAAGAACGCCCTCGTGGCGGAGAAGGCCAAGGGCAACCCGTACGGCAACTTCCTCGCCGTGAAGAAGGGCGAGGAGAACGACCCGCGCGTGAAGAAGCTCGCCAAGCTCCTCACCTCGCCCGAGGTCAAGAAGTTCATCGACGACAAGTACGACGGCGCCGTCGTCGCGGCCTTCTGACATGGGCCGGGCCGTCATCGCCGCCGCGGCCGGGGCCCTCACCCTGTCGCTCGGCCTGACCGCCTGCGGTGCGGGCTCCGGCTCCGACGGCGACCAGCTCGTCGTCGGGGCCACCCCGACCCCGGCCGGTGAAGTCCTCGCGTACATCCAGCAGAACCTGGCGGAGAAAGAGGGCCTGGACCTCCAGGTGCGGGAGTTCACGGACTACGTGACGCCCAACACCGCGCTCCAGGAGGGCTCCCTCGACGCCAACCTCTACCAGCACACCCCGTACCTCGACGACTTCAACAAGTCCAAGAAGACGGACCTGGTGCCGGTGACCGAGGTCTATCTGCCGCCGATGGGCGTGTACGCGGACGGCGGCCGCGCGGGACTGAAGGACGTATCCGATCTGCGCCCCGGCGCGACCGTCACCGTCCCCAACGACACCACCAACGAGGGCAGGGCGCTCCAACTGCTCGCCTCCAAGGGCGTGATCGAGCTCAAGAAGGGCGCGGGTGCCGAGGCGACCCCCGAGGACATCGCGGCCAACCCGAAGAAGCTCACCATCAAGCCCCTGGAGCCCGCGCAGCTGCCGCGCTCCCTCAAGGACGTCGACGCGGCCGTCATCAACAACAACTACGCGCTCGACGCGGGCCTGAGCCCCAAGAAGGACGCCGTCCTCCTGGAGTCCGCGAAGGACAACCCGTACAACAACGTCCTCGCCGTCAAGAAGGGCGACGAGGACGACCCGAGGGTCAAGAAGCTGGCCGAGCTGCTGACTTCGCCCGAGGTGAAGAAGTTCATCGAGGACAAGTACAAGGGGTCGGTGCTGCCGGTCACGGCCGGCTGACGCGCCCCCCTGCCCCGCCGCTGTCCCGTCCCCGCGCACGGGGTCCGCTCCGCACTCCGGAGTGGACCCCGTGGTGCGTCCGCGCGCCGCCATGCTGCATGCTTGGCACTTCAGCAGGTCTGGAGGTCCTTGAGGACGTTGACGATTCACGGAGCGACAGGCCCATGAAGGTTATGGAGCGGCGCATGACTACAGCCTCCTCGGGTTCCTCCGGGTTTCCCGACATCTCCATCAGCACGGAGCGGTTGGTGCTGCGCCCGTTCGAGGAAGCGGACATCACGGCGTACGCGGAGATGATGAACGACGAGCTCGTCACCGCCTGGACCGCCGCGCCCCAGCCGTACACCGAGGCCGACGCCCGCGCCTGGATCACCGAACTCGCCCCCGCCGAACGGGCCGAGGGCCGCGGGATCGTCCTCGCCGTGACCGAGTTCCTCACCCAGCGCCTGGTCGGCTCCGTGCGGCTGCGCCGCACCGACTGGCGGGTGCGCTCCAGTGAGCTCAGCTATGTGTCCGCCCCCTGGGCCCGCGGCGAGGGGTACGCCTCCGAGGCCGCGCTCGCCACCGCCCAGTGGCTCTTCCACGACCAGAAGTTCGAGCGCATCGAGCTGCGCACGGCCGCGGACAACACCGCCGCGCAGCAGGTGGCCCAGAAGATCGGCTGCATCAGCGAAGGGGTCCTGCGCGGCGCGTGGATAGCACGTGTCAGAAACGGAGGCGATCCCCTCGGCGGCTGGATCGATGTGCGGACCGACCTCATTGTGTGGAGCTTGCTGCCCGAGGACCTCGAGGGCGTCAGCGAGCAGCTCGCGGAGAGCGGTTATACGGCTTTCTCGGACTGGAACTGACCGGGGGGCCTCTCCTTTCCCCACCCGGGCGGCGGAATTTCAGCCTGTCCGGCGTTTGAGGACGAGCCGCGGAGCGGGGTTGCGGGAAGGGGCGGGGTTGGGGAGCCCCCGGCAGGGCACCACCAGGTACGCTCCCCCTGGCCGCACGCGGCGGCCCCGCACCGTACGACCGACCCGAGACTCCAGGAGACAGACGACCATGGCCGACCGGGTCACGGTGATCGGCTGGGACGGCTCGCCGCTGACCGCCGCGGCACGCTCCGCACTGAGCGCCGCCACCCTCGTCGCCGGCGCGGCCCACCACCTGGCCCTGCCCGAGGTCCCGCCGACAGCGGAACGCGTCCGCCTCGGCAGCGTCGCCCTCGCCGCCCGCCGCATCGCCGCCCACCGCGGCACAGCGGTCGTCCTGGCGGACGGCGACCCCGGCTTCTTCGGCGTCGTACGCACCCTGCGCGCCCCCGAATTCGGCCTCGAGGTCGAAGTGGTGCCCGCCGTCTCCTCCGTGGCCCAGGCATTCGCCCGCGCCGGCATGCCCTGGGACGACGCCCGGATCGTGGTGGCCCACCGCCGCACCCTGCGCCGCGCGGTGAACGCCTGTCGCGCGCACAGCAAGGTGGCCGTGCTCACGTCGCCCGGCGCGGGCCCCGCCGAGCTCGGCCTGCTGCTCGAAGGCGTCCACCGCACCTTCGTGATCTGCGAGGAACTCGGCACCGAACGCGAACAGGTCAGCGTCGTCACCTCGGACAAGGCCGCCGACCACGCCTGGCGCGACCCGAACGTCGTCATCGTCATCGGGGGCACCGGTGGCCCCGGCGGCACGGGCGGCGGCCCCGCCGCCCACGACACCGGCTGGATCGCCGGCCGCGAACCCGGCACCGAGCCGCGCGGCTGGGCCCTGCCCGCGGCCGCCTACGGAGGCGACCAGGAGCTCGGCGAGGGCGAGACCGACCGCATCCGCGCCGCCCAACTCGCCCGGCTCGGCCCGCGTGTGGGCGACCTCGTCTGGGACATCGGCTGCGGCACCGGAGCCTTCACCGCCGAGGCCGCCCGCTTCGGCGCGGCCGTCATCGCCGTCGACCGGGACCCGGACGCCTGCGCCCGCACGACCGCGGCCGCCCGCCGGTTCGGCGTGCACGCCCAGATCGTGCACGGCACCGCGCCGCACATCCTGGAGAACCTGCCCGAGCCCGACGTCGTACGCGTCGGCGGCGGGGGAGTGGCGGTCGTCTCGGCCGTCGCCGACCGCCGCCCCGAGCGCATCGTCACGCACGCCGCGACCCGCGACGACGCCGAACTCCTCGGCCGGGACCTCACGGAGCACGGCTACGCCGTGGAGTGCGCGCTCCTCCAGTCCGTCGAACTCGACACCCGCGCCTGGACGGAGCGGAAGCGGACCGTCGTCTTCCTGGTCTCCGCGCTGCTCCTCGACCGGACGGCGTGACCCTCGCGACCCTGCCGACGCGCCGTGCGCGGTAGGCTGGCCGATCGTTGTACCGCACCTGGGCGCCCGGCGATTCGTTGGTCTGTGTCAGTCAAAGTCCGGAAAGCTCGCCCGTTTTGGGGGGTGCGTGTGGTACGGCGGACCGCGGGACGCGCGACGTGGCGCAGTCCACAGCGGACCGTGGCCGATCAAGCTGCCACGGCGGCGGTGCTACCGCGAGAATGCCTGTGGTCCGTACGCGGCGAGCTGTGGTCCGTACGCGGTGCGTGCCGCGCGGCACGTGCGCTCGTTGTTGATGACGGGCGGTCAAAGAAGGACTAACCGATGGGCGAGGGGTACGCATGACCGACACCGGCCAGGTCCCGGGCGAGGGACTGCCGGAGAACGCAGGCAGGGTGGAGCAGCCGGGCGTCCCCGCGCCGGCCGCGTACACCTTCCTCGACCCCTCCGAGAACCCCGCCGAGGACGACGACCTGCTGCTGATGCCGGGTGCCCAGGGCGCGTGGAGCGAGGCGCAGACCGCGCAGCCGGGCACCGGGCAGCCGGAGCCCGCGCAGGGAGCGCAGGTACAGGTACAGGTACAGGCGCAGGCACAGCCCGGCGCGGAAGCGGCGCGGTTCGCGCAGCAGGCAGTCGGGCAGCAGGCAGTTGGCCAGCAGCTGGTCGGGCAGGTCCCGTTCGGCCAGGAAGCCGCAGGTCGGAACGCACCGGTCCAGGACGCGCCGATCGGGGGTGCCCAGGCGGTCCAGGGCGGGCCGGGTCAGGACGCGCCGGGTCAGGACGCGGCCCAGGCGGGTGTCGGCCAGGCCGTGGCCGCGGAGGCGCACCCCGGGCAGCCGGTATTCGCCCAGGTCCAGGCCGGTGCGGAGCAGGCGTCGGCCGCCCAGGGCCAGGCGTCGGCCGCCCAGGAGTACGCGTCGGCCGGTCCGGAGCAGGTGTCGGTCGGTCAGGAGCACGCGGCAGTCGGTCAGGGGCACGCCGCAGTCGGTCAGGAGCGGGTCGCCCACCAGCCCGGACCGCACGAGACGTCCGGCCGGGACAGCGGCTCCGTCGACCTCACCGGCATCCCCCTGCACGGGAGCCACGGTGCCCCCGCCTCGCACCCCAGCCCCACCCGCCGCCCCCTGCATCGCGGCCCGGCCGCCCCCACCGTGCCCGACGTCGCCGCGAGCCCCGTCCGCTCGCTGGCCGACCGAGGCCCCGCGGGCGGTACGCCGCACCCGATGCCGGTCCGGCACGCGGGCCCGCCGACGAGCGGCCCCGAATACCTCGACATCCCGCAGGACGACGCGGGCGCGCTGCCCGGCCCGCAACTCGGCGAGATCCCGCCGCAGGGCGCGGCACCCTGGGCCGCGCAGCCGCAGAGCTCCTCCGGGACAGCCACGGAACCCCAGGTCACACCTGCAGAAACGGTCGTCCCAGAGGGCCCGGGGGCCCCCGGGACCACAGCGACCACACTCTCACCGCAGGGCTCGGCGTTCGCTCCGGACCCGTCCGAAGCTTCGGTCCCGTCCGGCGCCCCGGTCCCGGCCGACCCCTCGGTCCCGGCGGACGGCTCCGCCCCGGTCGACGGCACCGTCCCGGCCGAGGCTCCGGCCGCGACCGACGGTTCGGCTCCGGCCAACGCATCGGGCCCTTCGGACGCCCCCACACCCGGCTCCGTGCCGCACGCCCCTGGCGCGCTTGAGGCATCGGGTGCACTCGACGCCGCGGACGCTCCGCACGCGCCCGCGGACGCGCCGGGCTCCACCGAGGCGCACGCCGAGCAGGCGGCGCACGCCCCGGGCACTGTGCCGACCCCCGACCTTCCGGGGATCGCGGAGGCCCCGGGAGCGGCGGACGTGCCGGAGACACCGGCCGCGAACGCCCAGGCCCCCGCCGCCACGCACACCGAGGACGCGGACATGGGTGCGGGTTCCGGCGCGGGCGCGCACGCGGCCCCCGCCCCCACCGCCGACAGCTCGGTCCCCGCGGGCCCGGATGCCGTCACGGTCGCCGCGTCGGCCGCCCAGATGCCCCCTGCCGAGCCGACCACACCGGCGGAGCCGGCTGCTTCGGCCGAGCCGACCACTCCGGCCGAGTCGGCCACCCCGGTCGACCCACCCCTGAGAACGAACGAACCAGGCTCCGCCGAAGACGCCGCCTCGGACGCCGTGGCGCCCCCCTCCGCCCCGGAGTCCCTGACGGCGCCCGGCCCCGAGCCCCTTGCCGCGCCCGCCCCGGAGGCCACCGCGACGCAGACCGCGCCCGCGGCAGCCACCGCCGGGCCCGGCACCGACCCCGCGGCCCAGGCCGCCCTCGGC
>NZ_AOPZ01000043.1 GCF_000414115.1 Streptomyces aurantiacus JA 4570
CGTTCACACCGATCCGGATCGGCGTCCCCGCATCGTTCGCCGCCCGCGCGATCTCCTTCACCTTGTCGTCGAACTGCTTGATGTTCCCCGGATTCACCCGCACCGCCGCACACCCGGCATCGATCGCCGCGAACACATACTTCGGCTGGAAGTGAATATCCGCGATCACCGGAATCTGCGACTTCCGCGCGATCACCGCCAACGCATCCGCATCATCCTGCGTGGGGCAAGCGACACGCACGATCTGGCACCCCGACGCCGTCAACTCCGCGATCTGCTGCAACGTCGCCCCGATGTCCGACGTACGCGTCGTCGTCATCGACTGCACCGACACCGGCGCATCCCCGCCGACAGCCACCGAACCGACCTCGATGCGCCGCGAGACGCGGCGCCCGGCGATCGGCCGGACCGGCAGCTCCGGGAGGCCCAGGGCGACGGGCACTCCTGGGCTCATGACGTCACCGGTTCCCGGAGACGGTCTCGCGCATGGCCCGCAGGGACTCCTTGAGGGAGCCCATGGTGGCGAGCACGGCGGTCGGCTCGTAGCCGCAGTGCGCCATGCAGTTGGCGCACCGGTCGTCCTTGCCGCGGCCGTACTTGGCCCAGTCGGTCTCCTCGATCAGCTCCCGGTACGTGGGCACGTACCCGTCGCTCATCAGATAGCAGGGGCGCTGCCAGCCGAAGAGCGAGTAGTTGGGGATCGCCCACGCCGTGCACTGGAAGTCGACCTTGCCCTCGAGGAAATCGAGGAACAGCGGCGAGTGGTTCAGCCGCCAGCGCCGCCGGTTGCCGCCCGCGAAAGCCTTCTTGAACAGCTCGCGGGTCTGCTCCACACCGAGGAAGTGCTCCTGGTCGGGCGCCTTCTCGTAGGCGTAGGCCGGCGACAGCATCATCTCGTCGACCTTGAGGTCGTCATTGAGGAAGTTCAGGACCTCAATGATCGTCTGCGGGGTGTCCGTGTTGAAGAAGGTGGAATTGGTGGTGACCCGGAAGCCGCGCCGCTTGGCCTCCTTGATGGCCTCCACCGCCTCGTCGAACACCCCCTCCTTCGCCACGGACTCGTCGTGCCGCTCCCGCATTCCGTCGATGTGCACGGCGAACGCGAAGTACGGCGAGGGCTTGAACTTGTCCATCTTCTTGCGCATCAGCATGGCGTTGGTGCAAAGGAAGACGTATTTCTTCTTCGCCACCAACTGCCGCACGATCTCATCGATCTGAGGATGCATCAGCGGTTCGCCGCCGGCGATCGACACCATCGGCGCACCGGACTCAAGGACGGCGCCGACGGCCTGGGCCACCGGCATCCGCTGCTTGAGCACCCCGGCCGGGTGCTGGATCTTGCCGCAGCCCTCACACTTCAAATTGCACGCGAAAAGCGGCTCCAACTCGACGATCAGCGGGAACTTGTCCCGCTTGCGCAGCTTCTGTTCCATCAAATACGTCGCGACCTTGATGGACTGGCGCAGCGGCATGGCCATCTGGCTCACCTCCGGGGGAGCAGCGAAGAACGGTGCCATTCGAAGAAAGCGGGAAGCACGGCACGGAGAACGCGGAAGGCCGATATTCCACCGCGCACCGTGCCGATTCGTACGAGTTCGTGCTGTGGGGCGTCCACGACCACCCGGACGGCCGCAACCGGCCGGGGCCCCGCCGTGACGGCGCTGTGCAGCGTGACGGCGGACTCCATGTCCACCGCGATCGCGCCCGTGGCCAGCAGGTCGCCGCGTTCGTGGCCGCGGACGACATGGTCGGAGCCGGTGAGCGGCCCCGTGTGCACGGTGCGGCGAGGCAGCGCCCGCACCAGCTCCTCGACCAGGAGCTCGGTGCCGACGCAGGGCGTGCGGCCGCCGTCGTGCCGGGTCTCGTCGGCGACGACCAGGTCACCGGGGTGCATCCCGGGGGCCAGGCCGGCGCAGAAGCCGGTGGCGACGACGGCCGCGTCGTGCAGGGACGGCTTGCCGAGCGCCTGCGAGACGGCGCGCTCGGCGGCCTTGGGGCCCATGCCCGTCCGCAGGACGGTCATCGGCCCGCGCGCGCCGCCCCGGTCGCCGGTGCGCAGGGCGAGGTGCTCGATGCCGAGCGCGCAGGCGACGAGGAGCGGTGCGGTGCCCGGCTGAGCCGGGGATACGGACATCAGCTCCCCTTGCCGGAGCCGCCGGCGAGCGGCTCTCCGTTGACGTACCGGCCGAGCGCGGTCAGCGGGAAGACCTGCCGGTAGAGGTGGTAGTTGATGGAGAAGTCCCAGGGGAACCCGGTGCCGGTGAAGTACGGCTCGTCCCAGGAGCCGTCGTCGCGCTGTGCCTCGGCGAGCCACGCGATGCCGCGCTCCACCGCCTTGGAGTCCCGCTCGCCGGCCGCGAGCAGCCCGATCAGCGCCCAGGCGGTCTGCGAGGCCGTGGACGCGCCGTGCCCGATCCACCGCTCCTGGCGGTAGGAGCGCAGGTCCTCGCCCCAGCCGCCGTCGTCGTTCTGCACCGACTCCAGCCAGGCCACCGCGCGCCGGATCGCCGGGTGCGAGCCGGGCAGCCCGACGGCGGTCAGGGCGGGCAGCACCGAGCCGGTGCCGTAGATGTAGTTGACGCCCCAGCGCCCGAACCAGGCGCCGTTCGCCTCCTGTTCGGCGAGCAGCCACTCGACGCCGCGCCGGGTGCGCGGGTCGTGCGACTTCCCCTCGTACGCCAGCATCTCCACGACGTGCGCGGTGACGTCGGCGGACGGCGGGTCGATGACCTCGCCGAAGTCGCAGAACGGCAGGCGGTTGGGGAAGGCGCTGGTGTTGTCCACGTCGAAGGCGGCCCAGGCGCCGTTCCTCGACTGCATGCCGAGGTTCCAGCGCACGCCGCGGTCGATGGCGTTCTCGAGGCGCGGCTTGTCCGGATGCGCGACGCGGCGCAGCGCGAGGACGACCTCGGCGGTGTCGTCGATGTCGGGGTAGTTGTCGTTGTGGAACTCGAAGGCCCAGCCGCCCGGGGTGAGGCCCGGCCTGCGCACGGACCAGTCGCCGGGCCGCACGATCTGCTCGCCCAGCATCCAGTCCGCGGCCTTGACGAGCCCCGGGTGGTCGGCGGGCACACCGGCGTCGGCGAGCGCGATCGTCGCCAGGCAGGTGTCCCACACCGGGGACTGGCATGCCTCGATCATCCGCGCGCCGTCCTCGCGCCACACGGCGAACCGGTCGAGGGACTCCAGGCCGGTCTTCAGGACCGGGTGGTCGAGGTCGTAGCCGAGCAGATGCAGCGCGATGATCGAGTACACGGCGGGCGGCTGGATGCCGCCCCAGCAGCCGTCGTTCTCCTGCCGTTCGATGATCCAGCGTGCGGCGCTGTTCATCGCCGCCTTGCGCACACCGCGCGGCGCGACCTTGTGGTAGATGTGCAGCGCCTTGTCCAGGCGCTGAAAGACGCCGTCCCAACTGGCAATCGGAGCAAGGGGTTTGGCGGGGTTCGGTACGCGCGCGTCGGTGTGCAGCTCGTCCAGAGGGAAGGGCGCGGGACGTACCGGGCGCTTGGCGGACACAATGGTGAGGGGCACTATCGTCTGCCGCGCCCAGCAGCCGAAGTCATAGATGTTGAGCGGAAACCACTTGGGAAAGTAAATAAGTTCGGGCGGCAGCTCGGGCAGGTCGTCCCACTTCCACCAGCCGAAGAGGGCGAGCCAGATCCGGGTGAAGACGCGCGCCGACGCGATGCCGCCCTGCTCCCGGATCCAGGCGGACGCCCTGGCCATGTGCGGCTCGTCGGGGGCGTCGCCGGCGAGCCGCAGCGCGACGTACGCCTCGATGGTGGTGGAGAGTTCGCCGGGCCCGCCGAAGAAGGTGGCCCAGGTGCCGTCGTCGCGCTGCTCGCCGCGGATGAACAGCGCGGCGGCCCGCGTCGTCGACTCGTCCTGGATGCCCAGGAACTGACGGAGCAGCAGGTCCTCGGCGTCCATGGTCACATTGGTTTCCAGGTCGCCCTTCCACCATCCCTGGGCGTCCTGGCGGGAAAGAAGGAAATCGGTGGAGCGTTGCATGGCGCGCGTGGCGGCGTCGAGTGCCCCGGCCGCCGCGGGCGTGGTGTCGGTCGTTCCGGTGGCCGAGGCCGCTCGGGGCGTCACCGCTCCGGTGCTTCCGTCGGTCGTCGCTGTCATGGCTTCCCCTTCTACGCAGTGCTTCTTCTCTGCTGGGTCCGCCGTCGGCCGGGGCCCTGGAGGGACACCGGCCGGCGACTGCGATTCAGTTGGGGGCGATAGTGATCATCTCTTTCGTACGACGACGAAGTCGGCGAGCGCGGTGAGCTGCGCCCGCACCTGGTCCGGCATCTGGACCGCGTCCAGGGCCTCGATGGCGACGGCGTGCTGCCGTCGCGCCTCCTCGGCGGTCCACTCGCGGCCGCCCGCCTCCTCGATCAGGGCGGCGCGCGCGGCGAACTCCTCCTCGGAGAAGCTGTCGAAGTCGTTGCTCTTGGCGTCGGCGGCGAGCAGCTCGCCGAGCTGCTCGGAGGCGGGGCCGCCCGCGGCCAGCGCGGCGACGACGGGCAGGGACTTCTTGCGCTGGCGCAGGTCGCTCCACGTCTGCTTGCCGGTGGCCTCCGGATCGCCCCAGATGCCGAGCAGGTCGTCGACGGCCTGGAAGGCGAGACCGAGGTGGTAGCCGTACTTCTCCAGGGTGTCGGCGGTGGCGTCGTCGGCGCCGCCGAGTACCGCGCCGATGGAGCACGCGCAGGCGAGCAGCGCGCCCGTCTTGTTGCCCTCCATCTCCAGGCACTCCTCGACGGTGACCCGCTCGCGGTGCTCGTAGGAGATGTCCTGTGCCTGCCCGTCGATGAGGGCACGGGTCGCGGTGGTCAGGCGGCGCGTCGCGCGGCCCGCCTCGACGGTGCCGAGTTCGAGCAGGATCTCGTTGGCGAGGGCGAAAAGCGCGTCGCCGACGAGGATGGCCTGCGCAGGGCCGTGCACCTTCCACACCGTGTCGCGGTGCCGGCGCTGCTCGTCGCCGTCCATCAGGTCGTCGTGCAGGAGCGAGAAGTTGTGCACCAGTTCGACGGCGACCGCGCCGGGCACGCCGGTCTCCGGGGTGGCGCCCGCGGCCTCCGCGGAGAGCAGCGCGAGCGCCGGGCGCACGGCCTTGCCCCCGTCGCCGACGGCCGGGTTGCCCTCGGCGTCGATCCAGCCGAAGTGGTAGGCGGCGACGGTGTCCATGGGCGGCGCGAGGCGGTCCACCGCTGACCGCAGCACCGGGGTTGCCAGCGTCCGGCCGCGCTCGAGCAGCGCGGTCACGTCCACGGCGGCCGGTTCGGCCGAGGGCACAGTCGGCACGGTCTCTCCTCTGGTTCCGGTGCGGGGTTCGTGGGGCTGGGGCCCCAGCAGGTCGAGCTTCACGCCGCCTCCTCGAAGAGATGGTCATGCGGGCGGTCGAGGGCGGTCAGGGCGGCACGGGCCGCGGTGATTCCGCTGCGTACGGCGCTTTCCATGGTCGCGGGCCAGCCGGTGGCGGTCCACGCGCCGGCCAGGTAGAGCCCGGCTTCGTTGGTGTGCGCGCCCGGCCGCAGGCGGCCGACGCCCGGGGTCGGCGCGAACGTCGCCGTGCGCTCCCGGGTCACGAAGAAATCGAGGACCCGCGCGCCGTGCGCGGCGGGCAGCAGGCGCTCGAGCTCCGGCAGATAGCGCTCTCTGAGCGCCGCGACGGGTGCGTCGATCTCGTCCTGGGCGGCCGACTGCGACAGCGCCAGATACTGGCCCGCCGCGAGGCCGGACGCCTCGGTCCGGTCGAAGACCCACTGCACGGGGGTGCCGAGCGCGGCGAAGAAGGGCTTCTTGAGCACCTTCCTGTCGTACACGACGTGGACGTTCAGGATGGGCGCGGTGTCGATGCCGAGCAGCCGGTCGGGCTCGTCCAGGGCGCCGTCCGGGAGCAGATCGTGGGTCTCGGCCTGGGCCACCGCGAGCACCACGGTGTCCGCCTCGATGGCCTCGCCGGGAACCTCGACGCGCCAACTCCCGTTCTCACTACGAGAGATGGAGGTGACACGTGTTCGCAGTTCGGTACGCACGCCCGCCGAGTCGAGCGCCTTGCGGGCGAGCCCGTCATGGATGTCACCGAGGGGCACCCGCGCCCAGCCGATGTCGGCGGCGCCCGGGTCGGAGAGCAGCCCGGTCTTGAACACCATCGCGGCGAGACCCAGCGAGGCATCGCCCGCGACGGCGTTGAGGGTGGCGACTCCCACGAGGTCCCACAGGGCCTCGACGGCGCGCTTCGACTGACCGTGGGCCGCCAGCCAGCTGCCGAAGTCCTGGCTGTCGAGCGCCGGGTCGGCCGGGTCGAGTCCCTTGAGGGCGAGCGCCGCGCGGCCCACGTTGGCGCGCTCGGCGAGCGACAGATGCGGGTATGTGGCGAGGCTCGCGGCCAGGTGCAGCGGCACGGGCAGCGCGGTGCGGCGCAGCCGCCCGAGCCGATGCCGGTCGGCGTCGAGCACGGGTACGTCGAGACGTTCCTGCAGCGGCGCCAGGTGCGCGCCCTCGACGCGGTCGAGGAACCACCGGTAGGCGGTGCAGCAGCGCAGGTAGACGTGCTGGCCGTTGTCGACGGTCAGCTCGCCGCGCTGGAAGGAGAAAGCGAGTCCGCCGAGCCGCGGGCGGCCTTCGAGCAGCGTGACGTCCAGGCCCGCGTCGGCGAGGGCGAGGGCGGAGGTGATGCCCGCCAGACCGCCGCCCACGACGACGGCGGACGCGCGTTTCCCGGGGCCGTCGGCGCCCCCTTCGGGCCTGCTGTCGTCCTGCCTCATGCGCCCTCCCTTTCGGCAGTTGCAGTCTGGGACGCCAAGGTCATGCGGAGGGTTGCCCGCCACTTGGGGCGAGGCGCCGCGCCTGCGGTTGCTCCGCCGTGGATGCGCATCAGGTACGCCTCCTGACGGTGCCCCGGGAGACGCTTCGCGTGTCGAGGCCGGACAGGCCGCGCACGGCGACGTACGCCTTCTCGCGTCCGGGCAATGAAACGCGGCCCCGAAGGACCGCTTCCGGCTCCCGCTCGATGCGATCGAGCAACCGGCGGTAGATGCCCGCCATCGCCGCCACACAGGCGCCGCTGCGCCGGTCGAGCATGGGAAGCAGCCGGTAGCCCTCGGCGAACAGGGCCCGGGCGCGGCGGACTTCGAAGTGGACCAGGCCCGCGAAGTCCGACCCGGCCGGCGGCTCGGGGCGCGAAAACCCGCTGGAGCAGCCGAACTTCGCGAGATCGTCGGCGGGCAGATAGGTGCGCCCCTCCAGGGCGTCCTCGCGAACGTCCCGGAGAATGTTGGTGAGTTGGAGCGCGAGACCGAGCGTGTCGGCATACTCCGGCGCGCGCTCCGCGTGCAGCGCCCCCGGTTCCGTACCGAACACACCGAGCGACAGGCGCCCGATGGCGCCGGCGACGCAGCGGCAGTAGACCTTCAGGTCCTCCCAGGTCTCGTACGTCTCGCCGCGCACGTCCATCAGGACGCCGTCGATCAGTTCGTCGAGCCCGCCGAGCGGGATCGGGAAGTGCCGGGCCGCGTGGCTGAGCGCCACGGCCACCGGGTCGGTGTCGTCCTCCGCCACCGCGCCGTCGCGGACGCGGGTGAGCAGGGCCCTGGTCTCGTCGAGCCGCGCCCCCTTCACGTCCGGCGCCAGAGTGCCGTCGCCGATGTCGTCCACGCGCCGCGAGAACGCGTAGAGCGCGGACATCGCCCGCCGCTTGGGCGTCGGCAGCAACCTGATGCCGTACGCGAAATTGCGTGCCTGCTGCCCCGTCACGGTCTCGCAATAGCTGTATGCGGCGAGTACCGGCGCGGACACGCGAGGTTCTGACTCCACGGTCCGGCTCACCCCTCTCCTCGCAGAACCGCTCCCACCTCGCGCAGCAAACGCGGCTTCGTGGGCTTCGGCGGCCTTGGAAGTACGTCGAATCCGGCGGCGGCGATCGCGGCGACCGTCGCCCTCCCCCCTGCGACGAACCCGGCAAGCAGCAGCTTCAGCCTGCCGTGGACGCTACCCACCAGGGGGGTGCCTTCATTCAGGAGGCGATGGGCGCGTTCCGCTTCATATGCAACCAGTGCGCGCACCGACGCGCCTGCCGTAGCGACAGCGAGATCCCGCTCCTGGACATGAAACCGCTTCATGTCCTGTGCGGGCAGATAGACGCGGTCGCGGCCCAGATCCTCGCGCACGTCCTGGAGGTGCTCCACGATCTGCAGCGCGGTGCACACGGAGTCCGAGAGGCGGACACGCTCGGGCGTCGCGGTGCCGGTGATGGCGAGGACCAGACGGCCGACCGGGTTCGCCGACAGCTCGCAGTAGGCCACGAGGTCGTCGTAGGTCTCGTACCGCTTGACGAGCTGGTCCTGGCGGTTCGCCGCGATCAGGGCGAGGAAGGGCTCGGGGGTCAGGCTCCGGCGGCGCACGGTGGGCACCAGGGCCCGCAGCAGCGGGTGGCCGGGGTCCTGGCCCGCGGCGAAGACCCTGCGCAGGTCGGCCTCGAAGGCGTCGAGCAGGGCGAGCGGGTCGCCGGCCGCCGCCGGGTCCGCGCCGAGGTAGCGGGCGTGGGCGCCGCCGCGGTCGAGGTCGGCGTCGCCGATGTCGTCGACCAGGCGGGCGTAGCCGTACACGGCCATCAGGTCCTCGCGCCAGGCGCGCGGGAGGAAGAAGGGGGCCACGGGGAAGTTCTCGTCCGCGGCTTTGTCGAGGACGGCGGACGCATCGCGGAGCCGGAGATCGTCCGTAGCCATTGCCGTCACATCTCCCGTTCTACACTGCCGACCCAATACATCCTATTTCGGACACGCCGCCCTGACCCCCTCGCGGCGGACCGTGCCCGGCGCCTCGGTGCCGCGCGATATCGCCCCACTTGCCGCGAATCAGCACCGGTACAGCTTACGTTGTACAGCGCACACCGGGTCGTCGGGGTGTTCAGCGCATCACAAGAACGCACCGATTGGCTTCAATCTTCCCCGAACTCCCGTGACTTGAGAGTCGGGTGTTGTCTGAAAACGGGTCAGGGCCCCGCCCGGACGTCCCGGCGGGGCCCTGCTCCGTTCGGCCGCAGCGAAGGTACGGCCATCCGGCTACTTACCGGTGAACTTCTCGTACTCCTTGATGACCTCGTCGGTCGGTCCGTCCATCCGCAGTTCGCCCCGCTCCAGCCAGAGCACGCGGTCGCAGGTGTCCCGAATCGACTTGTTGTTGTGGCTGACCAGGAAGACCGTGCCCGCCTCCTTGCGCAGCTCGCGGATGCGGGCCTCGGAGCGCTTCTGGAACTTGCGGTCGCCGGTGGCGAGGGCCTCGTCGATCATCAGGACGTCGTGGTCCTTGGCCGCCGCGATGGAGAACCGCAGGCGGGCGGCCATGCCGGAGGAGTAGGTGCGCATCGGCAGGGTGATGAAGTCGCCCTTCTCGTTGATGCCCGAGAAGTCGACGATCTCCTGGTAGCGCGTCCTGATCTGCTCGCGGCTCATGCCCATGGCGAGCCCGCCGAGGATCACGTTGCGCTCGCCGGTCAGGTCGTTCATCAGGGCCGCGTTCACACCGAGCAGCGAGGGCTGGCCGTCGGTGTAGACCTTGCCCTGCTCGGCCGGGAGGAGGCCGGCGATGGCGCGCAGCAGGGTGGACTTGCCGGAGCCGTTCGAGCCGATCAGGCCGATGGCCTCGCCGCGGTAGGCGGTGAAGCTGACGCCGCGCACGGCGTGCACCTTGCGGACGCCGCGCTCCTCGCCGCGCCTGATGATGCGGCTCAGCGCGGAGGTGGCGCTGCCCTTGCCCGTCTTCGCGCCGTTGACGCGGTAGACGATGTGCAGCTCGTCGGCGATGACGGTGGGGATGTGCCCCTTGCCTGCGTTCCGGTCGGTCCGGTCGGTCTTGTCGAGCTTGTCGTCAGCCACGGCCGTAGCGCTCCTCAGCCTTCCAGAAGTACACGAAGCCGCCCACCGCGACGAGCGCGGCCCAGCCGGCCGCGACCGCCCAGACGTGCGGAGGCAGGTTCTCCGAGCCGTAGCCGTCGATGAGCGCGAAGCGCATCAGGTCCATGTAGATGGCGGCCGGGTTCCACTGCAGGATGTCCGCGATCCACGCCGGGTGTTCCTTGAGCATCACCGGGATGGAGAACATCACGCCCGAGGCGTACATCCAGGTGCGCATCACGAAGGGCATGAGCTGCGCGAGGTCCGGGGTCTTGCTGCCGAGCCGGGCCATGATCAGCGCGAGCCCGGTGTTGAAGAGGAACTGCAGCACGAGGACGGGCAGGATCAGCAGCCACGACAGGCGCGGATAGCTGCCGAAGCCGACCGCCACGACGAACAGCACGATCATCGAGAACAGCAGCTGCTGGAGCTGCTGGAGCGAGAACGAGACGGGCAGCGAGGCCCGCGGGAAGTGCAGGGCGCGCACCAGGCCCAGGTTGCCCGAGATCGCCCGGACGCCCGCCATCACCGAGCTCTGCGTGAAGGTGAAGACGAAGACGCCGGTCACGAGGAACGGGATGTACACCTCCCGTTCCATGCCCCGGTCGGCCTTGAGGATCAGGCCGAAGATGAGGAAGTAGACGAGCGCGTTGAGCAGCGGTGTCGCCACCTGCCAGAGCTGGCCGAGCTTGGCCTGGCTGTACTGGGCGGTGAGCTTCGCCTGGGAGAAGGCGAGGATGAAGTGGCGCCGTCCCCAGAGCTGGCGGACGTACTCGATCAGACCGGGACGGGCGCCGCTGACGGACAGGCCGTACTTGGCCGCCAGCTCGGCGGGGGAGAGCCCGTCGTCGGGCGACGGTGGCGCGGTCACCGCGACTCCACCGTCCTGCGTTGTCTCACTCACGAAGGGAAACTTTCGTCTTCAGATGCGCGGCCGGTCGGGCGTGGGCGTGGGGGACCAGGGACCGGGATACGGCCCGAATATTCTCAGATCCGAGCTTGTCAGATGACGGGAGGGCGGCCCAGTCGGGTCAGGCGCCACACCGTACGCCACTTCATGGGGCGCCGGGGTCCGCAGGAGCTGGTCCAGCCCTCGCGGAAGCCGCCGAACCATGCCTTCAGGGCGGGCCGCGAGGGGCGCCGGGCGAGGGTCAGCAGGAGCCAGACGCCGAGGTACACCGGCACGAGGAGGGCGGGCAGGTTGCGGCGGGCCAGCCAGACGCGGTTGCGGGCCACCATGCGGTGGTAGACCGCGTGCCGGGAGGGGGCCGTGGTGGGGTGGAACAGCACCATGTCGGCGCGGTAGTCGATCATCCAGCCCGCGTCCAGGGCGCGCCAGGCGAGGTCGGTCTCCTCGTGCGCGTAGAAGAAGGCGTCGGGCAGGCCGCCGACCTCCTTGAGGACGGCGGTGCGCACGGCGTTGGCGCCGCCGAGGAACGTCGTCACGCGCGAGGACCGCATCGGGTCGGAGGCGCGCAGGCGCGGCACGTGGCGGCGCTGGGTGACACCGGTGTCCGGGTCGGCGATGCGGAAGGAGACGATCCCGAGTTCCGGGGCCGCCGCGAAGGCTTCGCGGCAGAGCTCGGCGGTGTCCGTGCGGGCGAGCAGTCCGTCGTCGTCGAGGAAGAGCAGGATGTCGACGTCGGTGCCGCCGGGGCCGAATGCCTCGATGCCCACGTTGCGTCCGCCGGGGATGCCCAGGTTCTCGGGCAGTTCTATGGTGCGCACGCCGTCGGGCACGTCCGGTACGGGGGCGCCGTTGCCGACGACGACCACCTCGATCCGGTCGCCGTCCTGCTTGGCGACCGAGTCGAGGAGGGCGCGCAGCTCCTGCGGGCGGTTGCCCATGGTGATGACGACCGCGCCGACCTTCAGCTGCTGGCCCTGCTGGCTCTGCTGTGCCTGGCTCACTTCAGCCTGCTAGAGGCGAGGATGGACACGAGGTGCAGCAGGGTCTGCAGGAGCGCGATGCCGGCGAGGACGGCGACACCGAGGCGGGAGAAGAACAGGTCTCCCCGGATCTGGTCCACGACGGCGATGACCAGGATCAGCAGGGACGCCTCGATGCCGAGGATGAGGCGGTGGAACTTCAGCGCGGCGGCGGCCTTGCGGGCCAGGGCCACACCGGACGTGCGCGGCTCGGCCGCCGACTCCTGCACCGGCGCCATGCCCTGCTGGTGCCGGGCGACGGCGACGAGGTCGGTCTCCGCCTTGATCAGGATCGCGCCGAGGGCGGCCAGGGTGCCGAGGAAGGCCCACAGCCAGTCGATCCGGCCCGAGCCCCACAGGTCGGCGGCGCGCAGGCCGAAGCCGACCAGGACCGCGGCGTCGCACAGGTAGGCGCCGACACGGTCCAGGTACACCCCGGACATCGAGTACTGCTTGCGCCAGCGGGCGATCTCGCCGTCGACGCAGTCGAGCAGCAGATAGAGCTGGACCGCGACGACGCCGAGCACGGCGCCCCAGATCCCCGGGACCAGCAGGGCCGGGGCGGCCAGGACGCCCGCGACGGTCATCAGATAAGTGAGCTGGTTGGGCGTGATCCTGGTGTTCACCAGGTAGCGGTCGCAGCGCAGCGAGATCTCTCGCATGTACAGGCGTCCCGCCCAGTGCTCACCGCTGCGGCGGTCCTTCACCCCGGCGGGGTGAACGACGGGCCGGAGTTCAGCTACCGATGGCCTTGGCATAGTCGGCGTATGCGTCCTTGATCTGGTCGTGGTTCAGATTGAGGTGCTCGAGGATGGTGTAGCGGCCCGGCCGGGTCTGCGGCGCGTACTCCACGACCTGGACGAACTCGTCCACGGTGAAGCCGATCTCCTCCGGCAGGACGGGCAGGCCGTGGCGGCGCAGCACCTCGGCCATGAACGCCGACTCCTCGCGGGCACCGCGCAGGTGCATCGCGAAGGCCGCGCCGAGGCCGCACTGCTCGCCGTGGCTCGCCGCGCGCTTCGGGAACAGCAGGTCGAAGGCGTGGTTGATCTCGTGGCAGGCACCGGACGCCGGGCGGGAGTCGCCCGAGACGGACATGGCGATGCCGGTGAGGACCAGGCCCTCGGCGAGCACCTGCAGGAAGCCGTCGTCGCCGACGCCGCCGGGATGGCGCAGGACCGCCTCGCCGGCCTGGCGGGCCATCGCGGCGGCGAGGCCGTCGATGTCCTCGCCGCGCTCGCGGGCGGCGAGCTCCCAGTCGCGGATCGCGGAGATGTTGGACAGGGCGTCGCCGATGCCGGAGCGCACGAAGCGGACCGGGGCCTCGCGGATGACGTCGAGGTCGATGACGACGGCGATCGGGGTCGGCACGCCGTACGAGCCGCGGCCGGCGTCGTTGTCGAGGGTCGCGACGGGCGAGCACAGGCCGTCGTGCGACAGGTTCGTCGCGACGGCGACCAGCGGCAGGCCGACGCGCGCCGCGGCGAACTTGGCACAGTCGATGATCTTGCCGCCGCCGAGGCCCACGACCGCGTCGTAGCGGCCCTTCTTCATGGCGTCGGCGAGCTTGATGGCGTCGTCGAGCGTGCCGCCGCCGACCTCGAACCACTCCGCGTTCGGCAGCGACGGCTCGAGCTGCGCGCGCAGCACCGCGCCGGAGCCGCCGCTGATGGCGACGGCCAGCTTGCCGGTCGCCGAGCAGATCCGCTGGTCGGCGAGGACGCTCGCCAGGTCGTTGAGCGCCCCCGCCCGGATGTCGACGACGACCGGCGAGGGGATGAGCCTCGTCAGTACTGGCACGCGATTTCACGCCCCTTGGCGAGGTCGTCGTGGTTGTCGATCTCGACCCACTTGACGTCGCCGATCGGCGCCACGTCGACCTTGAAGCCGCGGTTGACGAGCTCCTGGTAGCCGTCCTCGTAGTAGAGGTCGGGGTCGCGCTCGAAGGTGGTCTTCAGGGCGTCGGCCAGCTCGTCGGCGGCGGAGCCCTCGATGAGGGTGACGCCGATGTACTCGCCGGTGGCCTCGGCCGGGTCCATCAGCTTGGTGATGCGCTGCACGCCCTTCTCGGCGTCCACGATGACCTTCATCTCCTCGTCCGCGAGCTGCTTCACGGTGTCGAGGGCGAGGATGATCTTCTGGCCGTTGCCGCGGGCGGCGAGCAGCGTCTTCTCGACGGAGACCGGGTGCACGGTGTCGCCGTTGGCGAGGATCACGTCGTGCTTGATCGCGTCACGTCCGCACCACAGGGAGTAGGCGTTGTTCCACTCCTCGGCCTTGTCGTTGTCGATGAGGGTCAGCTTGAGGCCGTACTTCGCCTCCAGGGCCGCCTTGCGGTCGTAGACGGCCTCCTTCTTGTAACCGACGATGATCGCGACCTCGGTGAGACCGATCTCGGCGAAGTTGCCGAGCGTCAGGTCGAGGATGGTGGTGTCGCCGTCGACGGGCACCAGGGCCTTGGGCAGGGTGTCCGTGTAAGGGCGAAGACGCCGTCCGGCGCCGGCCGCCAGCACGAGGCCGATCATGCGGGTTCTCCTTCATCGTGTACGGCGGGTGCGCCACGCTTGTGAGCGGTCACCCAGAAGCGGATGCTCTCGACGAGCACCACGAGTGCCACGGCCACGGCGAGAGCCGTGAGCGCGACGGTGAAATCTGTGTCGTGCAGTACGGCGGCGGCCAGCGCGACCACCAGGGTCCTGCCTTCTTGGCCGCCGATCGCCCGCACCAGCCAGCGCGGGGGCGCGCCGGTGCCGCCCTTGATGCGGTACACCGTGTCGTAGTGATGGTAGGCGACCGCGGCCACCAGACCGAAAGCTGCCGGAAGAGCGCCGTTCACGTCCGCTTTGGCGGCCAGTACCAGCACGGTGCCGTACTCGGCGACGCGGAAGAACGGCGGAACCAGCCAGTCCAGGGCGCCCTTGAGGGGGCGCGCGAGCGCGAGGCCCGACGTGATGACGTAGATCACGGCGGCGACGACCACCCAGGGGCTGCCGTAGGACGTGCAGGCGGCCACAGCGACGACGGCGGCGCCGCCCAGGAAGGCGAGGACGGGGGCGGGCAGCGGGCCGCCGCGCCGCAGGGCGGCGAAGGAGGAGGCGAGCGTGCCGTTGTCGGCGAGGTCGGCGAGCGCCCGCGCGGCCCGGTCGGTGCGGGTGGCCTTGCGGGTCAGCGAGCGCAGCACCCGGCCCGCGGTGGTGTAGCAGGCCGCGAGGGAGCAGCCGACGAGCAGGACGACCAGGGTGACGCGGGGCGTGGTGACGGCGGTGAGCACGGCGATCAGGGCCCACCGCTCACCGATCGGCAGCACGATCATCCGGCGCACCCAGACCGTCCAGCCGACGCTGTCGAGCTTGTCCGAGAGGGCGGCCGTGGGGCTGGTGTTGGCGGTCGCGTCGTGGTTCGCCTCGTTGAAGGAGAAGTCGACGACGTGCCGACAGGTCTGCAGGACCATCGCGCCGAGCGCGAGCGCCCATACGTCATCACCGCCGCGGGCGGCGCCGAGCGCGAGGCCCGCGTAGTAGGCGTACTCCTTGGCGCGGTCGAAGGTCGCGTCGAGCCAGGCGCCGAGGGTGGAGTACTGCAGCGAGTAACGGGCGAGCTGGCCGTCCGTGCAGTCCAGGACGAAGGAGAACAGGAGCAGCAGTCCCGCGGCGATGAAGCCGCCGCGGGTGCCGGTCGCCGCGCAGCCGGCCGCGATGAGCGCGGTCAGCAGCGACGCGGTGGTGACCTGGTTCGGGGTGAACCCGCGCCGGGCGCACCAGCGGGCGAGGTAGCGGGAGTACGGGCTGATGCAGTACGTGGTGAAGAAGCCGTCGCGGGCCTTCACGGCGCCGCGCAGGCGGACCGCCTCGTCGTCGACGGCGGCGACGGCCTGGCGCGCGGTGTTGCGGGCCTCCGGGTCGTCGGCGACGACCGCGACGAGGGTGCCGAGCTCAGGGCGGTGCACGTCGACACCGCCGGCTTCGAGGGCGGCGGCGAGGCGGTCGGGCACGGCCTGCTCGGGGGCGGGCGTCAGACCCGTGCCGCCGCCGTCGGGCGTGGCCCCAACTGCCGTACGCAGCACGGACATCAGCTCTCCGCGCGCCCCGGCCTGCGCGGTCATGGCGCCGGGCACCGCGGACACCGGGAAGCGCGGGTCGGTCAGGCCGAGCCGCAGCGCGTGCACATGGCCGACGAAGCGGGTGTCCACGACGGCGACGCGCTCGCCCGCGGGCAGGTCGCGCAGCAGGGCCGCGAGCTCTTCGGGGGACGCCGCGTCGGGGGCGGTCCGCACGTCGAAGCCGAGGGACCGCAGATCGCCTTCGAGCGGCGAACCGGGCACCGGCCGGCCGGTGAGGATGGCGGTCGACAGACGAACTCACTCCTTGATTCCCGGCGCGGCTCGCGCGGGCACGTGCGTGACGGGGGCGCCCTGGCAGCGAGGCGGCCGGGCGGCGTGTCGGCTGAGGCTATCGGATGAATGGAAGCAGGCGTTCACCGCCCGTTCACGCCCCGATCAACGCGGTCTGGCTGCGCCGCGCCCTCTGTGATCGCCACGATCATCATGGTCGAAAGCGGCCCGCGGCCACAAACCGTGGGGCCCACACCCGCCCAAGCCCGCCTAAGGTGGACTGCCATGACATGGCTGATCACAGGTGGAGCGGGATATATCGGGGCGCATGTGGCGCGGGTCATGGCCGGGGCCGGTGAGCGGGTGGTCGTCCTGGACGACGTCTCCTCCGGGATGCCCGAGCGGCTGCCCGCGGACATTCCTCTGATACGGGGCACTTCGCTCGACGGCGAGCTGGTGCGGCGGGTGCTCGCCGAGCACGCGGTCACGGGTGTGGTGCATCTCGCGGCCCGCAAACAGGTCGGCCAGTCGGTGGAGCAGCCGCTGCGTTACTACCGGGAGAACATCGGGGGCCTGACGACGCTCCTGGAGGCGGTGGTGGACGCGGGGGTCGGGCGGTTCGTCTTCTCGTCGTCGGCGGCGGTGTACGGCAACCCGCCGGACGCCGAGCTGGTCTCCGAGGACACGCCCTGTGCGCCCGTGAGCCCGTACGGCGAGACGAAGCTGGCCGGCGAGTGGCTGGTGCGGGCGGCGGGGCGGGCGCACGGGATCACCACGACGTCGCTGCGCTACTTCAACGTGGCGGGCGCCGCGAGCCCCGAGCTCGCCGACACCGGGGTCTACAACGTGATCCCGATGGTCTTCGACCGCCTCACCCGCGACGAGGCCCCGCGCATCTTCGGCACCGACCACCCCACGCCGGACGGCACCTGCGTGCGCGACTACATCCACGTCAGCGACCTCGCCGAGGCCCACCTCGCCGCCGCCCGCAGGACGGCCGAGCCGGGCACCGATCTGACGGTGAACATCGGCCGCGGCGAGGGCGTTTCCGTACGCGAACTGCTCACCGTGATCGCGGAGGTCACCGGGGACCGGCGCGCGCCCCTCGTCGAGCCGCGCCGCGCGGGTGACGCGCCGCGCGCCGTGGCGGACGCACGGCTTGCCGCGAAGGAACTGGGCTTCGCCGCCCGGCGCGGGGTGCGGGAGATGGTGGAGTCCGCGTGGGCGGGCTGGTGCCTGCGCCACCCGGAGGCCCGCCGCGGCTAGCACCGCCGGGTGCGCTCACCGCTCTGACCTGCGGAACGTTTCCGCAGGTCAGAGCATATGACAACGGTTCCCAAGAGCATGTTGCAGATACCCCCCACCCGTAGTTCACTGTGATCGCGAACATGTGCACCGACGACACGGAGGACCGCACCATGGGGGCTGGACACGACCACGGCCACGCGCCGCCCGCCCAGGGCACGGCCACGGCCGCCTACAAGGGCCGGCTGCGGATCGCGCTGTCCATCACGCTCACCGTCATGGTGGTGGAGATCGTCGGCGGCATCGTCGCGGATTCGCTCGCGCTGATCGCGGATGCGACGCACATGGCGACGGACGCGCTCGGCCTCGGCATGGCCCTGTTCGCCATCCACATCGCGAACCGCCCGCCGAGCGAGAACCGCACCTTCGGCTACGCCCGCGCCGAGATCCTGGCCGCCCTCGCCAACTGTCTGCTGCTCTTCGGCGTCGGCGGATACGTCCTGTACGAGGCGATCCAGCGGTTCGTCACGCCCGCCGAGACCGAGGGCGGCCTCACCATCGTCTTCGGTCTCATCGGCCTGGTCGCGAACCTCGTCTCGCTGTCGCTGCTGATGCGCGGCCAGCAGGACAGCCTCAATGTGCGCGGCGCCTTCCTGGAGGTCCTCGCGGACGCGCTCGGCTCGGTGGCGGTGCTCGTCTCGGCCGTGGTCATCCTGCTCAGCGGCTGGCAGGCGGCGGACCCCATCGCCTCGATCGTCATCGGGCTCATGATCGTCCCGCGCACCTGGAAGCTGCTGCGGGAGACGCTGAACGTCCTGCTCGAATCGGCGCCCAAGGGCGTCGACATGGCCGAGGTGCGCGCCCACATGCTGGCCCTGCCCGGCGTCGAGGACGTCCACGACCTGCACGCCTGGACGATCACGTCGGGGATGCCGGTCCTCTCCGCGCACGTCGTCGTGAGCTCCGAGACGCTGTCCGCCATCGGCCACGAGAAGATGCTGCACGAGCTGCAGGGCTGCCTGGGCGGCCACTTCGACGTCCAGCACTGCACGTTCCAGCTGGAGCCGGGCGGCCACGCGGAGCACGAGCCGAGGCTCTGCCACTGAGGGCCTCTGCCACTGAGGAGGCTCTGCCACTGAGGTAAAGTGGTACGCGATCTTTGAGGACACGAGTGCAGGAGGTGGGTTGATGACTGTCGCGGTAGGCGCTGCCACGCGCGGCGACATGTGCATCCCCGCATCCCGGGCCCACGGCTGACCTTTCGCTCGGCCGGGCCCTCTCACTCAAAGGGTTTCCTCCGTTGACTCAGAAGTCGACTCAGAACGCGATCACCGACGCCTTCTTCTCCCTGCACCACGGCCTGCCGCGGCAGGGTCCCGGCTCCGACGCCACCACCCGCGCGCTGCTCGCCCTCGCCGGTGAGCTGCCCGCCCGTCCGCGCGTGCTCGACCTGGGCTGCGGCCCCGGCCGGTCCGCCCTGCTGCTCGCCGCGGAGGCGGGCGCCGAGGTCGCGGCCGTCGATCTGCACGAGCCGTTCCTCGCCGAACTGCGCGCGGCGGCGGACGCCCGCGGGCTCGCCGACTCCGTGCACACCGTCCGCGCGGACATGGGGGAACTCCCCTACGCGGACGGCTCGTTCGACCTGATCTGGGCCGAGAGCTCGGTCTACAGCATCGGCTTCGACACCGCCCTCGACGCCTGGCGGCGACTGCTCGCCCCCGGCGGGACGCTCGTCGTCACCGAGTGCGAGTGGACCACCGACGCCCCGTCCGAGGAGGCGCGCGCCTTCTGGGACGCGCACTACCCGCTGCGCGCCCCCGAGGAGAACACCCGCGCCGCGCTCGCCGCCGGGTACGCGGTGCTCGGCACGGTGTCCCAGCCGGAGTCCGACTGGGACGAGTACTACGGCCCGCTCGGCGCCCGCGCGGACGCGGCCGACCCCGGGGCGCCCGGCATGGCCGAGGCCCTGGCCGCCACCCGCGCGGAGCTCGCCATGCGCCGGGAGCACGGCGCGGAGTACGGGTACAGGGGCTACGCCCTGCGCCCGGCGGGCGACGGCTGGCGCACCCGGCCCGAGGCGGCGTCCGGCGCCGACCGCGCGGCCGTGCACGCCGTGAACGCCGCCGCCTTCGAGACACCGGCCGAGGCCGACCTCGTGGACGCCCTTCGCGAGGACCCCGCGGCCTGGCTCGACGGGCTCTCGTACGTCGCCGAGACCGCGACCGGGGAGGTCGCGGCGCACGCCCTGATCACCCGCTGCCACGTGGACGGCGCCCCGGCCCTGTGCCTGGCGCCCGTGGCCGTGCTGCCGGCGCATCAGGGAACGGGCGCCGGTTCGGCGGTCGTGCGCGCCGTGCTGCGCGCCGCACGCGCCCGTGGCGAGCACCTGGTGCTCGTGCTCGGGCACCCGGACTACTATCCGCGGTTCGGTTTCACCCCGGCGTCGGCCTACGGAATCCGGCCAAGTTTCGAGGTGCCGGACGAGGCCATGATGGCCCTCGCCCTGGCGGGGCCGCCCGGAGCCGGTGATTCCGGGCCGCTGCCGCGCGGCACGATCACGTACCCGGCGGCCTTCGGAGTCTGATCCCGGCGGCGTCCGGGAGCCTCGCCGTGTCCCGTCCCCGCCGTCGGGGACGGGACATGCGGGGCTCCCGGAGTGCCGGGTGTGCCGGTCTCGTACGGCAGACTTGAGATCCGAGACCGAAGCGAAGGATGGGTATGCCGATCACACCTGCCACCGCGGCGAACAGCTCGCCGAACGGCACCGGAGAAACTATCTTGCTCGAACTCGTCGACGAGGACGGCAGGACGATCGGCACGGCGGAGAAGCTCGCCGCCCATCAGGCGCCCGGGCAGCTGCACCGGGCGTTCTCCGTCTTCCTCTTCGACGAGCAGGGCCGGCTGCTGCTCCAGCAGCGGGCGCTCGGCAAGTACCACTCCCCCGGCGTCTGGTCCAACACCTGCTGCGGCCATCCGTATCCGGGCGAGGCGCCGTTCGCGGCCGCCGCCCGGCGCACCTTCGAGGAGCTCGGCGTCTCGCCGTCGCTGCTCGCCGAGGCGGGCACCGTGCGCTACAACCACCCGGACCCGGAGTCGGGCCTGGTGGAGCAGGAGTTCAACCACCTCTTCGTGGGGATGGTGCAGGCCGAGCTGCGCCCGGACCCCACCGAGGTCGGCGAGACGGCGTTCGTCACGGCCGGGGAGCTGGCGGAGCGGCACGCGAAGGGGCCGTTCTCGGCGTGGTTCATGACGGTCCTGGACGCGGCGCGGCCCGCCATCAAGGAGCTGACGGGGCCGGGCGCGGGCTGGTAGACGGGGCCCGCCGGGCGGGCTCGTGGCCCGCGGGTCTCAGACCCCGTTCGGCTTCAGGGGCAGGGCCGCCCAGATGACCTTGCCCCCGCTCGCCGTGTGCTCGACGTCGCAGGCGCCGCCCGCCTCCTGGGTGATCTCGCGGACCAGGAGCAGGCCGCGCCCGCCGGTCTGGCCGTAGTCGGCCACCAGGGCCGTCGGGCGGTAGGGGTGGTTGTCCTCCACGGAGACCCGCACCCACTCGGCGCCCACCGCGATCTCCACGGCGAGCATCGGCGACAGCAGCGCCGCGTGCCGGACGGCGTTGGTGACGAGCTCGGAGACGATCAGCAGCAGTCCCTGCACCAGCTCGTCCGGCGCCGGCACGCCCTGGCGCGCGAGCAGGTCGCGCACCGCGTGCCGGGCCTGCGGCACCGAGGCGTCGACGGCCGGGGCCGTGAACCGCCACACGCCCTCGTACGGCACGTGCCCACCGCCCCCGGGGAGCGGGTCCGACCCTCTCCCGTCGTTGCCCATCGCCCGGTCCCCGCCCTCGCGCTCGATAGTCACCACACGTCGAGTGTTGGTAACGCACTGGTCCGTACCGCGCTACTGACCAGAAGTCAGCGACTATCGACGGGAATTGATCGCGCTCGCATGCCGCCGTCAGTTGGGCGACTGCTCCTGCCCTTCTTGTTCTACCTTCAAGGGTTCTTCAGCTTGTACGGCTTCGGGGTCCCGTGCGCCGTCGGGCGTGACCATGCTGATGAGGCGCCGGCCGCCGATCGCCGTCGCGACCAGGCCGAGCCCGTCGAAGAGCAGCGCGAGGGAGAAGAACGTACCGATGACGTACTGGCTGCTGCTCGGCCACGAGGCGAGCACCAGCACGGCCAGGAGCACGCCGAAGGCGCCCTGCAGCAGCGTCACGGCCATCTGCGGGCCGCGCACCACCAGGCTGCCGACGAGCCGGAACACCCCGCCGGTGAGGAAGAGCAGCGCCGCGAACATCGTCAGCGCCTCCGCCGCCACATCGGGTCTGCGGATCACGACCACACCCGCCGCCAGGTTCAGCGCGGCCACCACCACCCCCAGCCAGAAGAAGTTCGATCCGCGCGACTGCACCGCGTGCAGCAGCCCGACGATGCCGCCCACCAGGAGCAGCCAGCCGAACAGCAGCATCGAGGTGAGCGTGGCGAACCCCGCGTACACGATGCCGACGATCCCGCCGAGGGCGAGGATCGCGCCGAGCAGGGCGAGCCAGCCGAGACTGCGCCTGAGCCTGGCCCCCTGGTCCGCGGGGCCGGTCCCCTGGTCGACGGTGCCGGGACCGCCGGAACCGGCCTGCTTGTGCCTGCCCATGAAACCCATCGAGCGCCTCCGTCCGCCGTGCGAAGCCGCCCCTTCTTGATCGTACGTTCGGTGGGTGCGGATAGCATCCGGCGCATGGAGCCCCAGCTTCGGCAGGCCGTCGCCGACGGCGTCGCCACTGTCGTCATCGACCATCCGGCCAAGCGCAACGCCATGACGGCGGACATGTGGCGCGCGCTGCCGCCGCTGCTCGCGGCGCTCGCCGCCGACCCCGCCGTGCGGACGCTGGTCCTCACCGGTGCCGGGGACACGTTCTGCGCGGGCGCGGACATCTCCTCGCTGCGCGCGGAGCCCGGCCGCGCCCAGGAGCTCGCGGTGCGGGCCGAGGAGGCGCTGGCGGCGTTCCCCAAGCCGACGCTCGCGGCGGTGCGCGGGTACTGCGTGGGCGGCGGCTGCCAGTTGGCGGCGGCCTGCGACCTGCGGTTCGCCGACGCAGGCGCGGCGTTCGCGGTCACACCGGCGAAGCTGGGCATCGTCTATCCGGCGTCGACGACGCGGCGTCTGGTGGCTCTCGTGGGCCCTTCGACCGCCAAGTACCTGCTGTTCTCCGGCGAGTCGATCGACGCGGCGCGGGCGCTGCGCAGCGGGCTCGTGGACGAGGTGCTGCCCGCCGGTGAACTCGACGCGCGCGTCAAGGAGTTCACGCGGATCCTGGCCTCGCGCTCGCTGCTCACGCAGGCGGCGGCGAAGGAGTTCGCGGGCGGTGCGGAAGGCCGGGAGGCCCACTGGGCCGAGCAGACGCGGGCGAGCGGCGACACCGCCGAGGGTGTCGCCGCCTTCCTGGAGCGCAGGCAGCCGCGCTTCGCCTGGACGCCGCCGGAGCGGTAGCGGCCCGCCGGGTTACGCCGGTCGGCCGGCCTCGGCCCCCTCCGGCGCCGCGCCCGACTCCTCGTCGTTGAATCGGCTGCGGTCGCGGAACATGCTGACGAGGTGGGCCGGCGCCTTCTCCGGGGATCCGGCGTCGTAGGGCGGCTGGGGGTCGTACTCGATCATCAGCTGGACGGTCTGGGCCCGTTCGTCGCCCGCGATCCGGCCGACGAGCGCGAGACCCATGTCGATGCCGGCGGACACCCCGGCCGCCGTCACGTACTTGCCGTCGAAGACCACCCGCTGCCCCGTGGAGCGCGTGCCGAGCCGGTCCAGTTCCTCCAGGGCCAGCCAGTGCGAGGTCGCCGAGCGGCCCTTCAGGAGTCCGGCGGCGGCGAGCGCCAGCGAGCCGGTGCACACGGACGTCGTCCAGGTGCTGGTGGTGTCGGCGGTGCGCAGCCAGCCGAGCAGCGACTCGTTCTCCATCTGGTCGCTCTGTCCGGGGCCGCCGGGGACCACCACGATGTCCGGGTGCGACACCTCGTCGAAGGTCTTGTCGGCGACGAGGGCGAGCCGGCCGCTGTCGTCACGCACGGTCCCGGCCCGCTCGGCGACGAAGACGACCTCGGCGTCCGGGATGCCACCCAGTGTCTGGTACGGGCCGATGGCGTCCAGGGCGGTGAAGCGTTCGTACAGGGCGATGGCGATCTGCATGCGGACTCCTCGAAGGTGGGCCGGAAGTGGGCCGAAAGCGGGTCAGAGGGGGGCAGGAGGGGGTCATGGGTGCGTGGTGAGCGGGCTGTGGAAGCGGCGGCGGTACTCGGCCGGTGCCGTGCCGAGCGCCTTGACGAAGGCGCGGCGCATGGCCTCCGGGGTGCCGTAGCCGCAGGCGCGCGAGACCTCCTCGACCCCGTCGGAGGTGTCCTCCAGGAGCCGGCGCGCGTGCTCGACGCGCACGCGCTCGACGTACTTGCCCGGGGTCGTGCCGGTCTCCGCCTGGAAGGCGCGGGCGAAGTGCCGGGGCGAAAGGCGGGCGCGCTCGGCCAGCGCGTCCACGCTGAGGTCGCCCCCGGGGTGTTCGGTGATCCACTGCTGGACCTCGCGCAGCGGCTCCCGCTGGGCGGTCTGCGCCGACAACTGGGCGCTGAACTGCGCCTGGTTGCCCGGGCGGCGCAGGAACACCACGAGGTAGCGGGCCACGGTCAGCGCGGTGTCCCGGCCCAGGTCCTCCTCGACGAGCGCGAGCGCGAGATCGATGCCCGCCGTCACGCCCGCCGAGGTCGCGACATGGCCGTCGCGTACGTAGATGGGGTCCGGGTCCACGTCGATCTCCGGGTGGTCGCGGGCCAGGGTGTCGCAGTACGCCCAGTGGGTCGTCGCGCGGCGGCCGTCGAGCAGGCCCGCGCGGGCCAGCAGGACCGCGCCGGTGCAGACCGAGACCAGGCGCCGGGCGCGCGGCGCGTGGGCCCGCAGCCAGGCGACCAGCTCGGCGTCCTCGGCGCGGGTGCCGGCGCCGCCGGGGACGAGGAGCGTGTGCGGCGCGGCGCCCTCGGCGAACCCGGCGGGCCCGGTCAGCCCGCAGGAGCCGGTCAGCTCGGCCAGGGACGTGTCCGGGACCAGCGTGAGTCCGCTCGACGTCCGGACGGGGGCGCCGTCCAGGGACGCGGTGCGCACCCGGTACGGGACCTCGTCGGGGCCGTGGCAGTGGCTCGCGCCCGTGAAGACCTCCATGGGACCCGTGACGTCGAGGCTCTGGACGCCGTCGAAGAGGACGACGAGGACGGTTCGCTGCTCCATGCCGTTGATTCTTGGGCCGGGACGGGGTGGCCGCAATGACGAGGACCCCACCTTTCCTGCCATGTTCCGTGGCGGGGTCCTGCCATGCTCTTGGCGGGGCGAGGGCGGCGCCACGACCGGCCTTCACGTCATACCGACCAGTCGGTAACGTGTGGGCATGACCTCTTCGACGACTTCCGCGCCGACCGGCACACCGCTGCCCCCGCGCGCGGGACGGCGCTGCCACAACGTGCTCAACGCCTTCCACACCCCGCACTACTTCTCCCCCGACGCGGGCCGCGAGCTGGCCGCGCTCGGCATCACGCATCCGAAGGCCGTCAACTTCGCCATCCGGGCGGCGGCGATGGGAGCCGTGGGGGCGGGCACCGTGACCGCCGCGTTCTACAACTACAAGCCGGACGTCGTCGCCCGGTTCGTGCCCGGCGTATGGCGCACCGCGTCGCCCGAGGACGTGCTGGCCGCCCGGCTGCGCGCCGTCGACTCCACCCTGCGGCGGCTGCTCGGGGACGAGGCGCTGGCGTCCCCGGAGATGGCGGAGGCGGCCCGGCTCGCCCTGAGGGCGGCGGAGGCGTGTTCGCCGAGCGGCCGCCCCCTGTACGCCGCGCACGCCACCCTGCCCGTGCCCGACGAGCCGCACCTGGCCTACTGGCACGCGGCGACGCTGCTGCGCGAGCACCGGGGCGACGGCCACCTGGCCGCCCTCCTGGACGCCGAACTCGACGCCGTGGAGGCGCTGGTGAGCCACACGGCCACCGGCAAGAGCATGACGCCCAAGTGGAACCTCAACACCCGCGGCTGGACCCAGGAGGACTGGGACGCCGCCGTCGAGCGGCTGCGCGGGCGCGGACTCGTCGACGACAAGGGCGAGTTGACGGAGGCGGGCGTCGCACTGCGGGCGGGGGTCGAGGAGCGGACCGACCGCCTGGACCGGGCGCCGTACGAACACCTCGGCGCGGAGGGCGTGGCGCGGCTCACGGAGCTGGGCACCGTCTTCGCCGGCGCGGTGGTGCAGGCGGGCGCGTTCCCCGGGGACCTGCTCGGCAAGGGTTGAGGACGCCTGGGCACGCCTGGGCACGCCTGGGCGCGCCTCCCGAAGCATGTGCCCCGGTGCCCGGGGTACTCGCCACGTCCCGCGGCCTCGAACATTCCTCCGTAAAATGGGCCGGGGAGACGAAGGGAGAACCTCGTGTTCCGTGCGATCGCAGATGTCCTGCGCCAGATCGCTGGGGCCATCGCCACTGTGGTCACCCTGCCGTTCCGGGCCCTGGCCCGGCTCTTCGGCGGAGCCTCACGTTCCGGACGCCGGTCGGGCCGGGCCCGCCGGGTCTGACCGCGCGACCGGCCGGGTCCGGCGGTGCCACCGGCCGGGTCTGGCTGCCTCACTGTCGGTGCCACCTGCCACAATTGGCGGGCAACCTCAGTGAGAAGGCGGTACCGCAACGTGACGATCACCCCAGCGTCCATCGAAGGCAGGATCGCCGAAGAACTCGGCGTACGGGAGCGGCAGGTGAAGGCCGCCGTGGACCTGCTCGACGGCGGGTCGACGGTGCCCTTCATCGCGCGCTACCGCAAGGAGGCGACGGAGACGCTCGACGACGCGCAGCTGCGCACGCTCGAAGAGCGGCTGCGCTATCTGCGCGAGCTCGAAGAGCGGCGGAGCGCCATCCTCGACTCCGTACGCGAGCAGGGCAAGCTCACCGACGAGCTGGAGGCCCGCATCCGCGAGGCCGACACGAAGGCCCGCCTGGAGGACATCTACCTGCCGTTCAAGCCGAAGCGGCGGACCAAGGCGCAGATCGCGCGCGAGGCCGGTCTCGAACCGCTGGCCGAGGGGCTCCTCGGGGACCCGACGGTGGAGCCGCTCGCGGCCGCCGCCGCGTTCGTCGACGCCGACAAGGGCGTCGCCGACCCGCAGGCGGCCCTGGACGGCGCCCGCGCCATTCTCACCGAGCGGTTCTCCGAGGACGCCGACCTGATCGGCGAGCTGCGCGAGCGCATGTGGGTGCGCGGGCGCCTCGCCGCGAAGGTGCGCGAGGGCAAGGAGGAGGCGGGCGCCAAGTTCGCCGACTACTTCGACTTCGCCGAGCCGTTCACGGAGCTGCCCTCGCACCGCGTCCTCGCCATGCTGCGCGGCGAGAAGGAGGACGTGCTCGACCTGGTCCTGGAGCCGGAGGAGCCGGCCGGAGACACCACCGCCCCGGCCGTCCCGTCCTCGTACGAGAGCTCGATCGCCCAGCGCTTCGGTGTCGCCGACCGCGGGCGGCCGGGCGACAAGTGGCTGGCCGACACGGTCCGCTGGGCCTGGCGGACCCGGATCCTGGTGCACCTCGGCATCGACCTGCGGCTGCGGCTGCGCACTGCCGCGGAGGACGAGGCGGTGCGGGTGTTCGCGGCGAACCTGCGCGACCTGCTGCTCGCCGCCCCGGCGGGCACGCGCGCGACGCTGGGCCTCGACCCCGGTTTCCGTACGGGCGTGAAGGTCGCCGTCGTGGACGCCACCGGCAAGGTCGTGGCGACGGACACCATCCACCCGCACGTCCCGGCGAACAAGTGGGACCAGTCCCTGGCCACCCTCGCGAGGCTCGCCAAGGAGCACGACGTCGACCTGATCGCCATCGGCAACGGCACCGCGTCCCGCGAGACCGACAAGCTCGCCGGTGAACTCATCACCAAGCACCCGGAGTTGAAGCTCACCAAGGTGATGGTGTCCGAGGCCGGCGCCTCGGTGTATTCGGCGTCGGCGTTCGCCTCGCAGGAGCTGCCGGAGCTCGATGTGTCGCTGCGCGGCGCGGTGTCGATCGCCCGGCGCCTGCAGGATCCGCTCGCCGAGCTGGTGAAGATCGACCCGAAGTCCATCGGCGTGGGTCAGTACCAGCACGACCTGTCGGAAGTGAAGCTCTCCCGCTCCCTCGACGCGGTCGTCGAGGACTGTGTGAACGGCGTCGGCGTGGACGTGAACACGGCGTCGGCCCCGCTGCTCGCCCGGGTGTCCGGCATCGGCTCCGGCCTCGCCGAGAACATCGTGGCGCACCGCGACGCGAACGGCCCGTTCAAGAACCGCAAGGGCCTCAAGGACGTGCCCCGGCTCGGCCCGAAGGCGTACGAACAGTGCGCGGGCTTCCTGCGCATCCGCGGCGGCGACGACCCGCTGGACGCCTCCAGCGTGCACCCCGAGGCGTATCCGGTGGTGCGGAGGATGGCCGGTACGGCGGGCGGCGATGTCGGCACGCTGGTCGGCAACACGGCCACGCTGCGCTCCCTGAAGCCCGCCGACTTCGTGGACGACGTGTTCGGTCTGCCGACCGTCACGGACATCCTCAAGGAACTGGAGAAGCCGGGCCGTGACCCGCGTCCGGCCTTCAAGACGGCGACCTTCAAGGACGGCGTCGAGAAGATCTCCGACCTGACGTCGGGGATGGTCCTGGAGGGCGTCGTCACGAACGTCGCCGCGTTCGGCGCGTTCGTGGACGTCGGCGTCCACCAGGACGGCCTCGTACACGTGTCGGCGATGTCCAAGACCTTCGTCAAGGACCCGCGCGACGTGGTGAAGCCGGGCGACATCGTCAAGGTGAAGGTCCTCGACGTGGACGTGCCGCGCAAGCGGATCTCGCTGACGCTCAGGCTCGACGACGAGGCGGCGGAGTCTGCCGCGGGCGGCGGGAACGGTGGCGGGAGGCAGCGCGGTGGGCGGCCGCCGCAGCAGCGTGGGGCCTCCGGCCAGGGGCAGCAGGGTCGCGGTGGCCAAGGCCGGGGGCAGGGGCAGGGCGGGCGCCCTCAGCGGCAGCAGCGGCAGGGGGGCCGCCGCCCGCCAATGACGCGATGGCGGAGGCTTTGCGCCGGGCGGGGTTGGTCGACCCTAAGCGGCGCTAGGCGCTCCGCTGGGTGTGCCGCGCTTTGCCGTATTGCGTCTGCGGGCTTGTGGGGGCTGGTCGCGCAGTTCCCCGCGCCCCTTCAGGGCGCTTCCGCACCGCAGCGGACTGGCGCGGGCGGAGGTCAGGGTGACGGTTCCGTCACCTTGCCCTCCGTTACCTCCAGGCGGCGGGTGACGTGCACCGCGTCGAGCATGCGGCGGTCGTGGGTGACCAGCAGGAGCGTGCCCGGGTAGGAGTCCAGGGCCGATTCGAGCTGCTCGATGGCGGGCAGGTCGAGGTGGTTCGTCGGCTCGTCGAGGACCAGCAGGTTCACGCCCCGGCCCTGGAGCAGGGCGAGGGCGGCGCGGGTGCGCTCCCCCGGTGACAGGGTCACCGCGGGCCGCAGCACATGCTCGGCCTTGAGGCCGAACTTGGCGAGGAGCGTGCGGACTTCCGCCGGGTCGGTGTCCGGCACGGCCGCGCGGAACGCGTCGAGCAGCGACTCGGCGCCGTGGAACAGGGCGCGGGCCTGGTCGACCTCGCCCACGACGACGCCCGAGCCGAGGGCCGCCTGCCCCTCGTCCACGGGGACGCGGCCGAGCAGCGCGGCAAGCAGGGTCGACTTGCCCGAGCCGTTGGCGCCGGTGATGGCGACCCGGTCCGCCCAGTCGATCCGCAGGTCGACGGGGCCGAGCGTGAAGGTGCCGCGCCGTACGACGGCGTCGCGCAGGGTGGCGACGACGGTGCCGGAGCGCGGCGCCGCCGCGATCTCCATCCGCAGCTGCCACTCCTTGCGCGGTTCCTCGACGACGTCCAGGCGCTCGATCATCCGCTGGGTCTGGCGGGCCTTCGCGGCCTGCTTCTCGCTCGCCTCGCTGCGGAACTTGCGGCCGAGCTTGTCGCTGTCGGTGGCCTTGCGGCGGGCGTTCTTGACGCCCTTGTCCATCCAGGACCGCTGCATCTGGGCGCGGTCCTGGAGGGCGGACCGCTTGTCGGCGTACTCCTCGTACTCGTCGCGGGCGTGCCTGCGGGCGACCTCGCGCTCCTCCAGATACGCCTCGTAGCCGCCGCCGAAGAGGTTGATCTGCTGCTGGGCCAGGTCGAGTTCGAGGACCTTGGTGACCGTGCGGGCCAGGAACTCGCGGTCGTGGCTCACCACGACGGTGCCCGCGCGCAGGCCGCGGACGAAAGCCTCAAGGCGCTCCAGGCCCGCCAGGTCCAGGTCGTTGGTGGGCTCGTCGAGCAGGAACACGTCGTAGCGGGACAGCAGCAGCGAGGCCAGTCCCGCGCGGGCCGCCTGGCCGCCGGAGAGCGCCGTCATCGGGTGGTCCAGGCGCACCCCCAGGCCGAGGGACTCGGCGACTTCCTCGGCGCGTTCGTCCAGGTCGGCGCCGCCGAGGGCGAGCCAGCGCTCCAGACTGTGGGCATACGCGTCGTCGGCGCCGGGCGCGCCCTCGACAAGCAGCTCGGTCGCCTCCTCCATGGCGTCCTGCGCCGCGGCGACTCCGGTGCGGCGGGCGAGGAAGGCGTGGATCGTCTCGTCCGGGCGGCGCTCGGGCTCCTGGGGCAGATGGCCGACCGACGCCGACGGGGGCGACAGGCTGAGCCCGCCGGACTCCGGGGTGTCCAGGCCCGCGAGGAGGCGCAGGAGCGTGGACTTTCCGGCGCCGTTGGCGCCCACGAGCCCGATGACGTCGCCGGGGGCGACGACGAGGTCCAGGCCCTCGAAGAGGGTGCGGTCGCCGTGGCCGGCGGCGAGGTGCTTCGCGACAAGTGTGGCGTTCATCAGACCCACGAGCCTAGTGCCCGGCACGCCGGACGCCGACCGGACGGGTCAGGGCGACACCGCCGAGACCAGCACGCTGTCCGGCGTCCGCGCGACGACGAACTGGGACTTGCCCGGCAGGGCGACCCGGTGCTCGCCGGGCGCGAGGACCTCGTCGAGCACCTCGTGGACGCGGGTGCGCAGGAGCCGGTCGACGCGGTAGGCGGTGAGCCGCACCCGGCAGGAGGAGGTGACCTCGGTGACCGCCGCGCCCCCGGCCACCGTGAGCCGCGTCAGCCGCCGCTGCGCCAGCGGACTGCGGTCGAGGGCGTACTCGATCTGGGCGACGAGCAGCGGGACGACGGGCGCGAACCCGTCGACGTAACGGACCTCGACCCCCGCCCCCTCGAAGGCGGCCCGCACGCCGTCGCGCATCCGCTCCGGCACCGCGCGCCCGAACGCGACGGCGCCGTACGTCCGCAGCTCCTCGGCCGGCACCCCGGACGCGTCCGCCGCGATCTCCGCGCCGATGCCGATCATCCGCAGCGCCGCGGCGAGCTTGGCGAGCAGCGCCACCCGCGCCCCGATGAGCAGCACCCGGCGCCGCCCGGCCGCCGGCTCGGCCCCGTTCAATAACCGCCCAAGCGCCGCGCGGTACTCGCCGCCGCGGAAGCGGAACGGCCCTATGCCGTGGTAGCCGTTCCGTTCCAGGTCGGCGTGTTCGGACGTCTGCCAGGCGAAGTCCCGCCACACATAGTCCTCGCCGTCCTCGCCCGCGCGGTCGATGACGGCCGTGACCGCGCCGCACTCCAGGCCCTCGCACTCGGGGCAGCCGTAGATCACGTACCGCCCGTCGCGCAGCGGGGCCTCGGCCTCGAGGAGCAGACGGCGCACATGCGTCGTGAAGATCGCCGGCGGGATGTCGGACGCGAGCGGGGACACGGCGTCGAGGTCGGCGAGCTGGAACAGCAGCGGGCGGCCGTTCACGATGAAGTCGACGAAGTCACGGTGCACTTGGTAGTCACCGTTGGCGAGAACTCCACCGGCGCGCATCGCCGGGGCCAGGCCGAAAGTCGCGTACTCGGCAGACATGCCCTGAGTATCCCCACCCGGCAGGATCTCTGCGCACGGCATGACGTATTCCGCTACGTTTCCGGGATGGGTGGGAGTGACAGGGCAGATGTGGTTGTCGTGGGCGGTGGGGTCATCGGGCTCACCACCGCCGTGGTGCTCGCGGAGCGCGGCCGTCGCGTCCGCCTCTGGACGCGGGACCCGGCCGAGCGCACGACCTCGGCCGTTGCGGGCGGCCTGTGGTGGCCGTACCGCATCGAGCCCGAGGCGCTGGTGGGCGAGTGGTCGCTGGAGACCCTCGCGGTGTACGTGGAGTTGGCGGCGGACGCACAGCGCACGGGCGTACGCATGGTCGAGGGCGTACACGCCGAGACCGCGCTGGACGGGCTCGGGCCCTGGGCGGCGCGGGTACCGGGGCTGCGCGCGGCGACCGGCGCCGAGTACGCGGGGGTCGGGCTGTGGGCGCGGCTGCCGCTGATCGACATGCCGACGCATCTGGCGTGGCTGCGGCAACGGCTGCTCGCGGCGGGCGGCACGGTCGAGCGGCGGGCGGCACGGAGCCTCGACGAGGCGCTCGGAGAGGCGCCAAGTGTCGTCAACTGCGCGGGCCTCGGCGCCCGGGAGCTCGTGCCGGACGACGCGGTGCGTCCCGTGCGGGGGCAGCTCGTGCTCGTGGAGAACCCCGGGATCCGTACGTGGTTCACGGCCGCGGACTCCGCGTCGACGGCAACGACGTACTTCCTGCCGCAGCCCGGGCGGCTTGTGCTCGGCGGCACGGCGGACGACGGGGACTGGTCCCTGGAGCCGGATCCGGCGGTGGCGGCGGCGATCGTCGAGCGGTGCGCGCGGGTGCGTCCGGAGATCGGGGCGGCGCGGGTGCTCGGGCACCGGGTGGGGCTGCGGCCCGCCCGCCCGGCGGTGCGCCTGGAACACGAACGGCGGGGCGGCGGGCGGACGCTGGTGCACAACTACGGCCACGGCGGGGCCGGGGTGACCGTGGCGTGGGGCTGCGCGCGGGCGGCGGCGCGGCTCGTGGAGGAGCCG
>NZ_AOPZ01000044.1 GCF_000414115.1 Streptomyces aurantiacus JA 4570
CTGTCCCCCCGGAGCTTCGTCGCGTCGGAAGCACTGGAAAGCAGTCGGCTTGGAAACACTCGGCCCCCTCGCCGGGCGAGGGGGCCGAGTGGGTGCAGGGCGCTCAAACCGTCTCGTTCGAGTTGACGGATTCCGGCAGCCGGGTGGCGAATTGCCGACAGTTGATCGCGCCGTCGGGTCTGATGGTGATCCAGCCCCGGCTGTAGGCTTCGGCACCCGCTTGGAAGCGGGTGACCACGCCGAGATATTCGAGGAGTTCGGACACACGTCTGCTGAAGGTGCGCGGGGACAGCCCGAGCCGCCGACTTGCCGTGAGATCCGTGGCGCCGTTCAGTAGTTGCTCCAGAATGGGCTCAAGGTGAGCGGGTGGCCGACGGTGGCCTCGGTAGGGGTGGTGCGTGCTCGGGAAGTGCGCACCACCGGTGGCCGTGGGGCCCGGAAGCCGGCGTTCACCGCCCTGCGCCGGAATCGACGCGATGGCGTGGGCCGAATCGTTCCTGTAGCGCGCCCCCTCGGTGACCAGCGGCAACGCGTCCGAGGGTGGCGGGATGGTGACGCTTGGTGGCGAGAGCTGCCGCGGCACGCCGACGGCCAGTGGACCGCCGGCGAGCACCACGCGGTACGCCTCCGTCAGGTCCGGACTCAGATCGAGGCCGAATTCCTGAGTCAGGAGGCGATGGCCCTCCAGATACGTTTCGACCGCCTCATGGCGTCTGCCGACCCGGGCAAGGGCACGGATGAGATGCAGTCGGAAACGCTCACGCAACGGATAGGTCTCGACCAGCGACTGCAGTTCGGTGATGACTTCATGGTGCCTGCCGAGGATCAGGTCGGTCCCGATGCGTTCCTCGGTCACGGTGATGCGATGGTCCTCCAGCTTGATGGCTTCGGCCCGGATGCCCGGGGCGGAGGCGGACGGCGCGGAAATGCCCGCGAAGGCAGGGCCTCGCCACAGGGAAAGGGCGGCCCGGTACTTCCGGGCGGCCTTCTCGAACTCTCCTTCGGACGACGCCTTCCTGGCCTCCTTCACATAGGTGTGGAAGAGGACGAGGTCGATGGACGGCGGCTCGACGAACAAGAGATAGCCACCGGCCTGGTTGATCAGCTGGGGTCGTTGCTGGACGCTGTCGTGGGCGAACGCCTGATTGAGAAGATCTCTCAGCTTCCACACCTTGGTCTGAATCTGTCGCAGCGCGGTGCGTGGCGGGCTTTCCCAGAGCGCCGCCGCTATCGCCTCCGCTCCGACGTGATTGTTCACCCGCACGGCCAGCGTCGCCAGAAGTCCGCGCTCCAGCGTGTCACCGGCCGGGAAGCTGCGGTCTCCCCCAATGAGTTCCGCATTTCCAAGTAGGCGCAATTTTACCGGGTTTACGTCGTTCGCAGCTGTTGAGTCATCGAAGGCCTTCAAAAATCCCCCATGGTCTCTGTGCTCATTCCCTCAGGAATTCACCGAGAGGCGCATCGCTGCTCCGCGGACGCACCCGCCCCTGAAGCAGGTGGCCGCACGTCTGTTGGCGTATGCCTCTCTCCCCGTACGCAGCGCCTGTAACCCGGCCATTACATGGTGGCGCTACGCTAATTTTGGTCGATCGTCGTGACGCGGTTCGCCTCATCCCCCTGACGCGGTCCGTAGATCGTTCCTTTGGAGCGCCCGGCCCGCCCGTTGGTCGTGAGGGCGTTCGGGGTCTTGCGTGCCACAGCAGTATGGGGGCTCCTCCCGCGACTTTACCCCTCCTATACAGTCAGTCCTGCGTCTCCTGCTGCTGGGACTGGACGCCATCCTGGGTCAGTTCGGTGCGGCCACACCGAGGTGGCGAGAACACGCCAGATCCCTTGCCTGCAAGCGGAATCCGGTGGTTGCGTCGTGGCCGCTTCAAGAAGTCATGCGTCATCCCACGCTCCGTGCTGCCTACGCGCCGGAAGACCAACGTTTGGATTGAGTGCTGGATGCTGCGGTTCGACGAGTACCCGAATACGGAACTGGTTTATCTGTCGAGGCAGGACGTGTGTCTCGCCGCTGCCGAGGTCGACGTGGTGTCGGTGGTCCGGGACGCGATAGTGCGACATGCCGAGGGCCGTACGATACTGCCCGACGAGGCGTACCTGGGATGGACGACCGACGACGGTTTCGCGGCGCGCTCCCTGGCGATGCCCGGCGGCATCCACACCGATCACGGGCTTGAGCTGGGCCTGAAGGTGATCAACGGATCGCTCGGGAACCCCGGCAAGGGCGTGGCGCGGTCGCAGGGCCTCATGCTGCTCTTCGACCGTGAACTCGCCTGGCCGCGGGCGGTGATGGAGGCCGCCTACGTCAGCGCCTTCCGCACCGCGGCGGTGAGCGCGGTGAGCGCGCTCGCCCTGGGTGTCGCGCCGCTCCGGCATCTCGCGATCCTGGGCTGCGGCACCCTCGCGCGGGCGCACGTCCAACTGCTCTCCGGGGCCCTCGGCGACCTGGAGTCGCTCACGCTGTACGACACCGCTCCGGAACGGAGCCGGGCGCTCGCCGACGCGGTCACGGCGGACCCGGACTTCGCCGGCCTCCGCGCCGAGGTCGCGGCGAGCCCCGAAGCCTGCGTGCGGGACGCCGACCTCGTCATCCCGGCGACCGTCACCACGGAGGGCTACTTGCGCCCGGAGTGGTTCGCGCCCGGCACGCTCATCGTGCATGTCTCGCTGGACGACGTGCTGCCCGAAGTCGTGGACGCGGCCGGGCTCGTCGTCGTGGACGACTGGGGCCTGGTCAGCCACGACCACCGCAGGCTGCTCGGCCGGATGTATCGCGAGGGCAGCCTGCGCGGGCCCGACGGCGAGTACGCGGAGCAGGCGGTGCGACGCCCGGGAGCCCGTCAGGTCGACGGCACGCTGGGCGAGGTGCTGCTCGGTACCTGCCCGGGCCGCAAGGCCGACGCCGACCTGGTGCTGTGCAACCCGTTCGGCATGTCGATCCTCGATGTCGCCCTCGGCGGCGCGGTGGCGACGGCCGCGGAGCGGCAGGGCCTCGGGATGCGCATCCCGCGCTGACCCGGTCATTGAACTCGATCAAGGAGTGGCACTACACATGCGCAGATCTCGCGCCCTTGTCCCCGCAGTACTGCTCGGACTGACGCTGAGCACCCTGCCCGCGGGTGCCGTGGCCGTCGATGCCACGGATGCCGGTGACACAGGGGTGGGCCAGTCCTTCCGGACTCAGAAGCTCGTCTGGAAACCCTGCTTCCCGAATCCGGGTGACGGCCTGCCGCCCGGCGCCGAGCGCCTCCAGTGTTCGGTCATGAAGGCCCCTCTCGACTGGAACAAGCAGAGCCGTGGCACGGTCGACATCGCGGTGAGCAGGCTGCGCCCGGAGTCGGGCAAGCCGAAGCGCCTCGTGCTGACCAACCCGGGCGGCCCCGGCGAGGAAGGCGTCATCGTTCCCCTGCTGTTCCTCGACCCCGCGCACTCCGCCGTCGCCGACTCCTCGGAGATCGTCGGCGTCGATGTGCGGGGCACCGGCCGCAGCACCAACGCGACATGCGCGGGCGACACCATCGGCCGCGAGCGCGACGTGCGCGACCGCAGCCGGGCCAATGTGGACGCCATGCTGGACGACGCGGAAGCCATGGCCCGTTCCTGCCAGGGCGCCTCGAAACCGATCGGTGACTTCGTCAACACCGCGCAGACCGTACGGGACTTCGACCTGCTGCGCTCCCTGCTCGGCTACGACCGCACCGACTGGTTCGGATTCTCCGCGGGGACCTGGCTCGGCGCGCACTACGCGACCGCGTTCCCGTCGCGCGTCGGCCGGTTCGTCTTCGACTCCAGCGTCAGGTTCACCGGAACCTGGCAACAGATATACGCCTTGCAGCCGATGGGCTTCGAGCGCCGGTTCCGCCAGGACTTCCTGCCGTGGGCAGCGCGGTACCAGGGCGTGTACGGGCTCGGCGACTCCCCGCAGGCCGTGCGCGCGAGCTACGAGCGCATCAGGGCGAAGATTGCCGAGAAGCCGCTGGACATGGGCGATTCGGTCCTGACCGCGACGGCGCTCGACTCGATGATCGCGGGGAGCCTGTACAACAAGTCGAACTTCCCCCGGCTCGGCCAGTTGCTCGCCGGGCTGAACGCGGCGGTGGGCACACCCGCGTCGCGCGCCGCACGCGCGGGCGAGGTCGCGGAGCGGGTGGCCGAGGTGCGCGGCGCGGCGAAGGCGCCCGGCGCACTGGCCTCGGGGGCGCCGGACGCCATCGACGCCACGTTCTACACCGTCGGCTGCAACGACACCCGCTGGCACGGCAACCGCAAGACGCTGGCGGCGACTTCGGCCGCGCAGGGCAAACTCTTCCCGCTCATCGGCTGGCGCAGCATCGCCGAGCCCTGCGTGTTCTGGGACCGGCCCGCGGTCAAGCTGCCGAAGCCGACCGGCCGGGGTGTCCCGCCCGTCCTGATGGTGCAGTCCGAGCACGACCCCGCGGCTCCGATCGAGGGCGCGAGGTCGGCCAGTGCCGGCTTCAAGGGCTCACGCTTCCTCAAGGTGACCGGCGAGGGCGACCACATGCTGTTCGGCAACAACAACAAGTGTGTTGACCGCGCCGTCGACTCCTACCTGGCGTCGGGCAAGCTGCCCAGGCGCGGCGCCACCTGCGCCGGGGGACCGCTGCCCGACCCGACCGCACCCGCCGGCACCACCGCGGAGCACAACAGCGCGCAGCGGCTGAGCGAGCTCGCCGACAGGCTGCCCGACTGAGTGCCGCAAGCCCCTGTGCCCGGCGGAGCCGCGGCGGCGGGCCGGCTGACAGCGTGTCCATCGTTCGTCTGAATGTGGCCGTCAATTCCGAGGAAACCATTGCGAGCAGTGGGCCGTCGCGGAGTATGGTGTGTCGGTGAGCGAATCGAATCCCAGAGAATATGACCCGTTCCGTGGACAGCAGTTAGGGATTGACGCCGCCGAAGTTCAGGGTTCACTCGAGGCGCGCCGGGTATTGGGCGCCGATGCGGAAGCGGCCGTCATCGCCAGTTTTCTTGAGCGCACGTCGGCCGCCATCGACGCCCGGGTCGACCAGAGAATCGCGGAGAAGGCCGCCGCGAGTGATGGGGACTCCACCGACAGCGGCGGGTTCTGGCTCGCCGTCGTCTCGGTGGGCCTGGGAATTCCCGCCACCGGCGTGGCGACGTCGTTCTCGGATTCTGGGAGCGTGCTCGTGGCCGCGGCCGCCTGGGCCGGCATCGCCCTCGTCAACGTTTCCTTCAACCTGCGCAAGAACCGCTGAGCCCGAAATTCCTTGGCGCATCATCGCCATAGGTATCGGCCGCCGCGTGAGCCTCTCCTAGGCTGCCCCTATTCAGTACTCGAAAGGGGAGGCGAAGAGTGTGCTCAGAGTAATGCTGAAATCAAAGATTCATCGCGCTACGGTGACGGCCGCGGACTTGAACTACATCGGGTCCCTGACACTCGACCCGGATCTGATGGACGCGGCAGATCTGCTGCCCGGCGAGCAGGTCCACGTGGTCGACATCAACAACGGCGCGCGCCTCGAGACGTATGTCATCGAGGGAACGAGGGGCAGCGGTGAGGTGCAGATCAACGGCGCCGCGGCCCGGCTTGTGCACACCGGCGACCTGGTGATCGTGATCGGCTACGGAATGGTGGCCGACGAGGAGGCCAAGAGCACCGCGCCGCGCGTCGTGTTCGTCGACGAGCACAACGCGGTGACCGAGGTCGGCCACGACCCGGGAGTCTGAGGACGCCCCGGTCAGCCGGTGGTGGCGCGGAACCGCAGGCCGTCCGCGCGGAATCGCTCGATGGCGCCGTGCACATCCTCGGCGATGTGCACGGTGTCGAGCCAGGCGTCGTCGTAGAGAGTGCCGAGGTACTTGCTCCCGCCGTCCGGGCACAGGCAGAGCGCCCTGCGGGGGAAGTGGCCCTGATCGAGATCGCCGAGGTAGCCGCAGAGGACACTGCCGCTCGAACCGCCGAGGGCGACACCGGTGTCCTCCAGGAACATGCGGCAGGCGGCCACGGTGGCCGCGGGGGCGATCCGGGCCGCGGCGTCGTAGGAAGTCTCGTTGATGAAGGACGAGGCCCTGCTCGCGCCGAGACCGGCGATCAGCCGGTGACCGCCCACTCCGCCCGTGACCAGTGACCCGGTGGAGTCCACGGCCACGATCCTGACGGCGGGGTCGCGCGTACGCAGATGCGCGGAGATGCCGGCCAGGGTGCCTCCGGTGGACACGGCGACGTACACCGCGTCCAGCTCCCTGCCGCCCTGCCGGGCGATCTCGGGTCCCGTGGTCTGTTCGTGAATCAGTGGATTGGCATTGCTGTGATACTGATTCGGCCAGCGGTAATCAGGGTTCGCGCTGCACAGCTCGCGCACCGCCTTCAATCTGCTGAGCAGATAGCCGCCCTGACCGTCGGGTTCGTCGACGAATTGAAGTTCGACGCCGCTCGCGGTCAGGGAATCACGCGTCGGCCCCGGCGTTCTCTCGTCGATCACCGCGATGAAATGGCAGTCGAGCATGCGAACGAGCCTGGCCAGGGCCAGGCCCAGGTTGCCGGACGTGGATTCGACGATGACAGTGCCGGGAACCAGCGGCTTCACGCGGTCGATGTCGACGAGCAATCCGGTCGCGGTCCTATCCTTGATCGACCCGGTCGGATTGAGGCTCTCATGCTTGAGTATCAGTTCATGGGCGCGCCCGCGGTATTCGACGACAATCGTCGAAATCGGCGTGGTGGCAATGCTGGCGCGCAGCTCGTCTATTCGCTGCAACAAGTGAATTCTCCTGGGTTACGCACAAATAGGCTGTCGATTGCAGCATCTACTTCGGCGCGTGTTTCCGGAAGCTGTATGGCGACTTATGGCCACCCTGCCGGGGGCCTTGTCCATCGACTGGTTGACATCAGCATCCAACCTCAGGTTGCTACAGGATTCCGCCCGCATGGACAACGCTTGGGGCATGACCGAAACAGCAGTTCATGTAAGGGGTTTGGTCAAGCGCTACGGCGGCACACCCGTCGTCAACGGACTTGACTTGGACATCGCCCACGGCGAGGTGTTCGCGCTGCTCGGGCCGAATGGCGCGGGCAAGACGACGACGGTGGAGATCCTTGAGGGTTATCGCGACCGGGACAGCGGCACCGTCTCGGTGCTCGGTGAGGACCCGGGCAAGGCGGGCCGCTCCTGGCGCAGCCGGATCGGCATCGTCTCCCAGACGGCCTCGGACGCAGCGGAGTTGACCGTGCGTGAGGTGGTCGGTCACTTCGCCACCACGTATCCGCGGCACCGCGATCCGGACGCGGTGATCGACGGCGTCGGGCTCGGTGAGCACGCCACGAAGCGGGTCGGCCGGCTCTCCGGCGGTCAGCGCCGCCGGGTGGACGTGGCCCTCGGCATCATCGGCGACCCGGACCTGCTGTTCCTCGACGAGCCGACCACCGGCTTCGACCCCGAAGCGCGGGTGCAGTTCTGGCAGTTGATCCGCCAGCTCTCCATGGAGGGCACCACGATCGTGCTCACCACGCACTACCTGGACGAGGTCGAGGCGCTGGCGAACCGCGTCGCGGTGATCGCCCGTGGCCAGATGAAGGTCGTGGGCGACCCGGCGACGCTCGGTGACCGGGCCGACGCGGGCGCCGTGGTCAGCTGGCGCGAGAACGGCCGGCTCATGGAGATGGAGACGGCCAGCCCGGACCAGTTCGTGGCCGAACTCGTCCGGCGGAACTCCGGGAACGTGCCGGGCCTCTCGGTCCAGCGGCCGAGCCTCGAGGACGTCTACCTGCAGCTGATCGGCGAGGACAACAGCGCCTCGGCCTACCGAAGGGAATCGGCATGACCACCCAGGCGCCGCGCGTGCGGCAGGCAAGGCCCCAACCGCCGAACCCGATCAAGGTGGGCGTGGCCCGGGGATCCATCGAGCTCAAGCAGTTCTTCCGGGAGCGCGACGCGGTCGTGTTCACCTTCTCGCTGCCCGTGGTGCTGTTGGTCCTGCTCGCCGGCATCTTCAGCGACCCGGTCGAGAAGACGGGCGTCGAGGCCAGCCAGATCTTCGCGGCCAGCATGATCGCGGCGGGCATCATGTCCGCCACCTTCGTCAGCCTCGGCACCGGGATCGCGCAGGACCGCGACGACGGCACCCTGAAGCGGCTGCGCGGCACGCCGACCCCGATGACGTCCTACTTCATCGGCAAGATCCTGATGGTGCTCGTGGTGAGCTTCGCCGAGGTCGTCGTCCTGCTCGCCGTCGGCAAGGGCCTGTTCGACCTGAAGCTGCCCACCGACGTGACCAGCTGGCTGACCTTCGCCTGGGTGTTCGTGCTCGGGGTCATCGCGTGCGCGCTGCTCGGCATCGCGATCAGCAGTGTGCCCCGGTCGGCGAAGAGCGCTTCGGCAGTCATCATGCTCCCGTTCATCGGGCTACAGTTCATCTCTGGTGTACTGACCAATCCGATCAGCGCACTGTCCTCACCTCTGGTGGAGATCGGTTCGGTCTTCCCGCTCAAGTGGATGGCTCAGGGGTTCCGGTCGGTGTTCCTGCCCGACTCGATGACGTTCCAGGAGGTGGCAGGATCATGGGAGCTGGGGCGGATGGCCTTGATTCTCGCAGCGTGGTGCGTCGGCGGCCTGGTCCTGTGTCTCCTCACGTTCCGGTGGAAGAACGGCCGCCAGGGATAACCAAGTCGGGGCACGAATGGATCCGTGGATTCCTCATCTGGGACTGCTACTACGCGGCCGCGTTCATCGGCGCGATCGCGTTCGTGCTGACCCTGGAGGACTCCACGGCCAGAAGCCAGCCGGTGGCCTCGGCCATTCTGGCCTGTGCCGCCGCCTGGTACGTGGCGTACGGCAGGTCGCTGATGCGCGCGGACGACGAGAGCTGGCGCGGCCTGCTGTACCTCGGTGTCCTCCTGATCCTCTTCGCGGCGGCGGACGCCTTCGCGTCGGCGAGCTCCATCGCCATGGTCGCGATCGTCCCGCAGGCGTACTGGACGATGCGGCCCCTGCACGCGACCGGCGCGGTGGCGGTGTTCGCGATGGTGCCGGTGGCCATGGACACCTTGCGCACGGGCGCGGTGACGCGCAGCGTCGCCGACCAGGGCCCGACCGCCGTGGCGATCATCGTGTTCTCCGCCATCTTCGGCACCTGGGTGCACCGGATCATCGAGCAGAGCAGGGAACGCGCCGACCTCATCGAGGAGTTGGCATCGACCCGGGCCGAACTGGCCGAGGTGTCCCGGGAGGCCGGGATGGCCGCCGAGCGCGAGCGGCTCGCCGGTGAGATCCACGACGCGATCGCGCAGGGACTGAGCAGCATCGTGATGCTGGTCCAGGCCACCGGATCCACCCTCGACCAGATGGACGGGCTCCCCGCCCACCACAGCGACTCGGTGGACCTGGCGCGGCAGCAGCTGGAGCTGGTCGCCCGGACCGCGCGGGAGAGCCTCGCCGAGGCCGGAGCCCTGGTCGAGGCGCTCCGGCCGACGGCGCTCGACTCCGGTTCGCTGCCCGAGGCCCTGCACCGGCTCACCGACCGGGCGGCCGAGACCTGTGGCCTCTCCACGACCTTCGCGCTGCACGGAGAGCCCGAGACCCTGCCGGTGGCCGTCGAGGTGGTCCTGCTCCGGGCTACCCAGGAGGCCCTCACCAACGTGCGCAAACACGCGCGGGCCTCCTCCGCGGAGGTCACCCTCAGCTATACCGACGACACCGTGACGGTCCGCGTGCGCGACGACGGGGACGGCATCGACCCCGCGGTCAAACCCCATGGGTACGGCCTGGTCGGCATGGGCAGGAGAGTCGAACAGGTCGGGGGGACCAGGAAGTTGCACAGCGCCCCCGGCGAAGGAACAACGCTGCTCGTGGAGGTGCCCAGGTGATGGAACCGATCACTGTGCTGATCGTCGACGACCACCCGGTCGTCAGGGCCGGGCTGCGCGGGATGCTCACGAACGAGAGCGACATCGAGGTCGTCGGCGAGGCCGGCAGCGCCGACACGGCCGTCTCGATGGCCCACGCGCTGAGCCCCGCCGTGGTGCTGATGGATCTGCGGATGCCGGGCGGAGGCGTCGAGGCCACCGCGCGGCTGGCCGAACAGAAGCCGGAGTGCCGGGTGTTGGTGCTCACCACCTATGGCTCGGACGACCAGATCCTCAGCGCTGTCGAGGCGGGCGCCACCGGCTATCTGCTCAAGCACGCCGACCGCGAGGAGCTGCTGCAGGCCATTCGTGGCGCGGCCACCGGCGAGACCGTCCTGGCTCCCTCGGTCGCCGCGCGGCTGACCCGCCGTGTGCGCAGCCCGAAGCGGGACAGTCTCTCCGCGCGCGAGGCGGAGGTGCTGCGCCTGGTCGCGCGCGGACTCACCAACGCCGCGATCGGCGCCGCGTTGTTCATCAGTGAGGCGACCGTGAAGACCCATATGCTGCGGATCTTCGGCAAGCTCGAGGTCGCCGACCGCACGGCCGCGGTGATGGTCGCGGTCAACCGCGGCCTGATCACCGTCGACGAGGACTGAGGAGCGTACCGGGAAGCCCGGATCCCGCCGAGCCGGGTGTCAGCCGGCGGCCGACGCCTTGGCGAGGAAGTCCAGGAGCAGCGTGTTGACCTCGGCGGGCCGTTCGAGGAAGCCGAAGTGGCCGCAGCCGGGCACCTCTTCGTAGCGAGCCCCCTCGATCGCGTCGGCCACCTCCCGGCCCAGCGGGGCCGGCATCACGACGTCCGCGGGAAACCCGACCACGAGAGTGGGGCAGCTGATCGTGCCCAGCTCGCCCGCCCATTCCTCCACGGACAGCGTGGCCAGATACTGCCGGGCGGCTCCCTCGCCCCGGATCGGGCTCAGCGTCATCAGGTCGAACCACTCCTTGGCGAACCTGTCGTCGAGCAGTGTCGCGGGGGCGAAGAGCTGCGTCATGGTGGACATCGCCGCGTAGTCGTCGGGGACCTCGCCGGACCGGGCGGCGTCCACGATGGCCTTGACCATCGTGGAGATGAAGGCCGGAGTACGGGACCGGGTGCCGAGCAGCGAGAGGGAGCGGACGAGGTCCGGGCGGAGCACCGCGAGCCGCTGGGCCACGAGCGCGCCGAGCGAGGAGCCGACGAGATGGCACGGCTCTCCCGCCACGTCCTGCAGGAGCCGGCCCGCGTCCGCGACGAGTTCGGCGAGGCGCGCCGGCCCCTCGGGCACGAAGTCGTCGGTGGTGCCCCGGTGGTCGTAGGTGATGACCCGGTACCCGGCGCCCCGCAGGGCCGGGACCTGGTGCAGCGACCACACCGCAGACCGGGTCGCGGCGGGCGCGAGCAGCAACACCGGGTCCCCGGAGCCGGTGCTGCGATGGGGCGGGAGTACGGACGCCGAGCTCATGATGACTTCTCCTCGCCGACGCGATAGTTGGGTGACCAGATGCCTTCGCGCAGCCTGGTGACCCCGAAGACTGTGAGCGCCATGGCGATCAGCGCGGCGATCAGCAGGGGAGTGCGCAGGCCGAGCTCTTTGTTCGTCAGGGCCCCGGACACGGTGACGATGAGGCCGCCGAGCAGCGAACCCAGCGGGAGCGGGCCCCAGGCGAGCAGCCGGTAGATGCTGTTGACCCTGCCCAGCATCTCCTCGGGGACGACCCGCTGCCGGTAGCTGACCGTCAGTACGTTCCAGATCGTGGAGAGCATGCCGCCGACCGCGATGGCGAAGGCCACGACGACGGCGCTGCTCGCGAGGCCGATGAGCAGGCTGCTCAGGGCGTTGCCCGCCAGGCTGACCAGCAGGATCCGACGGGCGCCGAGGCGCCGTTCCAGAGTGCTCGTCAGCCAGGCGCCGAGCATCGCGCCGATCCCTCCGGCCAGGAACAGCAGGCCGAACCGGGTCGCGTCGAGACCGAGGATCGTCTGCGCGAACAGCACCTGGGTGGAGAGCGCGATGGCGCTGCTGAGGTTGAGCAGGCCGAGGAACAGACCGAGCGTACGCAGCGTGGGGTGGCGCCAGAAGTAGCGCAGCCCCTCGACCATGTCGGACCGCATCGTCCGCTGCGGCCGGTCGCGCTCGCGCGGGGCGAGCACGACAAGGAGCATCAGCCCCGCGGACAGCACGAAGAGTCCGCCCTCGAAGAGGAACGGCAGCACCAGCGAGGTCCCGAGCAGCAGCCCGCCGAGCCAGGGCCCGATGAAGAGCCCGCCCACGGTGTCGGTCATCACCAGAAGGCCGTTGGCGCGCTCAAGGAGAGACGAGGGCACCAGTCTCGGCACGACCACCTGACTGGTGTTCTCGTTCAGTACCGTCGCCGAGCCGATCAGGAACGCGGCGGTGTAGATGAGCGCGAGCGGCGCCGATCCGGTGGCCACGGCCAGCGCGATACCGCCCGCGACCAGGGCGCGGAACAGGTGCGTGAGCCCCAGCGTCCAGCGGTGGTTGGTGCGGTCGATGAGAACTCCGGCCGGCAGGCTCGCCAGCAGCCAGGGCAGTTCGAGGAGCATGGCGACGCCGGAGATCAGCAGCGCGCTGTCGGTGACCGAGGTGGCGAGCCAGGGGAAAGCCACCGAGCTGATGCCGGAGGCCAGATTCGCCAGAAACATTCCGCCGCACACAGCGGAGAAACCGACGCCGAAGCGCGGCCGTCGTCCCTCGTCGCTGGCCGTGGGTGAGGATGCCGTCGCGCTCACGTCGTCTGCTCCCCGCCGCCGAATTGTGCCTGCATCAGCTCAGGGAACGGCAGTCGGCGCCGGGACGTCAACGCGCTGTCCAGTTTACGCCAGGCACCCTGTGAACTCTTGTGATCGGTCCGCGCTGTCCGCAGTCTGGCGTCCTACGGAATGGTTCCGGCGCTCGTTCCATGGGTACGACGGTGCGCCCACGGCATTCCTTTGTTCGGGATTTCTGAAGGGGGAACCGTGGACAAGAACCGAAGCGGTCACGTCGCCGTGATCGGAATGGCAGGAAAGTTCCCAGGCGCTCGGGACACCGAGGAGCTCTGGCAGAACCTGGTCAGCGGCGTCGAATCGATTACGTTCTTCAGCGACGAAGAGCTGAGGGTCGAAGGCGTCAGCGAGAAGTTCCTCGCCGACCCGAACTACGTCAAAGCCGCACCGCTGGCTCCCGATGCGGAGCTGTTCGACCCCGGCTACTTCGGCATGACGGTACGAGAGGCCGAGGTGCTCGACCCGCAGCACCGGGCGTTCCTCGAAGCCTGCGACGGCTCGCTGCAGTACGCCGGCTATTCGCCGGGCACCTTCTCGGGACGCATCGGCGTGTACGGCGGCGCCGGCCTCAACACGTACTTCGACCGCAACGTGAAGCCGAACTCCGACGCGTACAAGCTGTTGGGAGGTCTCTCCTCGAACCTCGCCAACATCAGTGACTACGTGGCCACCGGTGTGTCCTACCGGCTCGGCCTCGAAGGGCCCTCGCTGACCTGTCTGACGGCGTGCTCGACCTCGCTCGTCGCGCTGCATCTCGCGTGCCAGGCGCTGCGCGCCGGAGAATGCGAAATGGCGCTCGCCGGCGGTGTCGAGCATTTCTTCCCCGAGATTACCGGCTACATGTACTCCGAGGGCGGCATGTACTCCCCGGACGGCCATTGCCGGGCCTTCGACGCCAAGGCGCGGGGCACCATTTTCGGCAGCGGCAGCGGTGCCGTTCTGCTGAAGCCCCTTGAGGCCGCCCTTGAGGACCGCGACACCATTCTCGGGGTCATCAGGTCGACCGCCATCAACAACGACGGCGCACAGAAGGGCGCGTTCTCGGCGCCGAGCGTCGACGGCCAGTTCAAGGCAGTGATGGACGCCTGGCGCAGGTCGGGTGTGGACCCTTCCACGGTCAGCTATGTCGAGGCGCACGGCACCGGCACCTTTGTCGGCGACCCGATCGAAGTGAACGCGCTGAGCCGTGCGTTCCGCGAATTCACCGACCGCAAGCAGTACTGCGCCGTGGGTTCGGTGAAAACAAATGTCGGGCATTTGGGCGCCGCGGCCGGCGTCGTCGGTCTGATCAAGACGCTCATGGCCATGCGGCACCGGATCCTGCCGCCGAGCCTGAACTTCGACGAGCCCAACCCGCAGATCGACTTCGACTCGTCCCCGCTGTACGTCAACACCGAACTCAGCCCCTGGGTCTCCGACTCCGGGCCGCTCAGGGCGGGCCTCAGCTCGTTCGGCGTCGGCGGGACCAACGCGCACGTCGTCCTCGAGGAGCCGCCGGCCCAGCCGGCCACCGCGGCCCCGGGCCGCGCGCAGCAGCTCATCGTCCTGTCCGCACGCACTCCCACGGCACTGGAGTCGAGTGCCACCGCGCTCGGCGAGCACCTGCGTCAGCGTCAGGACCAGCTCGCGGACGCCGCCTACACCCTGGCGGTCGGCAGGGAACCGCGTTCCATCCGCGGGTTCCTGGTCGCCGACGGCGCCGAGGCCGCCGCGGACCGGCTCGCGGCCGGCGTGCCGCAGCCCAGCCCGGCGCTGATACCGGCGCGCGGCACGGCCCGCTCCGTCGCCTTCATGTTCCCCGGCCAGGGCGCGCAGTACGTGGAGATGGGCAAGGAACTCTACGAGCAGGAGGCGGTGTTCGCCGCCGAGGTGGACGCGTGCGCGAAGGTGCTCGCCGACCACACCGGATGGAACCTGCTCGACGTGCTCTACCCGGCCGACGAGGACCGCGACCGGGCGACCGCGCGGCTGACGGAGACCGAGGTCACCCAGCCCGCCCTGTTCGTCTTCTCCTACGCGCTGGCCAAGCTCCTGGAGAGCTGGGGAGTCCGGCCCGAGGCCATGGTCGGCCACAGCGTCGGCGAATTCGTCGCGGCCACCCTCGCCGACGTGTTCTCCCGCGACGACGCGCTGCGCCTGGTGGCCGACCGCGGCAGGCTGATGCAGGGTGTGCCCGCCGGGTCGATGCTCTCCGTGCCGCTGTCGGAGGACCGGGTACGGCCGCTGCTTCCGGACGACGTCAGTGTGGCCGCGGTCAACGCGCCCAACGCGACCGTGATCTCCGGACCGGACGAGAGCGTCGAGGACGTGCGGGCGCTGCTGTCCTCGCAGGGCGTCGAGGGCAGGCCGCTGCACACCTCGCACGCCTTCCACTCGGCCATGATGGAGCCGATCCTCGCCGACTTCCGGGCCCTGGTGGCCGGCGTCGAGCGGAGGAAGCCCACCGCGGCGTTCGTGTCCAACGTGACCGGTGACTGGATGACACCGGAGGACGCGGTCGACCCCGACTACTGGACGCGGCACCTGCGCAGCGCGGTGCGCTTCGGAGACGCGGTCGCCGTGCTCCTGGAAGGCGGGCAGCGCGTGCTGCTCGAGGTCGGACCCGGCAACGCGCTCACCGTGCTCGCCCGGCAGCAGCTGGAGGCCGAGCAGGCCGGGCTCGCCGTACCGACGGTGCGCCACGTCAAGCAGCGCCAGCCCGATGTGACGGTCCTGCTCGGCGCGGTCGGCCAGGCATGGCAGGCCGGTGCGCCGCTCGACCTCGGCCGGCTCTGGAACGGCGAGAGTCGGGGCCGGATCACGCTGCCGCCGGTGCCGTACGAGAAGCTGCGCTGCTGGCTGGACGCCAAGCCCGGAGCGACGGACGAGGGAAGCACCGCCGACGCGGCCGCGGCCCACAACGAGACCGGCCCGTACTACGTGCCGAGCTGGCGGGAGCGGACCCTGCTCGGTGGCACCGGCATCGACACCGAGGCCGCCTGGCTGGTCTTCGAGTCGTCCACGGCCCCGGTGACCGGCCTCGTCGAGCGGCTGCGCGCCGCGGGGGCCACCACCTTCGTGGTCCGGGCGGGCACCGAGTTCGCACGGGACGGTGAGCAGGGCTTCACGGTGCGGCCGCGTGAACTGGCCGACTACATCGAGGTGTTCACCGCGGTGGCGGCGGGCGATCCGTCGAAGGTGCGGGTCGTGCACGGCTGGCTCGTCGGTGACCTCGAGGGCGACACCGCGGCCGAGCGGGCCCGGGACGGCCTCGACACCGGGTTCTTCAGCATCCTGACCGCGGTGCACGCCATCACCCGCAAGGTCACCGAGACCCCCCTCGACCTGGTGCTGCTCACCAGTGACGCGGAGCCGGTCAACGGCACCGAGCGGATCGAGCCGACCAAGTCGGGCGTGCTCGGCTTCGTCAAGCTGCTGCCGAAGGAGCTCTCCCAGACCCGGTGCAGGACCGTCGACATCGCCGCGGACGGCCGGCCGGCGGTCCAGATCGACCAGATCCTGCGGGAGATCGCGCACGGCGACGACGAACGCGTCGTCTACCGCGGCGGCCGCCGGTGGGTGTGGGAGCACCAGGAGGTGGCCCTGCCGCCGACCGGTGAGGGCGCCAAGTACCTCCGTGACGGAGCCGTCTACCTGATCACCGGCGGCCTCGGCGGCATCGGCCTGGTGACGGCGAAGGACCTCGCCGAGAAGCACGCGGCGAAGCTGGTCCTGCTCGGCCGCTCCGGCCTGCCGCCGCGAGCCGAGTGGGACGACTACCTCGCCGAGCACGACGCGGACGACGCGGGCGTCAGGCGGATCCAGGCGGTGCGCGAGGTCGAGGAGCTCGGCGGCGAGGTGCTCGTCTGCGCCGCGGACGTCACCGATCCCGACCAGCTGCGCGCCGTGCGGGCCAAGGCCGGGGCGGTCTTCGGCAAGGTGGACGTGGTGCTGCACGCCGCGGGCGTCACCGGCGGCGGCATGCTGGAGGCGAGGTCGCAGGACGACGCCGAACGGGTCATGGCGGCCAAGGTGTTCGGCACGCTGGCCCTAGAGGAGGTGTTCGGCGACGACGTCGACGCGATCGTCCTCTACTCGACCTTCGCGATCTTCACCGGCGACTTCGGCCTCGGTGACTATGTGTCCGCGAACGCGATCATGGACGCGTACGCCCACGCGCGCTCGGCACGAGGTGGCCACAGCCATGTCGTCTCGGTCAACTGGCCGATCTGGCAGGGCCTCGGCATGGCGGACAAGGTGGACGCCCCCGACCTGCTGCTCGACTTCGAGATGGGCGACCGCTACCAGGAGGTCGCGCACCCGCTGCTCGGCAGCAGGCTGATCCGGTCCGGCAACGACAACGTCATCTTCGTCAAGAAGCTGTCCACCGAGGACTGGGTGACGGCGGAGCACACGGTGGCCGGCCTGCCGACCATGCCCGGCACCAGCCTGATCGAGACGATCCGCGCCGCCTACGAGGAGGCCACCGGATCCGCGACGTGCTCGATCTCCCACCTGGTGTTCCAGCGTCCGCTCTCCTTCGACACCAGCCATGCCGTGCACATCCTGCTGATCCCGGAGGGAGAGCAGCGGTTCACGGCGGTCATCAGGGACGCGGACAACACCGAGGGCGAGATCCTCGACTACACGACCGCCAAGGTCGGCCCCGGTGGGAGCGGCCCCGCGCCGACGCACTCCCTGGACGAGTGGCGCGCGCACAGCCACCTTCCCGACAAGGAGGACCGGGAGGAGGCCCCGGACAGCCTGGTGTGGCTCGGCCCCCGCTGGGACAACATCGCGGGCCACTGGACGAGCGAGACGGCGGACAACGGCCGGTTCGACGAGCTGGCCACCATCGAACTGCCCGCCGAGTACCACGCCGACACCGAGGTGTTCGGGCTGCACCCGGCCGTCCTGGACAGCGCGACCTCCATCGCCCAGCGCATCATCGGCGACGGCGACGGCTCCTACCTGCCGTTCGGCTACGACCGGATCGTCGTCCGCGGCCCGCTTCCGGCCCGGGTGCACAGCCGCATCCAGCACCTCGACGACACCAGGGGCTCACTGGTGCGCACCAACGTGACCGTGGTGGACGACGAGGGCATCGAGCTGGTCGGCATCGAGGGCTTCACCCTGATCGCGGTCGAGAGCGAGGACGCGCTGCAGGCGGCGAAGGGCGCCCCCACGACAGCCGCGGTACCGGTGCCCTCCGCCACCGCCGGCGGGTCCGCCGACATCGGCACCCAGCTCGAACTGGCGCTGCTGCGCGTGAACGAGCGGGAGTTCGGCATCCGCAACGAGGACGGCTATCCCATGCTGTGGGACATCCTCGACTCCGGTGTCGCCCCCCAGCTGATCCTCTGCCCCGACAGCTTCACCCGGCGTCTCGGCTTCGCCAAGGAAGTCACCAGGGACGCCCTGCGGGAGCAGCTCGCCGCCGCGCCGCAGCGCACCGTGACGGCCAGCCCGCGCAACCTCGCGACGCCCTACGTGGAGCCGGAGACCGAGGCACAGCGGGTGATCGCCGAGATGTGGGCGGAGACCCTCGCCGTGGATCTCATCGGGATCGACGACGACTTCTTCGACCTCAACGGCAACTCACTGGTGGCCGTGCAGCTGGTGGCCCGTATCCGGGAGCGGTTCGACGTGGACATCGCGGTGGCCGACCTGTTCGAGGCGCGCACCGCACGCGGCCTCGCGGAGCACATCGAGAGGGCGCTGCTCGCCATGATCGAGAACCTCTCCGAGGAAGAGGCGGCGGCCAAGCTCGCCGCCAACTGAGCACGACAGTCCGGCAATCGACCCCGAGGACCGCAAGGGAGAACGGCACATGTTCGACGATGACGACGACCGCGAGTACACCGTGGTGATCAACGACGAGGAGCAGTACTCGATCTGGCCGCAGGGGCGTGAGGTCCCCGCGGGCTGGCGCGAGGTGGGCGTGGCGGGCAGCAAGGACACCTGCCTGGCACACATCAAGGAGGTCTGGACCGACATGCGGCCGAAGAGCCTCCGCGAGCGGATGAGTGCTTAGCCGCCATGGTGAGTGAGCGCGGCACGGCCGTACGGAGCGGGATCGTGCTCGAGGGGCAGGACATCTCGGTGTCCGAGCTCCTCGGGCGGGCCCGGATGGCGGAGAAGGCCGGGGTGGACTCGGTGTGGCTGGTGCAGCTGCCCACCATCCGGGACAGCGCGAGCGTGCTCGCGGCCCTGGCCGTCTCGACCGAGACGGTGCAGCTCGCCGCGGGCGTGCTCCCGTACTACAGCCGCCCGCCGGTGGTGATGGCGCAGACCGCGGCGACCATCGACGAACTCTCCGGCGGCCGCTTCACCCTCGCGGTGGGGACGGGGCACGGGATGATCGCCGAGTGGAGCCTCGGCAGGAAACCGGGCCCCGCGGTGGCGGAGATGCGGGAGTACCTCGGCGCAGTGCGCGGTGTCCTCGCCGACGGTGAGGTCAACGCCGAGGGCCGCTGGTACCGGGCGCACGCCGTGTACAGCTCGCCGCGGCGCGCGGACCAGCCGCTGTACCTCGGCGCGTTCGGGCCGAAGATGTCCCGGCTCGGCGGCGAACTCGCCGACGGCGTCGCGCTGTGGATGTGCACTCCCGAGTACGTCCGGGACGTGGCCCTGCCCAATGTGCGCGCCGGCCTGCTGCGGGCGGGGCGGGACCCCGACTCCTGCCCGGTCACGGTGATGATCCCCGGCATGGTCTCCGACGATCTCGACGCCGACCGCGAGGTGCTCCGCAAGTACCTGTCGACGTACGCGCGCGTGCCGAACTACCGGCGGATGTACGAGGCGAGCGGCTTCGCCGACGAGGTGAGCAGCAGGCAGATCGGTGACCGTCTCCTCGACGGCGTCGGTGTGATCGGGGACGAGGAACAGGTCAGGGCCGGCATCGCGCGCTACCACGCGGCCGGTGCCACCGAGGTCGTGCTCACCCCGATGGCCAGCGCCCACTACGACCCCGCGCTGCTGCAGCGCACGGCCGAGGCACTGGCCGGCTGACACAAGGACGGCTTCGGCCCCAAACGGAGGTAACAGTGGCTAATGAGCCCGCGGGCATGCCGCGTACGTTGTCCGCGCTCGTCGAACGGCAGGCCGCACGCGTCCCGGACGCGCCCGCGGTGCGTTTGGGCCGCCGGTGGCTGACCTACTCCGAACTCGACGCCGCCGCGTCGCGCCTCGCCGACAGGCTCGTCGCCCGGGGCATCGGGCGCGAGGCCGTCGTCGGGGTGCACGCGGGCCGGGACTTCTCGCTCGTGGTCGCGATCCTGGGGGTGCTCAAGTCCGGCGCCGCCTATCTGGCGCTGCCTCATGACCTGCCGGCCGCCCGGCTCGAGGGCCTCGTCGAGGACGCGAGCGCCGCCGCGGTGGTGACCGGGCCCGCGCTGCGGACCGCGCTGCCGGAGCTGCCCTGCCCGGTGCTGCTCCTCGAAGAGGAAGCGCAGGCTGCCGCGTCCCGGGAGACGCCCGTGCCGCGGCTGCCCGAGGTCGACCCGTCCGCCGCCGCGTACGTGATCTACACCTCCGGTTCCACCGGGACGCCGAAGGGAGTCGTCGTGGAGCACCGGGCCGCGGCGGCCCATGTGCTCTCCATGGCCGACCGGATGGGCATCGGCTTCGGCGACGGCGTGCTCCAGATGGCGGGCGAGGCGTTCGACGTCGCCGTGGAGCAGCTGTTCGCGGCCCTCGCCTCCGGGGCGGCGGTGGTGCTGCGCGGGGACGAGCCGTGGGGGCCCGCGGAGCTCTGCGCCGAGCTCCGCAAGGGGCTCGTCACGGTGGCCGACCTGCCCACCGCGCTGTTCTGCGAGCTGGTCGGCACCCCCGAGGCCAGAAGCCTGCCCGCGTTCTTCTCGCGGGTGCACACCGTGCTCGTCGGAGGTGAGGCGTTCCCCGCGGCCGCCCTGAACCGGTGGCGGGCCGTGTTCGCCCCCTCGGGTGGCGGGCCGCGCGTGGTGAACGCCTACGGTCCGACCGAGTCGGTGATGACCGCTTCGGTGAGTGTGAGGGAAACGGCCGTCGCGCCCGGCGTGAACGGCGGCGGCGTGCGGGCGGACGAGACCGGCTCGGTGCCGGTCGGCACGGTCGTGGGGCCGAGAAGCCTGTGGCTCCTGGACGGCGAGCTGAACGAGGTCGGCGAGGGCGCGTCCGGCGAACTCCACGTCGGGGGAGCGGCCCTCGCGCGCGGCTACCTCGGACGCCCCGACCTGACCGCCGAGCGGTTCGTGCCCGACCCCTTCGGGCCGCCCGGGGCGCGGATGTACCGCACCGGCGACCGGATGACCGTCGCGGGCGACGGCGAGCTGACCTTCCTCGGCCGGGTCGACGACCAGGTCAAGGTCCGCGGCTTCAGGATCGAACCGGGCGAGGTCGAGGCCGCCCTCGCGGCGCACCCGGCGGTCGGCCAGGCCGCCGTGGTGGCCGACGGCGATCGCCTCGTGGGCTACCTCGTCGCCGCGGCGGAGGGCTCCCGGCTGCCGTTCACCGCGGTCAGGGACTGGCTCGGTGAGCGACTGCCGCACTGGATGACGCCCTCCGCGTGGGCCTGGGTCGACCGCCTTCCGGTCACCGCGAGCGGCAAGGTCGACCGGTCCGCGCTGCCCGCCGTCGGCGCCGACCGGGCCGGCACCGGCAGGCCGTACGAAGCGCCCCGCGACGACGTGCAGCGGCACCTGTGCGCCGTGTGGTCGCGCGTGCTGAACCTGCCCGACGTCGGCATCCACGACGACTTCTTCGAGCTGGGCGGCACCTCGCTGCTCGCCGCACGGGCGCTCGCCGAGATCCGCGCCGGCCTCGCCGCCGACCTGCCGCTGCACGCGCTGTTCAAGGCCCCCACCCCGCTCGGTCTGAGCGAGGTCCTCGGTGAGGGGGCGACGGGCGCCGCGGTGCTGCCGCCGGTCGTACGAGGCACGCAGGACGGCACGGCACCGCTCTCCCTGATGCAGCGCCAGGTCTGGGTCGTCGAACAGTTCTCGCCGGACAGCTCCGCGTACAACGCGCCGACCACCCTGCGCCTGCACGGCCCGCTCGACCTCGCCGTCCTCGAACGCGCGCTCACCGAGATCGTGCGCAGGCACGAGGCCCTGCGCACCACGGTCGAACTGCGCGAGGGCGAGCCGACCCAGGTCGTGCACGAGCCCTACCCGGTTCGCGTGCCCCTGATGGACCTGCGCGCCGAGGCCGACCCGGAGGCCGCGGCGGAGAAGTTCATCCGCGCCGACATCGGCGTCCGCTTCGACATCAGCCGGCTGCCGCTGATCAGGTGGACCGCCCTGCGGCTCGCCGAAGAGACCTATGAGCTGGTCCTGGTCGAGCACCACCTGGTGCACGACGGCTGGTCCTTCGCCGTCCTCGTGGACGAACTGAGCCGGCTCTACACGGCCCTGGACCAGGGCACGCCGCCCGCGCTGCCCGAACCCGCCGTCCGCTACCAGGACTTCGCGCGCTGGCAGCAGGAAGTCCTCGACGGACCGGCGATGCGGGCCCAGCTCGACTACTGGAAGCACCAGCTCGACGGCGCGCCCCAGCACCTTGAACTGCCGTACGACGGGCAGCGTGCCGAGCACGACGACACGAGCGGCGCGGTGCACCGGATGGAGCTCCCCGCCGAACTGTGCGAGCGGCTGCGCACGTTCAGCAGGGACAACGGCGTGACCCTGTTCATCACGATGCTCGCCGGGTACGCCGCGCTGCTGCACCGCTACAGCGGCCAGGACGAGGTCTGCGTCGGCTCCGCGTTCGGCAACCGGGGCATACCCGGAACCGCCGGAGTCATCGGCATGTTCGTCAACCCGGTGGTGCTGCGCTGCTCACTGCGCGGCCCCGGACAGCCCGCACCGAACTTCGCCGACCTGCTCGACCGGGCCCGACGGGTCGTGCTCGACGCCCAGGCCAACCAGGAACTGCCGTTCGTCGAGCTGATCAGGGAGCTCGATCCGCCGCGCTCACCCGGGCGCAACCCGGTGTTCCAGGCAATGATCAACTTCGACGACTCGCCGCTGCCCGAACTGCGGCTCGGCCCCGTCGCGTGCAGCTACCTCGAACGCAACAACGGCACCGCCAAGCTGGACCTCTCGGTGCTCGTGGTCCCGCGCGCCGAACGGCAGCTCGGTGTTCCCCGTACGGAACGGGACCGGCGGATCACCCTGATCTGGGAGTACCGGACCGACCTGTTCGACCCCGCCACCGTCGAGCGCCTGGCCGAGGGCTACACAGAGCTCCTCAGCGCCGCCCTCGCCGGCCCTGACCTGCCGGTCGCAGAGCTGCCCGCGGGGCGGCCGGGGCCCCGGGAAGAGCGGGAGGACCGGCCCGAGGCCGCCCTGGGCGCGCCCGCGACCGTGCCCGAGCTGTTCGCCGGGGTCGTGGCCGGGCGGCCCGACGCGACCGCGGTGAGTTCGGCCGCCGGCGACCTCACCTACGGTGAACTGGACCGCGGCGCCAACCAGGTGGCCAACCTGCTCGCCGGGCGCGGCATCGGCGCCGGCGACGTGGTGGCGCTGCATCTGCCGCGCTCGCCCGAGCTCGTGGTGGCGATGCTCGGCGTGCTGAAGGCGGGCGCGGCCTACCTCCCGCTCGACGCCACGAGCCCGGCCGCCAGGCTCGCCGACATCGTCGCCGACGCGCGGCCCCGGCTGGCGCTGACCCTGTCGGACGCCCTGTCCGAACTCGCCGTGCCCGCGCTACGGATGGACTCGCCCGACGTCACCGGCGCGCCCACCACGGACCCCGGAGCGCGCGTCGACCCCGCCGAACTCGCGTACGTGATCTACACATCGGGTTCCACCGGAAAGCCCAAGGGCGTGGCCATCCCGCACCAAGGGCTCGTGGACAAGTACCGGGCCTGGGAGCGCACCTACGAGCTGGACGGCGAGCCCGCGAACCATCTTCAGCTCGCCTCGGTCGCGTTCGACGTCTGCACCGGTGACATCTTCCGCGCGCTGCTCTCCGGCGGCCGCCTCGTGCTCTGCCCCGCCGACACCGTGCTCGACCCGGAGCGCCTGTTCGCGCTGCTGCGGGAGGAGCGCGTGCACTACGCGGAGTTCCTGCCCTCGGTCCTGCGGCTCCTGGTGGACCACGCCGAGCGCACCGGGCAGCAGCTGCCGCCCGCCCGGCTCTTCGCCGTGGGCGGCGAGGCGTGGAGCGGGGCCGACTACCGGCGCTTCCGCACCGCGGTCGCGCCGGGAACGCGCATCCTCAACGTGTACGGCGTCACCGAGGCGACCGTCGGCAACACCTTCTACCCACCGGACGAGGACGACGCGGCCCGCACCGGCGTGCTGCCCATCGGCGGCCCGCTGCCGGGCGTGCGGGCGGTGGTGCTCGACGCCGCCGGACAGCCCGTGGCGCCGGGCGTCGTCGGGGAGATATTCCTCGGCGGAACCGGCCTCGCCCGTGGCTATCACGGGGACCCGGCCCGCACCGCGGCGCGGTTCGTGCCCGACCCCGATCCCGCACGGCCCGGCTGCCGCCTCTACGCGACGGGCGACGTGGGCCGCTACCGGCCGGGCGGCGCCATCGAGTTCCTCGGGCGACGCGATCACCAGGTGAAGGTCCGCGGCTTCCGGGTGGAGCCCGCCGAGATCGAGGAGGAGCTGCGCGGGCACCCCGCGGTGGCCGAGGCCGTGGTCGCGGCGCGCACCGGCGCCGACGGCACCCGACTCGTCGCCTACTGCACGCCCGCTCCGTCCGCGGCCCTGGCGGCGGGCGCCCTCAGGGACTGGCTGCGCGAGCGGATGCCGGCCTATCTGGTCCCCGGGGCCTTCGTCGTCCTCGCCGACCTCCCCCGTACGACCAGCGGCAAGATCGACCGCGGCGCGCTGCCCGCCCCGGAACCGGACCAACTCGACGCGGCAGCCACGTACATGGCACCGCGGACAGCCGACGAACGCGCGGTCGCCGAGATCTGGCAGCAGGTGCTCGACCTCCCGCAGGTCGGCGTCCGGGACGACTTCTTCGACCTCGGCGGGCACTCCCTGCTGGCCGTCCGCCTCGTCACCAGGCTGCGCGCCGAACTCGGCCTCGACATCACCGTCCGCGACCTGATCACGCAGCCCACCGTCGAGGGAGTCGCCCGCAGGGCGGGGCGGCCGGGCGCCGCGGACCCCGACCTCGCCCTCACCGCCCGGAACAGGAAGCGGATGGACCTGACGCAGTTCGACCAGCAGGGGAGCACGGGATGAGCACCGAGCCGGTCATGGCGGTGACGGCATCGTACGAGCAGCAGCGCCTCCTGCTGCTCGAGCAGCTCGCCGATGACACAGCGCTCTACAACGTCCACTTCGCCTTCCGCTGGTACGGCGAGGTCGCCGTGGACGTGCTGAGGTCCGCCCTCGACACGCTGGTGGCCAGGCACGAGGTGCTGCGGACCACCTTCAGGCCGGTCGCCGGGGTGCCACAGCAGATCATCGCCGAGCGCCTCGCCGTGCCGCTGCGTCACACCCGCCGTACCGACGTCGCCCCGGCCGCCCGCGAGGACGAGGCCCTGCGCCTCGCCGCCGCGCACGCACGCGCGCCCTTCGACCTCGCCACCGGGCCGCTGCTCCGCGCCGACCTCGTGTCGTTCTCCGCCACCGAGCACGCGTTCCTGCTGACGCTCCATCACACCGTGTTCGACGGCTGGTCGGCGGGCGTGCTCTTCGACGAGCTCACGGAGGCGTACGCCGCCGAGGCCGACGGCACGGCCCCACGCCTCGACGAACTTCCCCTGCAGTACGCCGACTTCGGCGAGTGGCAGCAAGAGATGCTCGAACGCGGCGCCTGGGAGGGCCAGTTCGCCCACTGGGCGGAGCGGCTCGGCGACGCGCCCGCCGTGCTCGAACTCCCCACCGACCGCCCCCGCCCCGCCGTACAGACCTTCCGCGGCGAACTCGTGGAGCTGGCACTCCCGCCCTCGGTCGAGGACGCCATGGCCGCGGCCTGCCGCCGCTACCGGTGTACCCGCTTCGGCACCCTGCTCGCCGCGTTCGCCGTGCTGCTGCACCGGCTGACCGGCTCCGACGACCTGGTGATCGGCACGGTCGACGCCGGCCGGAACCGGGTCGAACTGGAGCGGCTGATCGGCCTGTTCACCAGCACGCTCGCGCTCCGCGTACCGGTGCGCGGCACCGAGCCGTTCAGCGAGTTGCTCGGCACCGTGCGCTCGCTCGTGGCCGAGGCGCAGAGCAACGCCGACGTTCCCTTCGCGCGCCTGGTGGAGCGGCTGCGCCCGGCCCGCGCCCACAGCCACAACCCGCTGTTCCAGGTCATGTTCGACGTACAGCCGGGGGGCGCGCACCGGCTCCGGCTGCCGGGCGTGCGCAGCGAGCCGCTGCGGGTGCGCGACCGCGGGATATCGCTGTTCGACCTCTCCCTCTCGGTGGAGACCGACGAGTCCGGGTCGCGCCTCGTCGCCGAGTTCGCCACCGACCTGTTCGACCGCGCCACCGTGACGGGACTGCTCGAGTCCTACCGCACCCTGCTGACCGGCCTGCTCGCCGAACCCGACCGGCCCGTCGACGAGGCACCGCTGCTCACCGAGGAGAGCAGGGCGGCGCTGCTCGACCGGTACGACCGCACCAGCGAGACCGCGCCGGCCCCGTCGGTGACCGAACTGATCGCGCGCCGACTGCGCGAATCGGGCGCGGCCCCCGCGATCGTGCACCCCGACGGCTCGGCGCTCACCTACCGCCAACTGGACCTGTGGTCGGGCGACATCGCGTCCGTCCTGGCCAAGGAGGGCGTGCGCCCGGGAGCCTCCGTCGCCCTGCTCCTGCCGCGCTCCGCCGAGGGAATCGCGGCGATCCTCGGCGTGCTCAGGGCGGGCGCGAGCTATCTGCCGCTGGACCCGGACCAGCCCCGGGCCCGCAACGAGGCCATCCTCGACGCGGCACGCCCCGCCGCCGTCCTGGCCGCGGACGGCGCGCTCGCCGGCCTGGCGACCGGAGCCGCGGCCGCCGTCACCCTGCCCCCGCCC
>NZ_AOPZ01000045.1 GCF_000414115.1 Streptomyces aurantiacus JA 4570
GCGCGAGCGCGGTGCGGCGCTCCCCGGGCGACAGGTAGCGGTTGCGGCTGGAGCGGGCGAGCCCGTCGTCCTCGCGCACCGTGGGCACGCCGACGATCTCCACGTCGAAGTTCAGGTCGCGCGCCATGCGGCGGATCACGGCGAGCTGCTGGGCGTCCTTCTGGCCGAACAGCGCCACGTCGGGCGCCGTCAGGTGCAGCAGCTTGGCGACGACGGTGAGCACGCCGTCGAAGTGCCCGGGGCGTGTGGCCCCTTCGAGGACGCTGCCCATGGGGCCCGCGGTCACCCGGACCTGGGGCTCGCCGCCGGGGTAGACCTCCTCCACGGAGGGGGCGAACACGACGTCCGCGCCCGCCTGCGAGGCGGTCTTGATGTCGGCTTCGAGGGTGCGCGGATAGCGGTCCAGGTCCTCGCCCGCGCCGAACTGCAGCGGGTTCACGAAGACCGTGACGACGACTTCGCCGTCGGTTCCGGCCGCCTCCCGTGCCGTGCGGACCAGCGTGGCGTGGCCCTCGTGCAGGGCGCCCATGGTCATCACTACGGCCCGGCGGCCGGCCCGCGCGCGGGCGCGCAGTTCGGCGGCGGTGTGCAGCAGGTCGGCCATATGACTCATTCGCCCGCTCCGTCCGTCGTGCCGCCGCGCGGTCCGTCCGGGCCGCCGGGGGCGGTCACGCCGCCCGCGAGGACACCGAGCAGGTCCTCGGCGAGCTCCGGCTTGAGGAGGCCGTGGGCGAGGGCGCGGTCGGCGGTCGCGCGGGCCATCGCGAGATAGCCGGCGACGGTCCCCGGCGCATGCTTGCGCAGCTCGGCGACGTGCGCGGCGACCGTGCCCGCGTCCCCGCGCGCGACGGGGCCGGTCAGGGCCGCGTCACCGGAGCGCAGGGCGTTGTCGAGGGCCGCGCCGAGCAGCGGGCCGAGCATGCGGTCGGGGGCCGTCACGCCCGCGTCGCGCAGCAGCTCCATGGACTCGGCGACCAGCGTGACCAGGTGGTTCGCGCCGAGCGCCAGGGCCGCGTGGTAGAGCGGGCGGGCCTCTTCGGCGATCCACTCGGGCTCGCCGCCCATCTCGATGACCAGCGCCTCCGCGGCGAGCCGCAGCTCGTCGGGTGCGGTCACGCCGAAGGAGCAGCCCGCGAGGCGCTGTACGTCCACGGGGGTGCCGGTGAACGTCATCGCCGGGTGCAGCGCGAGGGGCAGCGCGCCGGCGCGCAGGGCGGGCTCCAGGACCTTCGTGCCGTACCGCCCGGAGGTGTGCACGAGCAGTTGGCCGGGGCGCACCGCGCCGGTCTCGACGAGGCCCTCGACGAGGCCGGGCAGCGCGTCGTCCGGAACGGTGAGCAGCACCAGGTCGGCGCGCTCCATCACCTGGGCGGGCGGGACCAGCGGCACGTCGGGCAGCAGCACGGCGGCGCGCCGCACGGAGCTGTCGGACACTCCGGACGCGGCCACCGGGCGGTGCCCGGCGAGTTGCAGCGCCGCGGCGAGCGCGGGCCCGACACGGCCCGCGCCGACGACGCCCACGGTGAGCCGCGCGGGGCGGTCCCTGGGGTCCGACCGGGGCTCCGGGTGCTGCTCCGGCCGGTGAGATGCGTTCACGCGATGACGCCTTCCGTTCCAGTCCGCTCGGGGTACCGGACGATTTCTCGTCATGCTAACGCTATTGCCCCGCACGGCGCCGTCGGCCGTCCACAGGCTGTGGGCATTCGTACGACAGCGCGCGATGATCTGTGGATGACCGCATACGGCACGCGGGACGACCGCGAGGGCGAGCTGGACGGACGGAACGACGGTGAGGGCGGGCAGGCACCGGCGGGCGACGGCGAGCAGGGCGGGCCGGGCGGGCCCGACGAGCACGCGCGACGGCTCGCGGCCGCGCGGAGCGCGAAGCGGGTCCTGGCGCGCTCCCCGATGAGCGTCTCCCTGGGCGAGCGCGTCGCGGCCCTGGCCGAGGGCGCCGCCGAGGTCGCGGACCTGGAGCAGTTCGGCGACATCTACGGCGACGGCGTCGTCGCCGACCTGGAGGACGAGGTCGCCCGGCTCCTCGGCAAGGAGGCCGCCGTCTTCTTCCCGACGGGCACGATGGCCCAGCAGGTGGCGCTGCGCTGCTGGGCGGGGCGCACCGGCAACGCGACGGTGGCCCTGCACCCGCGCGCGCACCCGGAGGTCCACGAGTCGGGCGCCCTCTCCGTGGTGAGCGGTCTGCGCACCGTGCACCCCACGGACGAGCCGCGCTCCCCCACGGCCGACGAAGTGCTCGACTTCGAGGAGCCGTTCGGCACGCTGATGCTGGAACTGCCCCTACGGGAGGCGGGTTTCGTCCTGCCCACCTGGGAGGAGCTCACGGACGTGGTGGCGGCGGCGCGCGACCGGGACGCCGTGGTGCACGTCGACGGGGCGCGCCTGTGGGAGTGCACCCCGCACTTCGGCCGCCCGCTCACGGAGATCGCCGCCCTCGCGGACAGCGTCTACGTGTCGTTCTACAAGTCCCTCGAAGGCATCGCGGGCGCCGCGCTCGCCGGGCCGCGCTCCCTCACCGAGGAGGCCCGCGCCTGGCGGCACCGGTACGGCGGCCTGATGTTCCAGCAGTTCCCGACCGCCGTCTCGGCGCTGCTCGGTCTCAAGCGGGTGCTGCCGCGCCTGCCGGAATACGTCGCCCACGCGCGCGTGGTCGCGGGCGTGCTGCGGGACGGCTTCGCGTCCTCGCGGGTGCCGTGGTCGCGGGTGCACCCCGATCCGCCGCACACCCACCAGTTCCAGGTCTGGCTGCCGTACCCGCCCGAGGTCCTGAACGAGGCCGCCCTCGCGCAGTCCGAGGAGACCGGGACCCAGCTCTTCTGGCGCTGGTTCCCGGACGGCCCGCCGGGCCTGTCCGTCACGGAGGTCACCGTGAACGGGCCGGGCCTGGCGTGGACGGCCGACGACGTCAGGGAAGCGGTCGCGGACTTCGTGCGCCGCCTCCCTTGAGTCCGTGCAGGAGGCGCCCGAGCGCGGCGCGCGCCCGGCCGTGCGCCGGTCGTTCGTGGACGACGGCGTTGAAGCGCCCGTAGTCGCGCACCTCGCGCACGACCTGCCAGTCGTTGACTCCAGGAGCGGGCGGCGTCCGCTCCCCAAGCTGGGCGGCACGGTAGCTGTCAAGCAGATACTGCTGAGTAACGCTCATGACACAAGACCTTTCACAACAAAGAGTACTTAACGGACAACAGAGGAGGCACCGAAGCCCGTCCGGCGTTTGAGGACGAGCCGCGAACCGCGTTTGAGGACGAGCCGCGAAGCGGCGAAATGGGGGAGAGGGGCGCAGCCCCAGAAACAAACCTGCCCGAGGCCCAAGGCCCGTGTCGCTTCGATTGACGCCAGTCGTCAATCGACCACGGCGTTGTCAGTGCCGCGGTGCACCATGGGGACATGAGCGTGAGCATCGACATCACCGGCCTGACGCCGGAGCGGATCCATGTCGTGCCCTCGCCCCTCGCCGAGCTCGGCATGGCGCTGCACGCGCTGTCCGAGCCGGGCCACCACCCGGGGCTGCAGGGCTGGGCGACAGCCGTGTCCGCGCGCCTCGACCCGTGCCTCGCGGACCGCATGTGCGAGGCGGACTTCCTGTGGCGGACGACGTTCTCGGACGTCTTCGCGCCGTTCGCCGGCATCCCCGGCAAGAGCGAGCTGCCCGGCGCCACGCTCGCCGAGGAGCTGGACCAGCTGGACAAGCTCACCGACCAGCAATTCGTGGACGCCGCCCTGGAGTTCACCTGCCAGCTCGGGTACGACACGCAGCGCGAGACGGACCCGCTGAGCGACCCGGAGACGCGCCGCCACGCCCTGGAGCTCGCCGCCGCCCGCGGCGACCACCAAGTGCGGTTCACCATGCGCCTGCTCGACGACCCGCCCGCCGTGCGCGCCTGGTTCCGGCAGCTCCTGGAGGACTGCGACGAGGCGTTCTTCGCGGACACCTGGTCCCGGGTGAGCCACCAACTCGCCGCCGACGCCCGGCACAAGACGGAACTGCTGCGCCGCAAGGGCCTCAAGGAGGCGCTGCAGGCCATCTCCGGGGCGGTGTCCCTGGACGAGCAGGCGAGCAGGATCACCATCGACAAAATGGCCGTGGGCCACACCAGGACGGGCGAGGGCGGCCTGGTCCTGGTCCCGACCAGCCTCGGCTGGCCCCACCTGATGGTCCTGCACCGCTATGGCTGGCAGTCCTCGATCACGTACCCCGTGAACTCCCCGGGCCTGGCCGCCCCCGCCTCCGTGGAGCAGCTCACGCGCCGCATGGCCGCGCTCTCCCACCCGGTCCGCATGCGCCTGTGCCGCCACCTGGCCCGCGGGTCGTACACCACCGGAGAGCTGGCCGACGCCCACGGCATGACAGCCCCGGAGATATCCCGGCACCTGAGCGTCCTGAAGAAGGCCGAGCTGATCACCACCCGCCGCCGCGGGCGGTACGTACAGCACCAGCTCGACCTCGGCGTGGTCTCACGCCTGGGCAGCGAGTTCATCGAGGGCGTCCTGCGCTGACGGCGAGGGCCCGTGCCCGCGCGGCCCCGCGGGCTCAGCCCGCGCCGCCCCCGCCGCCCCCGCCGGCCCGCACCAGCCCCGTCTCGTACGCGAGCACGACCACCTGCACGCGGTCGCGCAGCCCGAGCTTCGTCAGGATGCGGCCCACGTGCGTCTTCACGGTCGCCTCGGACAGCACCAGGCGCGCGGCGATCTCGCCGTTGGAAAGGCCCTGGGCGACGAGCACCATGACCTCCCGCTCGCGCTCGGTGAGCCGCTCCAGCTCCTTGTGCTGCGGCTGGCCGCCGGTGCCCGGCAGCATCGGCGCGAAGCGGTCGAGCAGGCGCCGCGTCGTGGACGGCGCGACGACCGCGTCGCCGCTGTGCACGGCGCGGATGGCGGCGAGCAGTTCGGCCGGGGGCACGTCCTTCAGCATGAAGCCGGACGCGCCCGCCTTCAGGCCGGAGAAGGCGTATTCGTCCAGGTCGAACGTGGTCAGGATGAGCACCTTCGGCGGATTGGCGTCGGCGCAGATGCGCCGCGTCGTCTCCACGCCGTCCAGCTTCGGCATGCGCACATCCATCAGGACCACGTCGACCGCCGTGGACCGCAGCTCCTGCAGCGCCTCGACGCCGTCACCGGCCTCCGCGACGACCTCCATGTCCGGCTGCGCGGCAAGCACCATCCGGAACCCGGTGCGCAGCAGCACCTGGTCGTCGACGAGCATCACGCGGATCGACATCAAGGGGGTCCCTTCATGGGGGCTTCGTGGAAGGTTCGTGAACCCATCATCGCCGACGACTCGCAAGGCACCGACGGGGCTCGGGAAGTGACAGGTGTCAGTGTGCGGGCTTCAGTGGGAGGAGCGCGCTGATGCGGAATCCGCCGCCGGGGCGTGGGCCCGCGTCCAGCGTGCCGCCGACCATGCCGACGCGCTCGCGCATGCCGATCAGCCCGTGCCCGCTGCCGTCGGCGCCGCCGTCCTCGTACAGCTCGTGCGGGGCGCCCTTGCCGTCGTCCTCGACGAGCAGCCCCAGGCCGTCGTCGAAGTAGACGAGCCGGACGCTCGCCCCGGCGTTCTCGCCGCCGTGCTTGCGGGTGTTGGTCAGCGCCTCCTGGACGATGCGGTACGCGGTGAGCTCGACACCGCTGGGCAGCGGGCGCGGGGTGCCCTCCACCTTGAAGTCGACCGGCAGGCCCGCGCCGCGCACCTGCTCTATCAGCTCGTCGAGCTGCTCCACGTCCGGCTGCGGGACGTACTCGCCGCTCTCCTCGGGCTCGCCCGTGCGCAGCACGCCGAGCAGCCTGCGCATCTCGGCGAGCGCCTGGCGGCCGGTGCCGGAGATGGTGGCGAGGGCCTGCTTGGCCTGGTCGGGCGCCGCGTCCAGGACATAGGCGGCGCCGTCGGCCTGGACGACCATCACCGAGACGTTGTGGGCGACCACGTCGTGCAGCTCGCGGGCGATGCGGGCGCGCTCGGCGGCGACCGCGACCTTGGACTGCGCCTCACGCTCCTTCTCGAGCCGGTCGGCGCGCTCCTCGAGCTGGGCGAGGTAGGCGCGGCGGGTGCGGATGGAGTCGCCGAGCACCCAGGCGAGCGCGAACGGCACGATCATGAACACCGTGAAGAGGACGTTGCCCCAGACGCCCGCGGTGCTCTCCGGCCAGCGCAGCTGCGACAGCGGGGCCGCCGCGAGCCCGCCGGCCAGGGCGAAGCGCGAGGCCCACCGGGGGCCGTCCGCGGCCGCCGTGTAAATGATCACGAGCATCGCGAAGTTCGCGGGACCGGGCCTCACATCGAAGATCAGCTGTGCGCAGCCGAGCCCCGCGGCGAGCACCAGCATCCGCTCGGTCGTCCGGCGCCGCAGTGCCACCACGACACACAGGCCGATGATGATCGGCACCGCCGCGAGCGCCGGATCCCGGCCCTCGGTGTCGGCGACGGCCACCAGCCCAATCCCGGAGAGTCCGAACAGGACGAACGCCCAGAAGGCGTCGACCCCGGTCGGGTGTCTGCGGAGAAAGTCATAGAGGCGCTGCACGTAACCCAGCGTAGGCAACCCGTCGGGCCCCTCGGGTCAACCGGAGGTCCGATCCGTACGACGCTCTCGTACTCCCCAAGGTGGAGGCCCGCATAGCCTTCGGGATGTGACGAACGAGGCACCAGGAGCACACGGAGGGCAAACCGGCGCGCCGCGCGCCTGGCGGGAGGCCATGGAGGCGGCGCTGTACGGCCCGGACGGCTTCTACCGGCGGCGTGAGGGGCCCGCGGCGCACTTCCGCACCTCCGTGCACGCCTCGCCCCTGTTCGCGGGCGCCGTGGCCCGGCTGCTGTGCCGCGTCGACGCCGCGCTCGGGCACCCCGGGGAGCTGGCGTTCGTGGACATGGGCGCGGGCCGCGGCGAGCTGACAGCGGGCGTCCTCGCGGCGCTGCCCGCCGATGTGACGGCACGCGCGCGTGCGTACGCCGTGGAGCGCGCCGAGCGCCCCGAGGGACTGGACGCGCGCGTCGAGTGGCGCGCGGAGCTCCCGGACGGCGTGACCGGCCTGCTCTTCGCCAACGAGTGGCTCGACAACGTGCCCCTGGACGTGGCCGAGCGGGCGCCCGACGGCGCGCTGCGGCGGGTCCTCGTACGCGACGACGGCACCGAGGAGCTCGGCGGTCCCGTGGACGGCCCGGACGCCGCGTGGCTCGCGCGCTGGTGGCCGCTCGGCACCGAGCCCGGCCTCCGCGCGGAGATCGGCCGCCCCCGGGACGAGGCGTGGGCCGCGGCCGTGGCGACGCTGACGCGGGGCCTCGCGGTCGCCGTCGACTACGCCCACACGCGCGCGCACCGGCCGCCCTTCGGTACGTTGACGGGCTTCCGCGCGGGCCGCGAGGAGCCGCCCGTGCCGGACGGCAGCCGCGACATCACCGCGCACGTGGCGCTCGACGCCTGCGCCCTGCCCGACGCCCGCCTGCTCTCCCAGCGCGCCGCCCTGCACGCCCTCGGCGTCGTCGGCGACCGGCCGCCCCTGACGCTCGCTTCCAGCGATCCGGCCGCGTACGTACGGGCCCTCACGCGCGCGGGCGAGGCGGCGGAGCTGACGGCGGCCGGCGGGCTCGGGGACTTCGGGTGGCTGGCGCAGCCCGTGGATGTACGCCTGGAGGATGTCCTGGCGCCGTAATCCGCCCTCTGCCGTAATCCGCCCTCTACGGAGGGGCTACTTGTCGATGTCGCCGACTACGAAGAACAGCGATCCGAGAATGGCCACCATGTCGGCGACGAGCTGGCCGGGCAGCAGCTCCGTCAGCGCCTGGATGTTGTTGAACGACGCGGAGCGGAGCTTGAGCCGGTACGGGGTCTTCTCGCCCTTGGACACCAGGTAGTAGCCGTTGATGCCGAGCGGGTTCTCGGTCCACGCGTACGTGTGGCCCTCCGGGGCCTTGAGGACCTTCGGCAGGCGCTGGTTGATCGGCCCCTGGGGCAGGTCGGCGATCCGGTCCAGGCAGGCGTCCGCGAGGTCGAGGGCGTTGTGGGTCTGCTCCAGGAGGCACTCGAAGCGGGCCAGGCAGTCGCCGTCCTCGCGGGTCACCACCTTCAGGACGTCGCCCAGCTCGCCGTACGCCAGATACGGCTCGTCGCGGCGCAGGTCGAAGTCCACTCCGGAGGCGCGGGCGATGGGTCCGCTCACTCCGTAGGCATGCACCGCGGCGGCGGAGAGCACGCCCACGCCGCGTGTGCGCCCGCGGAAGATCTCGTTGCCGAGCACCAGGTTGTCGTACACGTCCATGCGCGAACGCACCGCCGCGACGGCTGCCCGCGCGCGGGTCGTCCAGCCCGCGGGCAGGTCCTCCTTGAGGCCGCCGACGCGGTTGAACATGTAGTGCATGCGGCCGCCGGAGATCTCCTCCATCACGTTCTGGAGCTCCTCGCGCTCCCGGAAGGCGTGGAACACCGGGGTGATGCCGCCCAGTTCGAGCGGGTACGAGCCGAGGAACATCAGGTGGTTCAGGACCCGGTTCAGCTCGGCGAGCAGCGTGCGCGTCCAAACCGCGCGCTGCGGCACCTCCATGCCGAGCATGCGCTCCACGCCGAGCACGACGCCCAGCTCGTTGGAGAACGCCGACAGCCAGTCGTGGCGGTTGGCCAGCATCACGATCTGCCGGTAGTCGCGCGCCTCGAAGAGCTTCTCCGCGCCGCGGTGCATATAGCCGATGACGGGCTCCGCGCGTTCGATCCGCTCGCCGTCCAGGACCAGGCGCAGCCGCAGCACGCCGTGCGTGGACGGGTGCTGGGGGCCGATGTTGAGCACCATGTCGGTGCTCTCGGCCGCGCCGCCGATGCCGAAGGTGGTCTCGGCCTGCTCCGTCGTCCGCGGCCGTGTCGTGGGCGTGTGCTCCGTCGTGGGGCTCATGCCCACAGTCTGTCGTACGCGCGCGCCCTGACCACTGTCAGATCCCGTACGTACGCTTGGGGCATGGAGACCGGGACGGCGGCGGGGCCAGGGGGATCCACGGGGGAGCGCGAGACGCCGCCCGTGTGGACCGGGCTGCCGCGCGGGGTGCTGACGATGCGCAGACTGCTGCTCGTGGTGTGGCTGGTGCCGCTCGCGGTGGCGCTGGGGGTGCTGCTCGGGCTGTTCGCCGGGCCCCTGTGGGCGGCCTTCGCGGCGCTGCCGCTGGCCCTCGCGGCCTGGGGCTGGGTGCTGCTCGCCCGCAACTGGCGCTCGTGGCGGTACGCCGAGCGGGCCGACGACCTGCTCATCAGCCGGGGCGTGCTGTGGCGCGAGGAGACGATCGTGCCGTACGGCAGGATGCAGCTCGTCGAGGTCACGTCCGGCCCCGTGGAGCGCTATTTCGGGCTCGCCGGGGTCCAGCTCCACACGGCGGCGGCCGCCACGGACGCCCGCATCCCCGGCCTCGACCCGAAGGAGGCCGAGCGGCTCCGGGACCGGCTGACGGAGCTGGGCGAGGCCCGATCGGCGGGGTTGTGAGCGCGGGTGCGCCGACGGGCGACGCGGGGCCGACGGGCGACGCGGGGAGCCCCGGGAGGACCCCGGGGCCGGACGAGGGCGGCGGGCCCGAGTCCGATGGCGTACGAGAACGACGACTGCACCCCGTCACACCCCTGCGCCGCGCCTGGGCGCCCATCGCGATCCTCGTCGGCTGGGCCTTCCACGACCCGGACGGCACCCAGCGCCGCCTGTCCGAGCTGACCGCCGTCACCCTCGCCCTCGGCGCCACCGCCGTGGTCGTCGGCGGGGCCCTCTACGGCTTCCTGAGCTGGTGGTTCACGCATTTCGCGGTCACGGACACGGAGCTGCGGATCCGTACGGGCCTGCTGTTCCGGCGCACCGCGCACATCCGGCTCGACCGGCTGCAGGCGGTCGACGTGACGCAGCCGCTCGCCGCGCGCATCGTGGGCGTGGCCAAGCTGAAGCTGGACGTCGTCGGCACCGAGAAGAAGGACGAGCTGGCCTACCTGGACGAGAAGCACGCCGCCGAGCTGCGCGCCGAACTGCTCGCGCGGGCGGCCGGTTTCGCCCCCGAGACGGCGCGCGAGGTCGGCGAGGCGCCGGTGCGGAACCTGCTGCACGTGCAGCCGCGCATGCTCGCCGTGTCCCTGCTGCTCACCGGCGCGCCCTGGGTGCTCCTGATGGCCGCGCTCGTCGTACCGACCATCCTGTGGCTGGTCACGCACAACGCGTGGACGGTCGTCGCGACGGCGCTGCCCATGCTGGGCGGTGCGTTCGCGAGCAGCGTGGGGCGGTTCGTCGCGGAGTACGACTGGCGGGTGGGCGAGTCGCCCGACGGCCTGCGCATCGACCACGGGCTGCTCGACAAGGCGCACGAGACGGTGCCGCCGGGGCGGGTGCAGACCGTGCGCGTCGTCGAGCCGCTGCTGTGGCGGCGGCTCGGGTGGGTGCGGGTGGAGCTGGACGTGGCGGGGTCGTCCAACAGCGTGCTCGTGCCGGTCGCGCCGCGCGCGCACGCGGAGGCGGTGATCGCGCAGATTCTGCCCGGGGTGCGGGTGCCGGCGGCGAGCGATCTTGCGCTGCCGCCGTCGCGGGCCGCGTGGTGTGTTCCCGTGTGGTGGCACGGGTACGGGCTCGCGGTCACCGACGCGGTGTTCGCGGCGCGGCACGGGCTGTTGCGGCGGCGCCTGTCGTTGGTGCCGCACGCGAAGGTGCAGAGTGTGCGGCTTGTGCAGGGGCCCTGGGAGCGGTTCAAGGGCGTGGCCGACGTGAAGGTGGACACCGGGGCGAACAAAACGGTGACCGCGCGGCTGCGGGGCTCCGACGAGGCCGTCGGGCTCCTCCAGGCGCAGGCGGAGCGCTCCCGGACGGGGCGCCGGGAGGCACGGCCGGACCGCTGGATGGCCTGAGGCGCCTGAAGTCGGCCGACGGGGCCGGGTTGCGCCCTTCCGGTACGTCACGGTGCCGTGGGCTTGGGGGTGTGCCCCTGCCCGCACGTGGAGGCACCGTGGGCCCGGGGGGGCGCCCCTCCCCCCACATATCGGCACCGTCGGCCTGGGCTGTGCCCACCCGTTCCGCCCTGCGGAACGACTGCCCACAGCAGGGGCCACCGGAGGGAAAGCCGCGCACAGCGGGGGCGGGGGCAGCGGGGCTGCGCACAGCGGGGGCGGCGGGCGACGGGGCTGCACACAGCGGGAGCGGGGGCAGCGGGGCTGCACACAGCGGGAGCGGGGGCAGCGGGGCTGCGCACAGCGGGGGCG
>NZ_AOPZ01000046.1 GCF_000414115.1 Streptomyces aurantiacus JA 4570
CCGTCCTCGACGAAGATGTCGGAGATCGGAAGGCTCGTGTAGGGAAAGATGTAGATCTCGGTGTCGCCGTACAGGCTCTAAGCGGCCCGCAGAGCCGGAGCCGAGGTGGCCCGCACACGCTGAGGGGCTTGCGTACGGTGCGTACGCAAGCCCCTCAGCGTGTGAACCGTCGGCTAACCGCCGAACTCCTGCAGCCCCTTGAGCGCCTGGTCGAGCAGCGCCTGGCGACCGTCGAGCTCCTTCTGGAGCTTGTCCGCCTTGGCGTTGTTGCCCGCCGCGCGCGCCGTCTCGATCTGGCCCTGGAGCTTGTCCACGGCGGCCTGGAGCTGACCGGTCAGGCCCTCGGCCCGAGCCCGCGCCTCCGGGTTGGTCCGGCGCCACTCGGCCTCCTCGGACTCCTGCAGCGCCCGCTCCACCGCGTGCCGAGGACCGGTACATGATGAGCGACCCGGAGAAGGCCCTCGG
>NZ_AOPZ01000047.1 GCF_000414115.1 Streptomyces aurantiacus JA 4570
GCCCCCGGACCCGCCGCCGGACCCGGCGGCGACGCGGGCGGGCGGCCGTCCGCCCCGGCGGGCCTCGATGAGCGCGACGGCCCGCTCGGGCAGCCACGCGGACGCGGTGCCGCTGTCGTCGCCGTTGCCCTCGGAGGCGAAGAGGTGCGGGGCGAGCTGGGCCTGGAGGTCGTTGGGCGTGGGCCGCAGCGCGGCCTCCATCTGCATGCAGGACTCGATGAGGGGCCGCAGCTCGTCGGGCAGGCCCTCCAGGTCGGGGCCCTCGCGCAGCAGCATGAAGACGGTCTCGACGGGGTTGGCGCCGTGGAAGGGCGCGTGCCCGGTGGCGGCGAAGACGAGGGTGGAGCCGAGCGAGAAGACGTCGCTGGCGCCCGTGACGCTGCGGGAGTCCTTGGCCTGCTCGGGCGACATGTAGGCGGGCGTGCCGACGGCGACGTTGGTCATGGTCAGGCGGGTGTTGGAGACGCCCGACGCGATGCCGAAGTCGATGACGCGCGGCCCGTCCTCGACCACGAGGACGTTGGACGGCTTCAGGTCGCGGTGGACGAGTCCGGCGCCGTGGATGGACTCCAGCGCCTCCGCGACGCCCGCGGCCAGCCACCGCACGGCCTGCGTGGGCAGCGGCCCGTGCTCGTTCACTATTTCTTCGAGCGAGGGCGCGGGGACGTACGCCGTGGCGAGCCAGGGCACGGCGGCGCGCGGGTCGGCGTCGACCACGGCGGCCGTGTAGAAGCCGGACACGGCCCGCGCCGCCTCGACCTCGCGGGTGAAGCGGACCCGGAACAGCTGGTCCTCGGCGAGCTCGGTCCGCACCGTCTTGATCGCCACGCGCCGCCCGGAGGCGGAACGCGCGAGATAGACGAGTCCCATGCCACCGGCGCCGAGCCGTCCAAGGACCTCGAACGGGCCGATCCGCCGCGGATCGTGCTGCGTAAGCTGGTCCACCACTTGCCTGCCACCTCCCCGTACGCGGCCGCCATTTCCGAGCAGCCCCGTGCAGCGTCTCACCACCGAGCCGCTACGGCGGCACGCACCCTGATTCTTCCTGGCTCGGCCCACGGTTGCGAACCCGGGGCAACATCGGGCCGTTTCCGGACAAAGGGTGCGTACGGGAACAACGTCACCCCTGGTCCGGCTCCTGGAGGACCGCGAAGCCGGCTCCCTGGTTGTCCACCAGCACGGAGAAGCGCCCGTACGGCGTGTTCTCCGGCTCGTCGCGCACGCGGCCGCCGAGCCGGAGGGCCGTGGCGACGGCGGCGTCGCAGTCGGGGACGAGGAAGTAGTTGAGGAAGTGCGGGGGCATCTCGGCCGGGAAGCGGCCGCCCAGGAGGGCGCGGCCGCCGATCGCGGTCTCGGGCCCGGGCTCCGCCCCGGCGGGCGACCAGGTGCGGAAGTCCTCGCCCAGGCTGTCGAGGTCCTGCCCGCCGTAGCCGAAGACGCCCTCGTAGAAGGGGTCGACGGTGTCCTTGGAGCGGGCGTACAGCTCGGTCCAGCAGAAGCTGCCGGGCTCGCGCTGCCGGCCGAAGCCCTGGTGCGTGCCCGCCTGCCAGAGGCCGAAGACCGCGCCCTCGGGGTCGGCCGCGAGCGCCATCGTGCCGAACGGCCCGACCTCCACCGGGCCCGTGATCAGCTGACCGCCCGCGTCCCTGATCCGGCCGGCGAGCGCGGCCGCGTCCGGCGTCGCGAGGTGGACCGTCCAGGCGGTGGGCATGCGGCCGTCCGGCTTGGGGGCGAGCGCGGCGACGGGCTCGCCGCCGAGGTTCGCCTGGACGTAGTGCCCGTACTCCGCCCCCGCGCCCTCGTCGAAGGTCCACCCGAAGAGCTCGCCGTAGAAGCGCTTGCCGCCCTCGACGTCGGGGAGCATCGCGTCCACCCAGCAAGGGACGCCTTCCGCGAATTCCATGAGACCGTTCCCTCGGTTCGACCTCGGAGGGCCCTCCTGTGGCCTCCGCCACAGTCAAGCTAGCCGGGCACCGACGGACCCGCAGCACATATATTCGAACACTTGGCCAATTCCCACGGCCCGGCGGTACCCCGGAGCCCGCGAGCGCTTCGGGGACGTCCCAGCGACTGTTTCCGGCCGGAGCGCATCACCCTCCCCAGGCGCCCGGGGGGCGGTCCCCACTCCCCTTCGTCACCCCTCTGCACCCCTCTGGCACCCCTTCAACCCCATTTGCACTCGGCCGAATCGCGCTCCGATCACCCCTCGGTAAGCTGACGGCATGACAGGACAGGTACGTACCGTCGACGGCCGTGTGGCCGGTCGGCGTGGTCAGGCGACACGTCAGAAACTCCTTGACTGCCTCAGCGAGATGCTCAGCTCCTCGCCCTACCGGGACGTCAAAGTCATCGACGTCGCCCGGAAGGCGGGCACTTCGCCCGCGACGTTCTACCAGTACTTCCCGGACGTCGAGGGCGCCGTCCTGGAGATCGCCGAGCAAATGGCGGCCGAGGGCGCCCAGTTGACACAGCTCCTGGAGGGCCGTTCCTGGGTCGGCAAGGCCGCCTTGCAGACCTCGCAGGACCTGGTCGACGGGTTCCTCGACTTCTGGCGGAAGAACGACGCGATCCTCCGGGTGGTCGACCTCGGCGCGGCCGAGGGGGACAAACGCTTCTACAAGATCCGGATGAAGATCCTCAACTCGGTGAACAACTCCCTTACGGACACCGTCAAGGAACTCCAGTCCAAGGGCAAGGTCGACAAGGACGTGAGCCCGGCGGCGATGGCCGGATCGCTCGTCGCGATGCTCGCCGCGGTCGCCTCGCACCAGCGCGGCTTCCAGACCTGGGGCGTCAAACAGGCCGAACTGAAGCCGAACCTCGCACTGTTGGTGCACCTGGGCGTGACGGGCAAGAAGCCGACGAAGTAGGCGCGCGGCACGTAGGTCGCGCAATGCGAAGTCCTGTCACCACGGCGGCGGATCACGGACAGTGATCCGCCGCCGTGTTCGGTTGCGCCCACCGCCCCCGCCGCCCCGCCGCTCCCGTCACCGTCCCCACCGCCCCCACCGTCCCGTCACCGCCCCCGGCTACCTCCGCTCCAGCCGGAACAGCCGGATCTCCCGTTCCACGCGTGCCTGGTACGTCGCGTACGGCGGCCAGAACGCGACCGCGGCCTCCCACGCGGCGGCCCGCTCCTCCCCCGTCAACAGCCGCGCCCGCACCGGGATGTCCCTGCCCCGCAGGCTGATGGACGCGTCCGGGTGGGCCAGCAGATTGGCGGTCCACGCCGGGTGCCCCGGCCGTCCGAAGTTGGACCCGACGAGCAGCCGGCTCCCGGAGTCCTCCGGCACACAGGCCAGCGGCGTACGCCGGTCGAGCCCGCTCTTCGCGCCCCGCGACGTCAGGATCACCCCGGGCAGCATCCGGGCACTGGGCAGCACCTTGCCGCGGGTGAGCCGGTGGACGGCCCGGTCCAGGGCGGGCACGAAGCGCGGCGCGACACGTGCGAAGGCGCGGGTGGCGGACACCCGCCGCACCACGCGGAGCCCGATCCCGGCGGCCATCAGACGCCCGCCCCGTCCACCCGAACGGCGGGCGCGCCCCGGACCGGGGCCCTCGTCGCGTCCGCCCCCTCGCCCGCGAACAGCCCGGCGCGCTCGGCCGCGTACGCCCGTAGCCGGTGCGCGGGCCCGAAGAGCAGTTCGTCGCCGGCCGCCCGTTTGAAGTACAGGTGGGCGTCGTGCTCCCAGGTGAAGCCGATGCCGCCGTGGAGCTGGACCGCTTCGGCGGCGGCGGTGCGGAGGGAGTCGAGGCCCTGGGCGAGGGCGAGGCCGCCGACGTGCTCGTACCCGCCGACGGCCCCGACGGCACCGGCGCCCTCGGAGCCGGGGGCCGCCGACGCGGTCCGGGCGCCCGATGCCGGGCCCGAGCCCCCGCCGGCCGTCTCCTCCGCACTCGCCGCCCACGCCGCGTAATAGGCGGCCGACCGGGCCGCCTGCACCCGCACGTACACCTCCGCGAGGCGGTGCTTCACGGCCTGGAAGGACCCGATCGCGCGCCCGAACTGCTCGCGCTCCTTGACGTGCGCGACGGTGCGGGCGAGGGCGCGGTCGGCGGAGCCGACGGCTTCGGCGGCGAGCAGGGCGGCGACCCGCTCACCGACCGCGCCCAGCGCGCCGGCCACCTCGCCTCCGTCCCCCTGGCCGTCCCCGACCAACTCGGCCTCCACCTCACGCAGTTCAAGACGGGCGCGCGGACGGGTCTCGTCGAGGGCGGTCTGCCGTACGCGTACGAGGCCGGGGGCGTCGCCGCGTACCAGGAACAGCAGCGTGCGCGAGCGGGCGAAGCCGCCGGTGTGGGCGGCGACGAGGAGCAGCCCGGCGCTGTGTCCGTCGAGGACCTGGTCCACCTGCCCGTACAGCCGCCAGGACCCGTCCGCGGCCCGCGCCTGCACGCCGCCCGCGCGGCCGCCGCCCGCCCAGTCGCCGCGGTTGTCGCCGACGAGCCCGAGCGCGGTGGCCAGGGCGGCGCCGGGGACGGCGAGGGTGGCGGTCAGCTCCCCGGCGGCGACGCGCGGCAGGAGCACGGTGCGCTGGCGGGGCGTGCCGAGGGCGAGGAGGAGCGGCGCGGCGAGTCCGGCGGTGGCGAGGAGCGGCGAGGGGGCGAGGCCCCGGCCCAGTTCCTCGCTCGCCAGGGCGAGTTCGAGGGCGCCGCAGCCGACGCCGCCGTACGCCTCGGGCAGCGCGAGACCGGGCAGGCCGAGCCGTCCCGCGAGGGCGGCCCACAGCCCGGTGTCGTGCCCGGCGGGGGTGCGGACGGCGGCCTTGACGTCGTCGGGGCCGCAGTGTTTGGTGACGACTTCGCGGAGGGTGCGGCGGATCTCGTCCTGTTCCGCGGTGCAGGCGGCGTCCATCGGCGGAGCTCCTATCTGACGAGCCGTCACATAAACGGGCGGGCCGACATGCTAGGGCGACGAGGCGGGGTTGCCCAGGCCCACGACGCGGGCCGCGACGACGGCCTCCCCCCCTCCCCCTCATCTGATGTACCGTCAGATTCATGCCCCCTCCCCCTCCTTCGAGCAGCCGTCGCCGAGTCGCCGTAGTGGGCGTGGCCCTGTCGGACTGCGGGCGCGTGGACGACGCGTCGGCGTACGCGCTGCACGCGCAGGCGGCCCGGCGGGCGCTCGCGGACTCCGGGCTCGGCCGTGAGGTGATCGACGGGATCGCGTCGGCGGGGCTCGGCACCCTCGCGCCCGCCGAGGTCGCCGAGTACCTGGGCCTGCGCCCGCGCTGGGTGGACTCGACGTCCGTGGGCGGCTCGACCTGGGAGGTCATGGCCGCGCACGCGGCGGACGCGATCGCGGCGGGCCACGCCGACGCGGTCCTGCTGGTGTACGGGTCGACGGCGCGCGCCGACCTCAAGGCGCGCCGGCGCACGGCGAACCTGTCGTTCGGTGCGGGCGGCCCGCTGCAGTTCGAGGTCCCCTACGGGCACACCCTGATCTCCAAGTACGCGATGGCGGCGCGGCGGCACATGTACGAGTACGGGACGACGCTGGAGCAGCTGGCGCAGGTCGCGGTGCAGGCGCGGGCGAACGCGGCGGCGAACCCGGAGGCGATGTACCGCGAGCCGATCACGGTGGACGAGGTCCTCTCCGGCCCGATGATCGCGGACCCGTTCACCAAACTGCACTGCTGCATACGCTCCGACGGCGGCTGCGCGGTGCTGCTCGCGGCCGAGGAGTACGTGGCGGACTGCGCGTCGGCGCCGGTGTGGGTCCTCGGGACCGGCGAGCACGTCTCGCACACGGCGATGTCCGAATGGGCGGACTTCACGGTGTCCCCGGCGGCGGTCAGCGGGCGGCTCGCGTTCGAGCGGGCGGGGGTGGGCCCGGCGGACGTCGACATCGCGGAGATCTACGACGCGTTCACGTACATGACGCTGGTGACCCTGGAGGACCTCGGCTTCTGCGCGAAGGGCGAGGGCGGGGCGTTCGTGGAGAAGGGCCGCCTCCAGCTGGACGGCGAACTCCCGACGAACACGGACGGCGGCGGCCTCTCGGCCCAGCACCCCGGGATGCGGGGCCTGTTCCTGCTGGTGGAGGCGGTGCGGCAGCTGCGCGGGGAGGCGGGGGAAGGGCGCCAGGTGTGGCGGGGGGACGGGGGGCGGGGCCGGGGTCGGCTGGAGGACGGCGGCCGGGGGCGGCTGCCCGAGGTGGCGGTGGTGTCGGGGACGGGCGGGTGGTTCTGTTCCTCGGGGACGGTGGTGTTGGGGCGGTAGCGGCGCGTCCGGGCGCGCGGTGTGCGTGAGGGAGGCCGGCCTCCCTCACGCACCGGGTGGCTCAGTCCTGGTGGAGTTCGTTGCGGCCCGGGCCGCCGGAGAGCTTGTCCCTGCCCGTGCCGCCCCAGAGGACGTCGTCGCCGCTGTTCCCCCACAGCGTGTCGTCGCCCGCCTCGCCGTACAGCTTGTCGTGGCCCTTGCCGCCGTAGAGGACGTCGGCGCCCGACCTGCCGCGCAGGACATCGTTGCCGTCGTCGCCGTGCAGGGCGTTCTCTTCGCCGTTGCCGCTCAGCGTGTCGTTGCCCGTCCCGCCGAAGCAGTCCTGCCCGCAGTTGGTGAGCGTGTCGTCCCCGGAGCCGCCGTCCGAACCGAAGCCGAAGGGGCCGCCGCCCCCGTCGATGCGGTCGTTGCCGTCCTGGCCGCGGAGCATGGACCCGGTCGAGCCCTTGAGCACGTCGTTGCCCTTGCCGCCGTAGACACCGGCCCAGGCATTGCTGTCGGGCCGGAGCGTGAGGGTGTCGTCCTTGTCGCCCAGGTCGATGTCGTAGCTGTCGGAGTCGTCGGAGTTCTCCGGTATCTCGACCCGGCACTGGACGACCTTGCGGTCGGACGCCGTGGGGTACTCGCACTCGTCCCACTCGGCCGCGTCCGCGTCGATCGTGATGTCGAACCGGTCGCGGAAGGTGAGGACGTAGTACGACTCGAACTCACCGGTGTTCTCGACCTTGTCGGTGACGGTCAGTTTGTTCTTCTGGCCGGGGGCGGCCTTGTACCAGAGTTCGCCGTCCTCGTGGACGAGGGACGCCGTGGCCGCCGCCGACGGTGCGGCCTGGGCGACGGGCGCCATTAAGGCGGCTCCGCCGAGGGCGAGGGCGAGGGTGGCTGTTGCCGCGATTGCCTTGTACGTGCGCATGCAGAAAGGGCCTTTCGGAATGTCACTCGCGCAGGGGTGCTTCTGGTCAACCCGTTAGACCAGGGCCTTGAGGACCCAGTTGTGCCGCGGGGAATGAACAGACGCGGACCGCGCAGTTGCGGGGAGGTGGATGCGGGCGCTGTCCGGACGATCTCGCGGCCGGGCCTTGACCTCAAGCTTGATTGAGGTCCCAGAGTGATCCGCATGGACACCGAAAACGCAGACATCAACGCAGACATCAAGGCCATCGAAGAGGTCGTCGCCACTGTCGAGCGCACTCAGGGCGCCAAAGACGTCGAGGGGTTTCTCGCGCTCTTCCACCCCGACGCCCTCTGGACGACCGGCCACGGCAAGGTCCTGATCGGCTTCGACGCGATCGCCGAGTTCACCCGAGCCGTGCTGCCCGCGGCCAGTTGGGATGGTGAGATCACCTACGAGGCAGTGCACACGCAGTTCCTGCGGCCCGACGTGGCGGCAGTCAAGGTTCGGCAGGTCCACCATTCACCGGAGGGCGAGACGGAAGGCGCTCCGCTCTACGTCATGACGAAGCAGGATGACGGGAGATGGCTGCTGCACGCATGCCAGAACACCGCAGTGCGAACCGAATAGACAGCTGCGGAGCCGGAGCGGCCGCCGCGCGGACGACAATGGCCGGATGACGACGACACCGACGCACCTGGAGTTCCAGGAGCTCCTGCGTGCCCAGAAGGTCTGGGACATCGAGCTGCCGGAGTTCGACCCGGCGCGGGCCCCGGACGAGCCGGTCGCCCTGTTCCACGGCTGGTTCGCGGAGGCCGTGGCCGCGGGCCAGCCGGAGCCGCACACGATGGCGCTGGCGACGGCGGACGCGGAGGGCGCTCCGGACGTACGGACGGTGATGCTGCACGACGCGGACGACGAGGGCTGGCACTTCGCGTCGCACGCGACGAGCGCGAAGGGCAGACAGCTCGCGGCCCGCCCGTACGGGGCGCTGCACTTCTACTGGCCGGCGCGGGGCCGCCAGGTCAGAGTGCGCGGCCCGGTCCGCACCGCCCCGCACGCAGAAGCGCTCGCCGACCTGCACGCGAGGTCGACGGGGGCGCTGGCGGCGGCGCTGGTGGGCCGGCAGAGCGAAATTCTCGACACGTACGAGGAGTTGGAGCGTGCGTCGGACGCCGCGTGGGAACGGGCGGCCGCACAACCGGAGGCCGACGCGCCGAGCTGGACGCTGTACGTACTGGTACCTGAGGAGGTGGAATTCTTCCAGGGAGACGCACGGCGACGCCACGTGCGGCTGCGCTACCGTGCGGCTCGAAACGGGGGCTGGGCAAGGGAGTTGATGTGGCCGTGACGATCCACGAGAACGGCACCGAGGGCGGCGTCGAACCTGTGACGCTGCGGGCCGCGACGCTCGACGACGCGCCGGCGGTGGCCCGGATCTGGCACGAGGGCTGGGCCGACGGCCACCGGGGCAATGTGCCGGAGTCGCTGGTGGCGGTGCGGACAGCGCAGTCGTTCGGGCTGCGGGCGCCGCAGCGGGTCGCGGACACGGTGGTCGCGACGGTCGGCGGCGCGGTGGCCGGTTTCGCGATGGTGGTCGACGACGAGGTGGAGCAGGTGTACGTCGACGCGGACCACCGGGGCACGAAGGTGGCGCGGACGCTGCTCGCGGAGGCGGAGCGGCGGGTGGCGTCGAAGGGGTACGCCAAGGCGTGGCTGGCGGTGGTCAACGGCAACGCGCGGGCCCGCAGGTTCTACGAGCGCAACGGCTGGACGGACGAGGGGCTCTTCGAGTACTTGGCGGCGAGCGACAGCGGGCCCATCCATGTGCCGTGCCACCGGTATGTGAAGCGGGTCGCGGCCAGCGGGTGAGGCACCCGGCCGCACCCGGCCCGCCCCCGCCCACGCGGGCCTTCGAGCCCCGGGTCAGCGGGCCCGGAACACCGGCACCGTCACGCCCTCCGCGCGCTCGCGGAACGCGACCTCCAGAGGAAGGCCCGGGCGCAGCGCGGCGGGCTCCTCGCAGTCGACGAGTTCGGTCATCATGCGCGGCCCCTCGGCCAGGTCGACGACGGCGGCGACATAGGGCACGCGGGCACCGAACGGCGGCAGGTCGTTCCGGTGGACCACCGACCAGGTGTAGAGGGTGGCGCGGCCGCTCGCCCGCTCCCAGGTGACGTCCTCGCTCCAGCAGCGCGGACAGCACTCGCGCGGGTAGTGGTGGGCCCGGCCGCACGCGGGGGCGTGGCAGCGGCGGATCAGGAGACGGCCCTCGGCGGCGGCGTCCCAGTAGGGGCGGGTGAAGGCGTCGGCCTCGGGGAGGTCGAAACGTACGTCCATGGCGGGCTCCGTACGGGGCGTAGACGGTTCGAATCGGCCCTTCTCGCCCTTCTTCCCCTTGGGGCATTCCGGGCACCGGCGGCATCGTCCTGACGGCACGTCAGTTCAGCGCACCTGGCGGCGGGAGCGCAAGACGGGTGCGCGGCGGGGGCCGGCGCGTGATCGGATCGCAATCGGTTTCGGACTTGTCCGTCACCCATCAAGTGACCGCGTGGTTACTCTCCAGAACATGGCCGACTCCACCACCCCCCGAGCGCGCCGCACCGAGTTCCCCGCGCCCAGCCGCCAGGCCGACGACCACCCGGTCTACGTCATCGGCGGCGGCCCCGGCGGTCTCTCCGTGGCGGCCGCCCTGCGCGCACGCGGCGTACGCGCCGTCGTCCTGGAGAAGTCCGACCGCATCGGTGCCTCCTGGCGCACGCACTACGACCGTCTCCGTCTGCACACCACGCGCCGCCTCTCCGGCCTGCCCGGCCTCGCGATCCCTCGCTCCTTCGGGCGGTGGGTGTCGCGGGACGACGTGATCCGCTACCTGGACAGATACGCGGAGTACCACGAGCTGGAGGTCGTGACCGGCGTCGAGGTGTCGCGCCTGGAGCGCACCGCCGACGGCGCCGGCTGGCTGCTGCACGCCACCGGCGGGCGCGAGCTGACCGGCAGCGCGGTCGTCGTCGCCACCGGCCACAACCACACCCCGCACCTGCCCGACTGGCCCGGCCGCGAGACGTACACCGGCGACCTGCTGCACGCGAACGCCTACCGCAACCCCGCCCCGTACGCGGACAAGGACGTGCTCGTCGTCGGCGCGGGCAACACCGGCGCGGAGATCGCCGTCGACCTGATCGAGGGCGGCGCGGCGCGGGTGCGGCTCGCGGTGCGCACGGCTCCGCACATCGTGCGCCGGTCCACGGCCGGATGGCCCGCGCAGCGCTCCGGGATCCTGTGCCGGAGGCTGCCGGTGCCGGTGGTCGACCGGCTGGGGCGCGCGATCGCCAAGGTGAGCGTGCCCGATCTGTCCGCGCACGGGCTGCCGCGCCCGGCCACCGGGCTGTACTCGCGCGTCCACGAGGGCGCCATCCCGGTGCAGGACGTCGGGATCGTCGACGCCGTGCGCAAGGGGCGGGTCGAGCCGGTGGCCGCCGTCGAGTCCTTCGAGGCGGACAAGGTGGTCCTCGCGGACGGCACCCGCGTCGGCCCGGACACCGTCATCGCCGCCACCGGCTACCGCCGCGCCCTGGAGCCGCTGCTCGGCCACCTCGACGTTCTCGACGGCCGGGGCCGCCCGCGCCCGCACGGCCCGCGCACGGCGCCGGGCGCCCCCGGGCTGTACTTCACCGGGTTCACCAACCCCATCAGCGGGATGCTGCGCGAACTGTCCAGGGACGCGGGGCGGATCGCGGCGGCGGTGGCGAAGACGCGGAGCCTTCGTAAGTAACCGGCCAGTTCGCCCACGCGCCCTTGGCACGGGCCGACTTCTGCGGTTCCGTGGTGTTACCGGGTGTACGCACCTGTCACACGCACCACAGACAGCCCTCTTGCACACGTCACGCACCACACACAGCTCCCTTGTGCCCGTACGGCCGCCTCCCCGCGCCGACGGAGAAAACCCGCAGCCCCATTCCTGACGGAGCGTCAGTTCAGTAACCTGACTATGCGTCAGTTATGTTGCTGTCACACAGGAGCGGGCGGACCGATGCTTGGATCGACATACGGCACCTTCACCTCCGACCCCCGCCGCGCTCGCGCGGTGGCCTGCGGCAACCTCCCCGCCGACGCCGTCCACGGGCGCCCCGCGGGCGCCGGCGACCTGGACGTCGGCGGGCGGCCGCTGTACGCGGACGTACCCGATCTCGACCGCTTCTTCCGCCCCGAGTCCGTCGCCGTCGTCGGCGCGTCGGACACCGAGGGGCGGCCCAACACCGGCATCACGCGCCAGCTCGTGGCCTGGGCGGAGCGGGTCGGGGCCCGCCTTCACCCCGTGCACCCGACCCGCCCCACCGTCTTCGGCAGGCCCTGCTTCGCGTCGGTCGCGGACCTGCCCGAGCAGGTCGACCTCGCCGTGCTGCTCGTCGGCGATCCGCTGCCCGTGATCGAGGAACTGTCCGAGGCGAAGGTGAAGTTCGCGGTCGCGTTCGCCTCCGGGTTCGCCGAGACGGGCGAGGCGGGCGCGGCGGCGCAGGACCGGCTCCCCGCCGGCTCGCCGCCGCCGTCAGCCGCTCGGGCCTGCGGCTGCTCGGCCCGAACACCAACCTCAACGCCTTCGAGAAGTTCCGCGACGACCTCGAAGGCCCCGCCATCGCCCTCATCACCCAGTCGGGACACCAGGGCCGCCCCGTCTTCACGCTCCAGGAACTCGGCGTACGCCTGTCCCACTGGGCGCCGACGGGCAACGAGGCGGACCTGGAGACGGCCGACTTCATCTCCTACTTCGCCGAGCAGCCGGACGTCGGCGCCATCGCCTGTTACGTGGAGGGGCTCAAGGACGGCCGGGCGTTCCTGCTCGCCGCGGACCGGGCCGCGCGGCGCGGGGTGCCCGTCGTCGCCGTGAAGGTCGGCCGCACCGAGACGGGGGCGCGCACGGCCGCGTCCCACACCGGCAAGCTGACCGGGGCGGACGCCGTCGTGGACGCGGCGATGCGGCAGTACGGGGTGATACGTGTCGACGGCCTCGACGAACTCCAGGACACCGCCGCCCTGTTGGCGCGGGCCCGGCCGCCGCGGTCGGACGGCGTCGTGGTGTACTCGATCTCCGGCGGCACCGGCGCGCACTTCGCCGACCTCGCCGCCGGGGCGGGGCTGCGCCTGCCGACCCTCTCGGACGCCAAGCAGGCCGAGCTGCACGACTGGATCCCCCACTACCTGAACGTCGCCAACCCCGTCGACAACGGCGGCCACCCCGTCGGCGACTGGCGCGGCCGCAAGATCATCGACGCGATCCTGGCCGACCCGGACGTCGGCGTCCTCATCTGCCCCATCACCGGCCCCTTCCCGCCGATGAGCGACAAGCTCGCGCAGGACCTCGTGGACGCCGCCGAGCAGACGGACAAGCTGGTGTGCGTCGTGTGGGGGTCGCCGGTCGGCACGGAGGCCGCGTACCGCTCGACGCTTCTCGGGTCCTCGCGGGTGGCGACGTTCCGTACGTTCGCCAACTGCATCGGAGCCGTACGCGCGTACGTCGACCACCACCGCTTCACCTCCTCCTACCGCTCTCCCTTCGACGAGGCGCCGCGTACCGTCTCGCCCTCCTACCGCAAGGCGCAGGCGCTGCTCCGGCCCGGGCAGCGGCTCAGCGAGCACGCGGCGAAGCAGTTGCTGCGGGCGTACGGGATTCGCGTGCCGCGGGAGCAGTTGGTGACGAGTGCGGCGGCGGCCGTGCGGGCGGCGGGGCTCGTCGGGTACCCCGTCGTGATGAAGGCGTCCGGGGCCCGCATCGCCCACAAGACCGAGCTCGGGCTCGTGAAGGTCGGGCTCACCTCGGCCAGCCAGGTGCGGGACGCCTACCGGGACCTCACCGACATCGCCCGCTACGAAGACGTCGATCTCGACGGGGTCCTGGTCTGCCAGATGGTCGAGCGGGGCGTCGAGATGGTCGTCGGGGTCGCCCCTGATCCGCTCTTCGGGCCCACCGTGACGGTGGGTCTTGGGGGTGTGCTCGTGGAGGTCCTGCGGGATGTGGCCGTGCGGGTGCCGCCGTTCGGGGAGGAGGAGGTGCGGGGCATGCTTGGCGCTCTGCGGGGGCGGGCTTTGCTGGACGGGGTCCGGGGGGCGCCCCCGGCCGACCTCGACGCGCTCGTCGAGGTCGTGCTGCGGGTGCAGCGGATGTCTCTTGAGCTGGGGGACGCGCTGGCCGAGCTGGACATCAATCCCTTGGTGGTCCTGCCCCGGGGCCAGGGGGCGGTGGCGCTGGACGCCTTGGCCATCTGCCACTGACCGTGTCACCCCCAGGGGGCTCCGCC
>NZ_AOPZ01000048.1 GCF_000414115.1 Streptomyces aurantiacus JA 4570
CGCCACCGGCGCCCCCGCCGTCGCCTCGCCCGCGCGCGGGCAGCGCCGCAGTGCCGCGATGGTCGTGCACAACGCGCGCGTGTTCACGGGTGTGCGCGGCGCCGCGCCCGCGCGGGCGGTCGCCGTCGGGCGGGACGGGCGGATCCTCGCCGTCGGGTCGGACTCCGAGGTGCGGCGGTGCGCGGGACGGGACACCGAGGTCGTGAACGGGCGCGGCGGCAGCCTGCTCAGCGGGATCCACGACGGGCACGCCCACCCGACGGACGCCGCTTCCCGCTCGCTCAGGCCGTCGCTCGACGGGGCCGAGCAGACGGTCGAGGACCTGCGGAAGACCCTCACCGAATTCCTGAAGGACAGCTCCGGCGAAGAACCCGACGGCTGGCTCGTCGTGGAGGACTGGAACCCCGTGGGCCTGCTGCCGCGCGGCACCGCCCCGCACCACTCGATGCTCGACGCCCTGCCCACCCGCCGCCCCGTCGCCCTGCGCGGCGGCGACGGCCACAACATGTGGGTCAATCAGCGCGCGCTGGACATCGCGAAGATCACCGCCGCGACCCCGGACCCGGTCGGCGGCAAGATCGTCAAGGGCGCCGACGGCAAGCCGACCGGCGTGCTCAAGGACGACGCGCAACCCCTGGTGTCCCGGCACATCCCCGAGCCCGGCGAGGCCGAACTCGTGGCCGCGGCGGCCAAGGTGTTCGCCGAGGCGGCGGCGTCGGGGATCACCACGTTCATGGAAGCGGTGGTGGGCGAGGACGAGCTGGCCCTGTACCGGGCGCTCGCCGCGGCGGGGAAGCTGCCCCAGCGGATCGTGCCCGCGCTCCGGCTCACCTCCGAGCAGGCCAAGGACCCGCGCGCCTCGGTTGCGTACGCGAAGAAGCTGCGCGATGACTTCGACGGCGTACGCGGAATCCGGTTCGGGACCGTCAAGGTCTTCCTCGACGGCGTCATCGAATATCCGGCGCAGACCGCCGCCCTCCTCAAGCCGTATCTGGACAAAGACGGCAAGCCCACCGATCACCGGGGCGACCTGTATGTGTCGGCCGCGGACTTCGGGCGGCTCACCGCCGCCTTCAACGCCGAGGGCTGGCAGCTGCACGCGCACGCCATCGGCGACCGGGCCGTGCGCACCGCCCTCGACGGATACGCGTACGCGCTGCGCAGGACCGGCCGCCGTGACGTCCGCAACACCGTCGCGCACCTCCAGCTCGTCGACCCCGCCGATCTGCCCCGGTTCGCCGAACTCGGCGTCGTGGCCTGTATGCAGCTGCAATGGGCGACCCGCAACGCCTGGACGGTGGACGCGCTGCTCCCGTACCTGGGTGCCGCGCGCCACCGATGGCTGTACCCGGCGCGCGGCCTTCAGTCGCACGGCGCACTCCTCTCCGGTGGCTCCGACTGGCCCGTCGATCCGCTCCAGGTGTGGAACCAGGTGCGGACGGCCGTCGACCGGCGGGGCACGGACGCCGACCAGGACGGCGACCTCTACCGCGCCAAGGAAGGCATCAGCCGGACGTCGTCCCTGCTCATGCACACGCTCGGCACCGCCCGGCAGCTTCGCACGGCGCATCTCACCGGGACCGTCGAGCGCGGCAAGCAGGCGGATCTGGTGCTGCTCGACCGCGATGTGACGCGGTGTCCGGTGGCTGAGATCAGCGGCGCCGGGGTGCGCCTCACGCTCGGCGGAGGCACAGTGGTGCACGACGGCGATTCGCCGTCGGGGCGCGCGGCCGCCGCCCGGGTGACGCGGGCGGCGGGCCGGCCACGGGTGACGTGCGGGTGCGGCTGACCGGGCTCCTCGCGGGAGCCCGGGCCCAACTCCCCAAGGGGAGGCGGCTCCCGCGGGCGCGGGCGGAGCCTCGTGCGCCGTTCGGAACCGGTCACTCCACCAATGGCCTACCCCGACGCGCACTTCATCTCATATCTGAGATAGCCTGCGTCGCATGGCAGACGACTACCTCGTACGCATCGGCAAGCTCATCCGTGACGCCCGGCAGCACCGTGGCTGGACCCAGTCAGGGCTCGCCGAGGCGCTCAACACCAGCCAGAGCGCCGTCAATCGCATCGAGCGCGGCAACCAGAACATCAGCCTTGAGATGATCGCCCGCATCGGCGAGGCACTCGACAGCGAGATCGTCTCGCTCGGCTACGCGGGACCGATGCATCTGCGGGTCGTCGGCGGACGCCGCCTGTCCGGCTCCATCGACGTGAAGACGAGCAAGAACGCGTGCGTGGCGCTGCTCTGTGCGTCCCTGCTCAACAAGGGCCGCACGGTGCTGCGCCGCGTCGCCCGCATCGAGGAGGTCTACCGCCTCCTCGAAGTCCTCAACTCCATCGGTGTGCGCACGCGTTGGATCAACGACGGCGTCGACCTGGAGATCGTGCCGCCCGCGAAGCTGGACATGGACGCCATCGACGCGGACGCGGCCCGCCGCACCCGCTCGATCATCATGTTCCTGGGCCCGCTGCTGCACCGCATGGACCACTTCCGGCTGCCCTACGCCGGCGGCTGCGACCTCGGCACCCGCACGATCGAGCCACACATGATCGCGCTGCGCCGCTTCGGCCTGGACATCGCCGCCACCGAGGGTCTCTACCACGCGGAGGTCGCCCGCGACGTCACGCCCGACCGCCCGATCGTCCTGACCGAGCGCGGCGACACGGTGACCGAGAACGCCCTGCTCGCCGCCGCCCGCAGCGCCGGCACGACGGTCATCCGCAACGCCTCCTCCAACTACATGGTCCAGGACCTGTGCTTCTTCCTGGAGGCGCTGGGCGTCAAGGTCGAGGGCATCGGCACGACGACGCTGACCGTGCACGGCGTACCGACCATCGACGTCGACGTGGACTACTCCCCGTCCGAGGACCCGGTCGAGGCGATGAGCCTGCTGGCCGCGGCCGTCGTCACGGAGTCCGAACTGACCGTCAAGCGGGTGCCGATCGAGTTCCTGGAGATCGAGCTCGCGGTCCTGGAGGAGATGGGCCTCGACCACGACCGGTCGCCGGAGTACGCGGCGGACAACGGCCGTACGCGCCTCATCGACCTCACCGTGCGCCCCTCCAAGCTGGAGGCGCCCATCGACAAGATCCACCCGATGCCCTTCCCCGGGCTCAACATCGACAACGTCCCGTTCTTCGCGGCGATCGCGGCCTCGGCCCAGGGCAAGACCCTCATCCACGACTGGGTCTACGACAACCGCGCGATCTACCTCACGGACCTCAACCGCCTCGGCGGCCGCCTCCAACTCCTCGACCCGCACCGCGTCCTCGTCGAGGGCCCGACGCGCTGGCGCGCCGCCGAGATGATGTGCCCGCCGGCGCTGCGGCCCGCCGTGGTCGTCCTGCTCGCGATGATGGCGGCAGAGGGCACGTCCGTGCTCCGCAATGTGTACGTGATCAACCGCGGGTACGAGGACCTCGCGGAGCGCCTGAACTCCGTGGGCGCCCAGATCGAGACGTTCCGGGACATCTAGGCGACTGTGGGCGTCCTCGCGGGGGCGCCCCAGTCCCGCCCCTTTCCCGTAACCAGGGCGTTTGAGGACGAGGCCCGAAGGGCCGAAAAGGGGGGAGAGGGGCGCAGCCCCCTAGGGCAGTACGGCAACCCCGTCCAGCTCCACCACGCACTCCTCGTCCCAGAGCCGCACAGCTCCGATCACCGCCATCGCGGGGTAGTCGCGGCCCGCCAACCGCTTCCAGATGCGGCCGAGTTCGGGGGCGTGGGCGCGGTAGTCGGCGACGTCGGTGGCGTACACCGTGACGCGGGCGAGGTCCGCCGGGGTGCCGCCCGCGGCGCGCAGGGCCGCCAGGAGGTTGGCCAGCGCCCGCTCGAACTGCTCGGGCAGGGTGGCGCCGCTGACCTTGCCGTCGGTGTCCAGGGCGGTCTGGCCTGCGAGGAAGACCAGGCGGCCGCCGGTGGCCACGACGGCGTGGCTGAAACCGGTGGCCGGGGAGAGGTCGGCGGGGTTCAGGCGTTCGAGGCTCATGAGGACTCCTTACCGTACAACTCCTTGGCGATGACCGCCCGTTGGACCTCGCTCGCGCCCTCGTAGATGCGCGGCGCCCGCACCTCGCGGTACAGGTGCTCCAGGAGGTGGCCCCGCTGGAGCGCGCGGGCGCCGTGCAGCTGGACGGCGGTGTCGACGACGAACTGGGCGGTCTCCGTGGCGAACAGCTTCGCCATCGCCGCCCGCCCCGCGATGTCCGGCTCGTCCCGGTCGTACGCCGCGGCCGCCGCGTACACCAGAAGACGCGCCGCCTCCGTGCGCGTCGCCATCTCGGCCACCTGGTGGGACACCCCCTGCAGATCCTTCAGCTTGCCGCCGAACGCGTCGCGGTCCGCGGTGTGCGCGAGGGTGGCGTCCAGGGCGGCCTGGGCCATGCCGACGGCGAAGGCGCCGACGCTCGGGCGGAACCGGTTCAGGGTCGTCATGGCGACCCGGAAGCCGTGGTTCACGTCGCCGAGCAGATCGGCCGCGGAGACGCGCACGCCGTCGAAGGCGAGCGTCCCGATCGGGTGCGGGGACAGCATGTCGAGCGGGGCGCCGGTCAGGCCCGCGCGGTCGGCGGGGACCAGGAAGGCGGTCACGCCGCGGGCGCCCGCGTCCGGCGACGTACGGGCGAACACGGTGTAGAAGTCGGCCTCCGGGGCGTTCGAGATCCAGGACTTCTCGCCCGTCAGGCGCCAGCCTGCGGACCCGTCGGGCTCGGCGCGCAGGGCGAGGGCGGCCGCATCCGAGCCGGCGCCCGGCTCGGACAGGGCGAACGCCGCGATCGCGCGGCCCGCACGGGTGGGCGGCAGCCAGTGCTCGCGCTGCTCCATCGAGCCGTACGCGTGCACGGGGTGCGCGCCGAGCCCCTGCAGGGCGAGCGCGGTCTCGGCCTCCGTGCAGACGCGGGCGAGGGACTCGCGCATCAGGCACAGGTCGAGCGCTCCTGAGGTGAACAGGCCCTCCAGGAGGCCGAGTTCACCGAGGGCCTCGGTCAGCGGCCGGTTGACGCGCCCCTGCTCGCCCGCCGCGTGGGCGGCCTGCTCGCCCGCCGCGTGGGCGGCGACGAGTGGCCGCAACCGCTCGGCGGCCAGCTCCCGCAGCCGGGCACACCGGGCGATCTGTTCCGGATTGAGCGAGAATGCGGTCATCCCGAGCTTCTCCCCTCGCGCGCGGCCGCAGCACCTTTATCGCGCACCGTTGACTGTCGTCACCATCACGATACGCTCGTCTGGCCCGCTCATCACCACGCCCGACCGGCAAGGGGGCGAAGCACCATGGAGCTCACGGGTCACGTCGACACCTTCGCGCGCGACCACCTCCCGCCCCGCGAGCAGTGGCCCGCGCTGGTGCGGGACCGGCCCGAGCTGCACTATCCGGACCGCCTCAACTGCGGCACCGAACTCCTCGACCGGTCGGCGGAGCGGTACGGCGCGGACCGGCCCGCGTTCCGCGGGGGCGACGGCACGGTCTGGACGTACGGCCGGCTCCAGGACCATGTCGACCGGATCGCGCACGTCCTGACCGACGAGCTCGGCGTGGTGCCCGGCAACCGGGTGCTGCTGCGCGGCGCCACCTCGCCGTGGCTCGCGGCCTGCTGGCTCGCGGTGATGAAGGCGGGCGCGGTCGCGGTGACCGTCCTGGCCCAGCAGCGCACCCAGGAACTGGCCACGATCTGCGAGATCGCGCAGGTGTCGCACGCGCTGTGCGACGTCCGCGCGGTCGACGACCTGACGAAGGCCGGGGTGCCGGGCCTGAGCGTGACGACGTACGGCGGCGAGGGCCCCGACGACCTGCGGTCCCGCGCGGCGGCCCGCCCCCACGAGGCGTACGAAGCCGTGGACACGGCCGCCGACGACGTGGCGCTGATCGCCTTCACCTCGGGCACGACGGGACGCCCGAAGGGCTGCATGCACTTCCACCAGGACGTGCTCGCCATCGCCGACACCTTCGGACGCCATGTCCTCAAGGCCCGCCCCGACGACGTGTTCGCGGGCAGTCCCCCGCTGGGCTTCACGTTCGGCCTCGGCGGCCTGGTGATCTTCCCGCTGCGCGTCGGCGCGTCGTCCCTGCTCCTCGAACAGGCGGGCCCGAAGCAGTTGCTCCCCGCGATCGCCGAGCACGGCGTGAGCGTGCTGTTCACGGCGCCGACGGCGTACCGCGCGATGCTGGACGCGCTGGCCGACCCGCCGGCCGTGGCCGAGACCTCGCCCTCCCCCTCGCCCCCGCCCGCGTACGACGTCTCCTCCCTGCGCCGCTGTGTCTCCGCGGGCGAGAACCTGCCCGCCGCCACCTGGCGGGCCTGGCACGAGCGCACGGGGCTGCGCATCATCAACGGCATCGGCGCGACCGAACTCCTGCACATCTTCATCTCCGCCGCCGACGACGCGATCCGCCCCGGCACCACGGGCGTGCCCGTGCCCGGGTGGCACGCGCGCGTGGTCGACGATTCCGGCGCGCCCGTGCCGGACGGCGAGCCGGGTCTGCTCGCGGTGCGCGGCCCGGTGGGCTGCCGCTATCTGGCCGACCCCCGGCAGCGGGAGTACGTCCGCCACGGCTGGAACGTCACGGGCGACACCTATGTACGCGACGCCGACGGCTACTTCCGGTACGTCGCCCGCGCCGACGACATGATCATTTCCGCCGGGTTCAACATCGCGGGCCCGGAGGTCGAGGAGGCCCTGCTGCGCCACCCGGACGTCGAGGAGACGGCGGTCGTGGGCCGTCCGGACGAGCGGCGCGGGCAGGCCGTCGTGGCGTACGTGGTGCTGCGCGCGGGCGCGGCGGCGGACGCGGAGCGACTGCGGGAGTTCGTGAAGGCGGAGCTGGTTCCGTACAAGTGCCCGCGCGAGGTGGTGTTCCTGGACGCACTGCCCAGAACGGCGACCGGCAAGCTCCAGCGGTTCCGCCTCAGGGAGCCGGGGCCCGCGGCCGGGGCCTAGAGTGATCACGTGTCCGAGCAGCACACCCCCAGGTCCCTGATCGTCACGTTCTACGGCGCGTACGGACGGGCGGCGCCCGGTCCGGTCGCGGTCGCCGAACTGGTGCGGCTCCTCGCGCCGGTGGGCGTCGACGCGCCGTCCGTGCGGTCGTCGGTGTCGCGGCTGAAGCGGCGCGGCCTGCTGCTGCCCGCGCGTACGGCCACGGGGGCCGCCGGGTACGCCCTCTCCCCCGACGCCCGCCAGCTCCTTGAGGACGGCGACCGGCGCATCTACTGGCCGTGGGCCGACCGGCGCGAGGGCACCGGCGGCTGGGTGCTCGCCGTCTTCTCCGTCCCGGAGGCCGAGCGCAGCAAACGCCACGTCCTGCGCTCGCGGCTCGCGGGCCTCGGCTTCGGCACGGCGGCGCCGGGGGTCTGGATCGCCCCCGCCCACCTCTACGAAGAGACCCGCCACACGCTGGCCCGGCTGCACCTCACCCCGTACGTCGACCTGTTCCGCGGCGAACACCTCGGCTTCACGCCGACCGCGGAGGCGGTGTCCCGCTGGTGGGACCTGACCTCCCTCGCCAAGCAGCACGATGCCTTCCTCGACCGCCACGAGCCCGTCCTGCGGTCCTGGCAGTCCCGCCCGGACACGCCCGCCCCCGAGGCGTACCGCGACTACCTCCTCGCCCTCGACTCCTGGCGCCACCTCCCCTACGCCGATCCCGGTCTGCCCTCGGCCCTCCTGCCGGAGGGGTGGCCCGGGGGGCGGGCGGCGGAGGTGTTCCGGGCGCTGGACGAGCGGCTGCGGGAGGCCGGGCGGGGGTTTGTGGCGATGTGAGTGGTTGTGGTCCTCGCGGGGCGCCCCAGTCCCGCCCCTTCCCGAAAGGTCCAGGGGGCGGAGCCCCCTGGTTACGGGAAGGGGCGGGGCTGGGGAGCCCCCGGCAGGGCCAACCGCGGCTTCGCCGCGTCCGTGCGCCCCGTCTGGGGGCGCCGGCTGCCCGCCCGGTACTGGAGGGGCCAGACGACGCCCGGCCCGGCGTAGTCCTGTTCGGCCGCCGCGTGGAGGGTCCAGTGGGGGTCGTACAGGTGGGGGCGGGCCAGGGCGCACAGATCCGTGCGCCCCGCCAGCAGCAGCGAATTGACGTCGTCCCACGACGAGATGGCGCCGACGGCGATGACGGGAACGCCGGTCTCGTTGCGGATGCGGTCCGCGAAGGGGGTCTGGTACGAGCGCCCGTAGGCGGGCCGCTCGTCGCTGACCACCTGCCCGGTGGAGACGTCGATCGCGTCGGCCCCGTGCGCGGCGAACGCGCGGGCCACGGCGACGGCGTCGTCGGCCGTGGTGCCGCCGTCGGCCCAGTCGGTGGCCGAGACGCGGACGGTCATCGGACGGCCGGCGGGCCACACCTCCCGTACGGCGTCGAAGACTTCGAGGGGGAAGCGGAGCCGCGCCTCCAGCGAGCCGCCGTACGCGTCGGTGCGGCGATTGGTCAGCGGGGAGAGGAAGCTGGAGAGCAAATAGCCGTGCGCACAGTGCAGTTCGAGGAGATCGAAGCCGCAGCGGGCGGCCCGCCGCGCGGCGGCGGTGAACTCCTCGCGGACGGCGGCGAGTCCGGCGGCGTCCAGGGCGTGCGGGATCTGGCTCGCGGGGCCGTACGGCAGCGGGGACGGCGCCACCAGCGGCCAGTTGCCGGAATCCAGCGGCTCGTCGATGCCGTCCCACATGAGCCGGGTGGAGCCCTTGCGGCCGGAGTGGCCGAGTTGGAGGCCGATCGCCGTGCCGGGGGCCTGGGTGTGGGCGAAGTCCACGACGCGGGCCCAGGCGTCGGCCTGCTCGTCGGTGTAGAGCCCGGCGCAGCCCGGCGTGATGCGGCCGCGCTCGCTCACGCACACCATCTCGGTCATCACCAGGCCGGCCCCGCCGAGCGCCCGCGCGCCCAGGTGGACGAGGTGGAAGTCGCCGGGCACGCCGTCCACGGCGGAGTACATGTCCATGGGGGACACGACGACGCGGTTGCGCAGTTCGAGGTCGCCGAGGCGGAACGGCGTGAACATCGGGGGCGTACCCGGCGGGCAGCCGAAGTCCCGCTCGACGGCCTCCGTGAAGTGGGCGTCGCGCAGCCGCAGGTTGTCGTGCGTGACGCGGCGGCTGCGGGTGAGCAGGTTGAACGCGAATTGGCGTGGCGACTGGTCGACGTACAGCGGCAGTTCCTCGAACCACTGGAGGCTCGCGCGGGCCGCGCGCTGCGTGGACTCCACGACCGGGCGGCGCTCGGTCTCGTACGCCGCGAGGGCGGCGGGGATGTCCGGCTGCTCCTGGAGGTTCGCGGCGAGCGCGAGCGCGTCCTCGACGGCGAGCTTGGTGCCGGAGCCGATGGAGAAGTGCGCGGTGTGGGCGGCGTCGCCGAGCAGGACGGTGTTGCCGCACGACCAGTGCTCGTTGACCACGGTGCGGAAGGTGAGCCAGGAGGAGTTGTTTCCGTGCAGGGGGCGGCCGCCCAGCGCCTCCGCGAAGAGCTTGGCGCAGCGTTCGGCGGATTCGGCCGGGTCCACGTCCGCGAACCCGGCCGCCCGCCATACCTCTTCGCGCATCTCGATGATGACGGTGGACGCGCCGGGGTCGGATCCGGAAGCCGTCGCCGCCCGGTACGGGTATCCGTGCAGCTGCAGCACGCCGTGCTCGGTCTCGGCGATCTCGAAGCGGAAGGCGTCGAAGGCGAAGTCGGCGGCCAGCCAGATGTAGCGGCAGCGGTGGGTGGTGAGGGTGGGGCGGAAGACTTCGGCGTGCGCCTCGCGGGTCAGGCTGTGCACGCCGTCCGCGGCGATCACCAGGTCGTACGCCGTGGCCAGTTCGGCGGCGGGCGGCGCCTCGGTACGGAAGCGGAGGTCGACGCCGAGGGCGCGGCAGCGCTCGTGCAGCACCGCGAGCAGGCGCTTGCGGCTCAGGGCGGCGAAGCCGTGGCCGCCGGAGGTGTGCCGGGTGCCGCGGTGCACGATGTCGATGTCGTCCCAGCGGACGAACTCCTCCTGCAGCGCCGCGTACACCGCCGGGTCGGCGTGCTCGATGCCGCCGAGGGTCTCGTCGGAGAGGACCACGCCGAAGCCGAAGGTGTCGTCGGGGGCGTTGCGCTCCCAGACGGTGACCTCACGGTCCGGGTCGAGGCGCTTGAGCAGGGCGGCGGCGTACAGCCCGCCGGGGCCGCCGCCGATGACGGCGATCCGGTGGGCGGCGCCCGCCCGCTCGGCCCCCGGCCGCTCGGTGCCTGGCCGCCCGGCACCCGGCTGTGTCCCCGGCATCGTCACCGCCCCCGCCACTTCGGCGACCGCTTGCCGGTGAACGCCGCGTGGAACTCCGCGTAGTCCTCGCCGTTCATCAGCAGCGCCTGCGTCGCCGCGTCCATCTCGACGGCGGCCGCGAGCGGCATGTCCAGCTCGGCGGTGAGGAGGGCCTTCGTCTGGGCATACGCGAGGGCCGGTCCCTGGGCCAGGCGGCGGGCCAGGGCCGCGGCGGCCTCGGGGGCCCTGCCCTCGTCCGTGAGCTCGCTGATCAGGCCGATCCGCTCGGCCTCGGGGGCCCGCACCGGCTCGCCCAGCATCAGCAGCCGCGTGGCGTGGCCGAGCCCGACGACGCGCGGCAGCAGATACGCGGCGCCCATGTCACCGCCCGAGAGCCCCACCTTCGTGAACAGGAACGCGAACCTCGCCGAGGGGTCCGCGACCCGGAAGTCCGCGGCCAGCGCGAGCACCGCGCCCGCGCCCGCGGCCACCCCGTGCACCGCGGCCACCACCGGGAACGGACACTCGCGCAGCGCCCGCACGACCTGGCCGGTCATGCGGTTGAAGTCCAGGAGCTGCGCCGTGTCCATGGCGAGCGTCGAGCCGATGATCTCGTCCACGTCACCGCCGGAGCAGAAGCCGCGCCCCTCGCCGCCGAGCACGAGCGCCCGCACGGACCGCTCGCGGGACAGCTCGGCAAGCAGGTCGCGCAGGTCGGCATAGGCACCGAAGGTGAGCGCGTTCAGCTTCTCGGGGCGGGGCAGCGTGACGGTGGCGACGCCGTCGTCGACGCTGAGGCGCAGGTGTCGCCACTCGGGGGTGCGGGCGGCGGAGCCGGTGAAGGGACTCATGAGGTGCGGCCTCCTCGGTCGGGGGCGGCGGGGCCTCTTCGAAGTTATCACTCATCCATGACTGTCGTCACGAGTACGCGATACGCCTACGGCAGAGGGGTCTCGTGGTCGTACACTCCAGTGGCATACGTCCCGAAATTTCCCGGCATGGGTCGCCAAACCGCCCGACGGTGGGCTCTGTCGTCCCTCCGCTTAGGATTCGTACGGTTGAAAGCAGGACCGCACAGGGACCACCTGCTCGCCGAACGGACCCGCCTTGCCCGAACCCCACTCTCCCGCCTCGTGGCGCATCGCGCTGCCGCACACCGTGGCAGCCGTGCCCATCGCGCGCGCCCTGGTCCGCACGGCGCTCACCGACATCGGCTGCGCCGCGGACACGGACACGGCGGAGCTGCTCACGGCGGAACTGGTGGCCAACGCCGTGGAGCACACGGCGGGGCGCGACCCGATAGAGCTGGTCATAGAGCTGCTGCCGACGCTCTGCCAGGTCGAGGTGCGCGACTCCAGCCCCGTCCCGCCGTTCGACCTGACCGACCCGGCGGCGGACGACGAGCCCGACCCCTGGCAGGAGCACGGGCGCGGCCTGCTCCTCATCCGCACGCTCAGCTCGGCCTGCGGCCACCGCCCCACCGAGTCGGGCAAGGCGGTCTGGTTCACGCTGTCGGCGCCGGCCGAGCGCTGACCGCCCCGCCCGGACGCAGGAGCACGACGGCTCAGGCGAGGGTCGCCACCAGGACGGCCTTGATCGTGTGCATCCGGTTCTCCGCCTCGTCGAAGACGACGGAGTGGGCCGACTCGAAGACCTCGTCGGTGACCTCCAGCGAGGTGAGCCCGTGGCGCTCGCACACCTCGCGGCCGACCTCCGTGCCCAGGTCGTGGAAGGCGGGCAGGCAGTGCAGGAACTTGACGTCGGCGTTGCCGGTGGCGCGCAGGACGTCCATCGTCACCGCGTACGGAGCGAGGTCCCGGACGCGCTCGTCCCAGACCTCGGCGGGCTCCCCCATCGACACCCAGACGTCGGTGGCGACGAAGCCGGCGCCCGCGACGCCCTCGGCGACGTCCTCGGTGAGCGTGATCCGCGCCCCGCTGGTCTCGGCGAGCGCCCGCGCGCGGGCCACGACCGCCTCGGCGGGCCAGTACGCGCGGGGCGCCACGATGCGTACGTCCATGCCGAGCAGCGCGCCGGTGACCAGGTAGGAGTTGCCCATGTTGAGGCGGGCGTCGCCGAGGTAGGCGAACGCGATCCGCTCCAGCGGTTCGGCGCAGTGCTCGGTCATGGTCAGGACGTCGGCGAGCATCTGCGTGGGGTGCCAGTCGTCGGTCAGGCCGTTGTAGACGGGCACGCCCGCGTGGGCGGCCAGCGTCTCGACGGTGTCCTGCGCGTCCCCGCGGAACTGGATCGCGTCGAACATCCGGCCGAGGACGCGGGCGGTGTCCCTCGCGGACTCCTTCTTGCCGATGTGCGAGCCCGAGGGGTCGATGTACGTCGTGGCGGCGCCCTGGTCGGCGGCGGCCACCTCGAAGGAGCAGCGGGTGCGGGTCGACGCCTTCTCGAAGATCAGCGCGATGTTCCTGCCGGTCAGGTGCCGGGTCTCGGTCCCGGCCCGCTTGGCCGCCTTCAGGTCGGCGGCCAGGGCGAGCAGACCGCGGAACTCGTCGGCGGTGAAGTCCAGCTCCTTGAGGAAGTGGCGGCCGGTGAGATCGGTCTTGGGTGTCGCCATGGGGCGCTCCTGAGTACGAATGCGTCGAGGCGGGGCGGGGAACCCTTGAAAGTCTATACGACCCTTCACATTTATATACAGCCCCCCTGTGCCGCTCCCGCGGGGCGTCCCCCGCTGCTCCCGTACGACCGCCTCCCCCTCCCCCGCCCTACGCGACCGGCCCCCGCTCGACCGGGCAGCTCATGCACCGCGGGCCGCCCCGGCCCCGGCCCAGCTCGCTGCCGGGGATCTCTATCACCTCGATGCCCTGCTTGCGCAGGTAGGTGTTGGTGGTCGCGTTCCGTTCGTACGCCACGACCACGCCCGGCTCGACCGCGAGCACGTTGCAGCCGTCGTCCCACTGCTCACGCTCGGCGGCATGCACGTCCTGGGTGGCCGTGAGGACCCGGATGCCGCCGAGGCCGAGGGCGGCGGCGATGGCGCGGTGCATGTGCTCCGGCGGGTGGTCGGTGACCTTCAACTCGCGCTCGTCGACGCCCGGTTCGATGGTGTACGAGCGCAGCATGCCGAGCCCCGCGTACTGCGTGAACGTATCGCCGTCGACCATCGTCATCACCGTGTCCAGGTGCATGAAGGCGCGGCGCTTGGGCATGTCGAGGGCCACGATCGTGGTCGCGGAACCGGCGGCGAACAGCTTGTGCGCGAGCATCTCGACGGCCTGCGGGGTGGTGCGCTCGCTCATGCCGATGAGCACGGCGCCGTTGCCGATGACCAGGACGTCGCCGCCCTCGATGGTGGAGGGGTAGTCGGACTGCCCCTGCGACCAGAGGTGGAAGCCCTGGCCGTGGAAGAGCGGGTGGTGCTGGTAGATCGCCTCGAAGTGGACGGTCTCGCGCTGCCGGGCCGGCCAGCGCATCGCGTTGATGGACACACCGTCGTAGATCCAGGCGGACGTGTCCCGCGTGAACAGGTGGTTGGGCAGCGGACGGAGCAGGAAGTCGTCCATGTCCATGCAGTGGAAGCGCACGGACGTCGGCTCCGGGTGCCGGTCCAGGTACTCCCGCTTCGTCATGCCGCCGATCAGCGCCTCGGCGAGCTCCGCCGACGGCAGGCTCTCGAACGCCACGCGCAGGTGGTCGGTGGCGAGCGGGCCGTACTCCTTCTCGTCGAAGACGCGGTCCAGGACGAGCAGCCGGGCCGCCGGCACGTCCAGCGCCTCGGCGAGCAGATCACCGAAGAGATGGACCGTCACCCCGCGGTCGCGCAGCACGTCGGCGAAGCCGTCGTGCTCGTGTCTCGCCCGCCGCACCCAGAGGACGTCGTCGAAGAGCAGCGCGTCCTTGTTGGTGGGCGTGAGCCGTTTCAGCTCCAGATCGGGGCGGTGCAGGATGACGCGGCGCAGCCGCCCGGCCTCGGAGTCGACGTTGAATCCCATGTATCCATCCTCACCCCGCGGGAGCCGCGTCACGCGCCCAACGATGCGTTTTGAGCGCCCCGCCAGGCGGTTCCGGGCGTCCCGCCAGGCAGGACAGGGACGCCCGAAACACGCCATACGCGCCTCAAAGACGCGGATCCACCGGTTCCGACTCCAGCGCGAGCACCGCGAACACCGCCTCGTGCACCCGCCACAGCGGCTCCCCGTCCGCGAGCCGGTCGAGGGCCTCCAGGCCGAGCGCGTACTCACGGACGGCCAGCGAGCGCTTGTGGCCGAGGAAGCGGCCGCGCAGCTTCTCCAGGTTCTCCGGGCGGGTGTACTCCGGGCCGTAGATGATCCGCAGGTACTCGCGGCCCCGGCATTTGATGCCGGGCTGCACCAGGCGCCCCTTGCCGTCGCGCACCAGGGCCTCGACCGGCTTGACGACCATGCCCTCGCCGCCGCGCCCCGTCATCTCCAGCCACCAGTCGACGCCGGCGCGCACCGACTCCTCGTCGCCGGTGTCGACGTACAGGCGCCGCGTGGTGCGCAGCAGGCCCGTGCCGTCGTGCTCCACCATGCGGTCGATCAGGGCCAGTTGCTCGTCGTGCGGCACGGCGGCGAGGCTCCTGCCCTGGGCCGCGAGGATCTGGAACGGCGCGAGGTGCACGCCGTCGAGCCCGTCGGTCGGCCAGCAGTAGCGGCGGTAGGCGTCGGTGAACGCGGCGGCGTCGGCGGCGCGTTCCCGCTGCTTGTCGAGCAGGGGACGGACGTCGACGCCGCGGGCCGTGGCGGCCTCCAGGGCGGTGAGGGCGCCCGGGAAGACCGCGCGGGAGGCGGCCCCCACGGCGGCGTACTGCGTGCGCAGCAGCCCCGACGCCTTCAGCGACCAGGGCAGCAGCTCGGCGTCGAGCAGCAGCCAGTCGCTCTCCAGCTCCGCCCAGAGCCCGGCCGCGCCGACGGCGTCCCGCACCCGGCCGAGCACCTGCTCGGTGAGCGCCGGGTCGTCGAGGAAGGGGCGTCCGGTGCGGGTGTAGAGCGCGCCGGTCGGGCCGTCGGCGCCCTCGGCGGCGCCGCCCACTCCGAACCGCTCACGCGCGACGTCCGCGTTCCGGCACACCAGGGCCACCGCGCGCGACCCCATGTGCTTCTCCTCGCACACGACGCGTGCGACGCCGTCGGCCGCGTACTGCGCGAATGCCTCCGCCGGGTGCTCCAAGTAGCCTTCCCGCTGCGAGGTGGCGGTCGGCGCCATCGTCGGCGGCAGGTACGGCAGCAGGCGCGGGTCGCCCGCGAAGCGGCTCATGACCTCCAGGGCCGCCGCCGCGTTCTCCTCGCGCACCGTCACGCGCCCGGCGTACCGGGTCTCCACGACGCGGCGGCCGTGCACGTCACCGAGGTCCAGCGGCCGGCCGTCGTGGCCGCCGGGGGCATCCGTGCGCAGCGGCTTCACCGGTTCGTACCAGACGCGCTCCGCCGGTACGTCGACGAGCTCGCGCTCCGGCCAGCGCAGCGCGGTGAGCTTGCCGCCGAAGACGGCGCCGGTGTCCAGGCAGATGGTGTTGTTCAGCCAGGTCGCCGTCGGCACCGGGGTGTGGCCGTAGACGACGGCGGCCTTGCCGCGGTAGTCCTCGGCCCACGGGTAGCGCACGGGCAGGCCGAACTCGTCGGTCTCGCCGGTGGTGTCGCCGTACAGCGCGTGCGAGCGCACCCGGCCCGAGGTGCGGCCGTGGTACTTCTCGGGCAGGCCCGCGTGGCACACCACGAGCCGGCCGCCGTCGAGGACGTAGTGGCTGACGAGCCCGTCCAGGAACTCCCGCACCCGCTCCCGGAATTCCGGGTCCCGGGCGTCCTCCGCCTCGAACTGCTCGACGGTCTCGGCCAGGCCGTGGGTGAGCTGGACGCCGCGGCCCTTGAGGTGGCGGCCGAGCTTGTTCTCGTGGTTGCCCGGTACGCACAGGGCGGTGCCGTCGGCGACCATGCTCATGACGCGGCGCAGGACGCCGGGGCTGTCCGGGCCGCGGTCGACGAGGTCGCCGACGAACACGGCCGTGCGGCCCTCGGGGTGGGCGCCGTCGACGTAGCCGAGCTTGCCGAGCAGCGTCTCCAGCTCGCGGGCGCAGCCGTGGATGTCGCCGATGATGTCGAAGGGGCCGGTGAGGTGGGTGAGGTCGTTGAAGCGCTTCTCGGTGACGACCTCGGCGGCCTCGATCTCCGCGACGCCCCGCAGGACGTGCACCTTGCGGAACCCTTCGCGCTCCAGGTGCCGGAGCGAACGCCGCAGTTCGCGCTGGTGGCGCTGGATGACGCGGCGCGGTATCCCGGCCCGGTCGGCGCGCGCGGCGTTCCGCTCGGCGCAGACCTCCTCGGGGACGTCGAGCACGATGGCGATGGGCAGCACGTCGTGCCGCCGCGCCAGCTCGATGAGCTGCTTGCGGCTGTCGGACTGCACGCTGGTCGCGTCGACGACGGTGCGGCGGCCCGCGGCGAGGCGCTTGCCCGCGATGTAGTTCAGCACGTCGAAGGCGTCGCGGCTCGCGCTCTGGTCGTTCTCGTCGTCGGCGACGAGGCCCCGGCAGAAGTCGCTGGACAGCACTTCGGTGGGCTTGAAGTGGCGCCGCGCGAAAGTGGACTTACCCGCTCCGGTCGCGCCGACGAGGACGACGAGGGAGAGGTCGGTGACGGCGAGGGAGCGGCCGCGGGTGGTGCTGTCGGTTTCCGTCATGCTGCCTTCGCCTCCTTGGCGCTCCGGTCGTCCCGGGTCCGGGTCCGGGTCGGGGTGCTGGTCTCGGCCTGGGTGAACACCGCCATCTGTGTGGGCGGCCCCACCTCGGGGTCGTCGGGCCCCACGGGCACGAACTCGACGGTGTACCCGTGCTGCCGGGCGACCCCGTCGGCCCACGCCCGGAACTCCGCGCGGTTCCACTCGAAGCGGTGGTCGCCGTGCCGGACGTGTCCGGCGGGGAGCGATTCCCAGCGGACGTTGTACTCGACGTTCGGCGTGGTCACGAGCACGGTGCGCGGGCGTGCCGAGCCGAACACCGCGTACTCGAGCGCGGGCAGCCGCTCCGGGTCGACGTGCTCGATCACCTCGCTGAGCACCGCCGCGTCGTATCCCTTGAGTCGCTTGTCGGTGTACGCGAGTGAGCTCTGGAAGAGCGACACGCGCTCCGCCCGGCGCTCGCCCATGCGCTCCAGCTTCAGCCGGCGCGCGGCGACGGTGAGCGCGCGCATCGACACGTCGACGCCCACGATCTCCTTGTACCGCGTGTCCTTGAGCAGCGCCTGCACCAACTGGCCCTGGCCGCAGCCCAGATCGAGCACGCGGGCGGCGCCCGCCTCGCCGAGCGCGGCGAGGATCGCCTCACGGCGCCGCACGGCGAGCGACACCGGCTTGCCGTCCCGCGCGTCCGCGCCGCCGTCGGCGGCCGCATCGTCGCTCCGCTCCGCCTCGGGGCCCTCGTCGGCGACGGCGTTGTCGATGTCCTCGACCGCCGTGTCGTCGGCGTCCGCGAGCCGGACGAGTTCGAGCCGCTCCATCGCCTCGCGCGTCAGCGACCAGCGGCGCGCCAGATAGCGGCTGGTGATCAGCTTCTGCTCGGGGTGGTCCGCGAGCCAGCCGTCACCGGCCCGCAGCAGCTTGTCGACCTCGTCGGCCGAGACCCAGTAGTGCTTGGCGTCGTCGAGCACCGGCAGGAGCACGTACAGGTGGCGCAGCGCCTCGCCGAGGGTCAGCACCCCGTCCGCCGCGTCGAGTACGAGACGTACGTACCGCGAATCGCCCCACTCCGGGAAGCGTTCGTCGAGCGGCACCGGCTCGGCCGCGACCGTCCAGCCCAGCGGCTCGAACAGCGCCCGCACCAGGTCGGGGCCGCCGCGCGCGGGCAGCGCGGGCACCTCGACGCGCAGCGGCAGCGGCTGCGCGGCCCGCTCGGGCAGGGCCTTGCAGACGCCGCGCAGCGCGCTGGAGAACACCCCGCTCAGGGCGACGGCGAGCAGCGAGGACGCGGCGTACGGCCGGTCGTTCACGTACTGCGCGAGGGCCGCGTCCGGGGCGCCGCCGCGGCCCTTGCCCCGCCGCACCAGTGCCACGGGGTCCACTTCGAGCAGCAGCGCCGCCGTGCAGCACGCGTCGCTCGCCTCGGGGTAGAAGACGTGCGCCTGCCCGTAGGACGTGGAGAACGCCTGCGCCTTGCCGGGATGCTTGTGCAGCAGGAACCCGAGGTCGGTCGCGGGGCGTTCTGGGGTGCCGGTGGTGGTGATCGTCAGGAACACAGTGGGTATGCCTCGAAACGCATTCTGGGCTGCGGATACTTACCCGGCCGTCGGTCGTCGGCGGTCGGTCGCGACGCACGTCGCGTGCGGGCGCGTGTGCTGAAGGGCGGTGGGGCGTGCCGACACCGCGACGCGGCCCTCTCGCCGCGCCCCGCTCCCCCCGGCGCACCTGCACAAACGTACAGCGAACGCTCTGAACGCACGCAAGATTTTCCGCTCCGCGGGCACGCGCGATTGGACCGATCGATGGTCGGCGCATTGGTCCTGCCCACCGGGCTCTTCTGCCACGAGGGTGAGCGTGTGCGAGCGGCGGCGGTACCTCTCGGCATCTGTACGAAGCCGCAAGCGTCACATCTCACCACGGAAACAAGTACGCCGACAGGACTGCAAGTAGCTGCCACGACTGTGGGGATGAAGCATGTCGGCCATCACTCTGTGTCGATGGCCGGACCGAGGCCGAACGGCCAGAGCTGTGTTTGACGGGATGACAGGGTGGGCGCATGAAGTCTCGGACCTCCCGGCCGGTCCTCACCCTCTGCACCCGGCCCGTCCTCGCCCTCTGCGCCGCGCTTGTCGCACTCAGCGCGTGCGACGGTGACGGAGGCGGCCCGGAGCCGTCGGCCTCTGCCGCTGCGTCGGTGCCCGGCGCGCCTGCCGAGGGCCGCGCGCCGAGGGCCGGGGAGGGCTCGAACGACCCCGACGACATCAACGGAGACGGCTACACCGACCTCCTGGTGCCGATGCCCGCCGATACGGACCAGGCCGGCGGCGGTGAGCGGATCGGCGTGTTCTACGGTTCGGCCAGAGGACTCGACCCCGCCACGCGCACCGTCTACGGGGGGCGCGAGCTGGGACTGCCGGAACCGATGCAGGGGTCAAGAGGGTCCGGCGCAGACTCGATCGCCGGAGGAGACGTTGTCACCGGAGGTACGGTGCTGACCGCCGATCTGGACGGCGACGGCTTCCCGGACTTCGTCACGGAGACCGTGGGCGAGTGGTACGGCAACATCAACGCTCCGCATATGACCTCCTACATCTCCTGGGGCGGCCCCGGCGGGCCCCGGGCGGGGGCCGAGGCCACACCGGTGCGCCTGCCGGGGAGCGCGGTGTCGGGCCTATCGCGCGTGGTGCGGGGAGACTTCGACGGGGACGGGCACCATGACCTCGCCGGGCTGGCTCAGAACCGGTCGGCCACCGTGCTCTTGTACGGCCCGTTCAAGCGCTCCGGCGCACCGGCCCGCACCGACACGCGCCTGCCATGGAAGGAGGGCCGGCTCGTCGCGGACGACATCGACCCGTCCGGCAAGCCCCGCGCGACCTCCCTGCTGATCCACCACCAGCAGTACGGCGGCGAACAGACGCCAAGCACCTTCTTCCAGGCCCGCCGCGGCCGCGGCCTCTCGGCCGACGGCAAGGAGTTGCGCCCCGGCAACGCCCAAGCCTTCGGCGACTTCGACGGTGACGGACTGCGCGACACAGCCGTCGGCGACGACGGCAACCGCCGCGTCGACTTCGGCCATGCGAGCGAGGCGCCAGAGGTCGCCGGATCGCTCGCCGTATATCCCGGCAGCGGTGGCACGCCAGTCACCCGTCGACTGCCCCTGACGCCCATCGACGTCGACACCTCTTACGGATCCGGCGGGTACGCGGCCGCCGACCCGGACGGCGACGGCCGCGACGCCATCCTGGTCCCCACTCACGAGAACGCCACCCTCATCGATGGCGAGAAGCACACCGAAGTCCTGCGCCAAGGGCCTGACAGGCCGCACACACCAGAGGAGCTGCGGCACGCCCGGCCTGCCGGTGCCGCCGACTTCAACGCCGACGGCAAGGACGAACTGATCTTGCACTGGGCCACCGGCATCTCCTACGGCCTCTACGGTGACCACCCCACGCACTGGTGGATCACGGACGGCACGACCTCTCGGGACCAGGCGTCCTTCACGACGATCGGCCTCGTGCACTAGACCCAGTTCGTCGCCCGGGCCTGGCGCCCACTTACCCCGGCCCCTGCCCGGCCTTACGCCCCCTTAGAATGATCATGCACACGCTCTGCCGTGTCCGCAGCCATCTCGTTCGCCCGTCAGGGCATCTCTGGGGGAGACTTCCTTGAAGCTCACTGTGTCCCGCCGCGTCGCGGCCACATCCATCGCGGCCGCGTTCCTCGCCGGCGGCCTCGCCACCGCCGCACCCGCCTCCGCCGCCGGCAACTACAGCTGCAGCGGCTGGAACGTGAAGGTCAACCGCTGGACCGCGAACTGCAACGTGAAGAGCGGCCAGGCCCGCGCCGTCACCGAATGCAGCAACGGCAAGACCATCTACGGCAAGTGGGTGGGCCGGGGCAAGTGGAAGTTCGGCGGCGACTGCGGCAGGTACTTCATCGTCTCCCACGGCACCGACGGCCGCTGAGCGCTCCGCTGGTAGTGCCGCGACGGGCCGAAATCCGTCTGCGGCCCCGTCGTGGCCGGTCGGGCCCGCCGATGCGTCGGCGGGCCCGGGGCCGCAGGACCGCGGTGCGTTACGGCAGTTGCGACTGCACCTGTGCCGAGATCAGCTCCAGGTGGTCCAGGTCGGCCAGGTCCAGGCACTGGAGGTAGACGCGGCTCGCGCCGATCTCCGCGTAGCGACCGATCTTGTCGACGACCTCCGCCGGGGAGCCCGCGAGGCCGTTGGCCTTCAGCTCCTCCACCTCACGGCCGATGACCGCCGCACGGCGCGCCACCTCGGCGTCGTCCTTGCCGACGCAGGCCACCAGCGCGTTGGAGTACACCAGGTCGTCCGGCTTGCGGCCGGCCTGCTCGGCGGCGTCCCGCACCCGGCCGAACTGCCGCTCGCTGTCCTCCACCGAGGCGAACGGGATGTTGAACTCGTCCGCGTACTGCGCCGCAAGACGCGGCGTGCGCGTCGCGCCGTGCCCGCCGATCAGCACCGGCACCTTGGCCTGCGCCGGCTTGGGCAGCGCGGGCGAGTCGGTGAGCTGGTAGTACGCGCCGTCGTGGGAGAACGTGCGGCCCGGCTCCGTCGCCCACAGCCCGGTGACGATCGCGAGCTGCTCCTCCAGACGCGCGAACTTCTCCTTCGGGAACGGGATGCCGTACGCCTTGTGCTCCTCCTCGAACCAGCCCGCGCCAAGACCCAGTTCGACCCGGCCGCCCGACATCTGGTCGACCTGCGCCACCTGGATGGCGAGCACGCCCGGCAGCCGGAACGTGCCTGCCGTCATCAGCGTGCCGAGCCGGATCCGCTTCGTCTCCCGGGCCAGCCCTGCCAGCGTGATCCAGGCATCCGTGGGCCCCGGCAGGCCGTCGACCGACCCCATGCGCAGATAGTGGTCGGAGCGGAAGAAGGCGTCGAAGCCCAGGTCCTCGGTGGCCTTGGCGACCGTGAGCAGCGTGTCGTAAGTGGCCCCCTGCTGGGGCTCGGTGAAGATGCGAAGATCCATGCCTCCATCCTGCACGCTCGAACGCCCGTCAACCTTCCCGGTCCCGCCGGTCCGCCGCCGCCCCGGTCGGGTGAAATCCGTCAACCCGGCGGCCGGGGCGGGCCCGCCCCAGTGACTGTGCCGCTCGGGTGATCGTTGGCTCGGCGGAGCCGGACCGCCCGGCACCCGCGCCGGCGGCCGCTGCCGGGGCGACCCTTGCACCAACTGCCTTGTCCGGCCGGGGCCGCTCCCGGTCCGGCGGGGCGCGGGCCGAGGAGGCCGTCATGTCCCAGGAAGCCGTGCCCGAGCAGGCGCACGACCCGTTCGCGCCGGATCAGGGCCGCGACGAGGTCGTGCCCGAGCAGGCTCGCGCGCACGCACCGGCCGCCGAGCAGCCGGGCCCGCCCAAGGGTCTGCTGCAGCAGATGGAGGAGCTGATGGCCGCGCTCAACGCGGATCTGACCCAACTGGACGCGGACCTCCAGCAGTCCACCGCCAGCCGCCCGCCGGGCGAGCAGCCGGACCCCGCCTGACGGCGCGACTCCGGCGCGCCACCGGGCCGCCGCCCCCTCGACGCCGAGGCCCGCCCCTGGCGTCGGGGGCGCCGCCCTGGCCTACAACCACGTGCCGTGAACCGGCCTCCGCCACGGGGGCTCCGCCCCCGAACCCCCGCCCCCGAACCCCCGCTCCTCAAACGCCGGAGGGGCTGTTCTGGTCCCCTCTCCCCCTGTCCAAGGCGCCCCCGCCAGAACGCGCCGCGAGTCTGCGGAGCATTTCCAGGACGCGGTCCCTGGACTCGTCGGCGGCGTCGATGGCCTCCATGCACTGCCAGTACACCCCCTCGTCGTCGGCGCCCATGGCCACCGTGACCAGGGCGATGCCCACTTCGCCCAGGAGGGCGCCGAGGCCGAGCAGGGTGTCGTGGGCGTCGCCTATCCCGGTGAGGCCCGCCGCGCGTATCTCCTCCGCCTCGGACGGCGGGTGGGGCAGGACCGCGCAGCCCCGGCCGCTCAGCTCGCTGAGGCCCAGCGCCTCGCCCCGTAATTCCGGCGGGCCCGCGACAGCGAGGCGGCTGCCGATGGCCTGCGCCAGGGCCTGGGACTGCCACACCTCCGCCACGATGGCCGCGGGCTCCTGACTCCGCGCCAGGGCGCACCTGCTCGCCTCGATGAGCCGCATCGCATCCATGCGCCGTCCCCATTCATCCCGCGCCCACACACGGCACGTACACCCGAACTCCCTTATCCACTACCCACAGTGAGCGCCTTCAGGACGAAAAGCCAGAGGAAGCCTGAAATCTGTGGACAAAAAATCGACAGTGGACAATGCATCCACTCCGGAGAGTGACGATGAGGTGTCTTTGGGGGGCTTTCGGCATGTCCAACGGGCGGTGACGCCCGCGGACTCGCGGGACAGGTGGGCCGGGCGCCGGTTCCGCGCCGCCCGAGCCGGGCCCGGGCGACGCCCGCGCTCCGCCGGGCGCGCTACGGCGCCGGAAAGCGGTGCTCGTTCCTGTCGATCTTCGCGGCGAGCGCCTCCAGCGGGTCGATGCCGAGCACTTCGCAGAACTGGAGGAGATAGGCGAGGACATCGGCGACCTCGTCCGTGACGCGGTGCGCCGAGTCCGGTTCGTCCATCACCCGCGCCGACTCCTCCGGCGTGAGCCACTGGAAGATCTCCACGAGTTCGGCGGCCTCCACGCTGAGCGCGGCGGCGAGGTTCTTGGGCGTGTGGAAGGGCTCCCAGTGCCGCGCGGCCGCGAACTCGGCCAGCCTGCGCTGCAGTCCCGCTACGTCATGATCTGTCACGGGCCCCAGTCAACTACATCCCGTCGACCGCATCCGTCGGCCGCTCCCCTCGACTCCCGCCCCACCGCGTCCCCCCGGCTATCGCCCGGCGCCTCCCGGCCTGCCGAGGTCCACCACCGTCACGCCGTCCGCCGTCGCGGCCCACGTCGCGTCGGCCACGGCGCCGATCAGGCGCAGGTGCCCGCGCCCGCACATGCGCGTCGCGAGATCCGCGAGCGCCCGCTTCTGGCGCTGGTCCAGGCAGCGGTCGAAGCCGTCGGCGAGGACCGTGAGGCTCTGGTACGCCTCAGGGACCTCCGCCACCGGGTCGACCTCGAGCACCCGCGGCCCGGTGAGCAGCACCAGGGCGAGCGCGAGATAGCGCAGTTCGCCGTCGCCGAGCCGGCCGACGCAGGTGCGCACCCCGTCGCCGCGGTCGAGCAGCGCGCGCAGCGAGCCGTCGCGCGTCTCCGCGGCGAGCACGTCGGCGATCGGGCCCGCGCACCCGGCGCGCAGCGCGGTCACCAGCTGGGAGTGGCGGTTGCCGCACTCGGCGCGGGTGCGCCACAGCACCTCCGCGAGGTTGTCGCAGCCGCCGAGGAGACGGCCCCCGCCGATCAGGCCGGGCGGCACCGGATCGCGCATGCGGCCGGGCCGCGGGTCGCAGGCGAACACCGACCGCAGCGCGACGACGACCTGTTCGGCGGCGGCGAGCACGAGCCGCCGGGAGCCGCTGTCCGTCGGTCTTGCCCGCGACGCGCAGCGGGAGCAGCGCCGTGCCGAGCCGGTCGTCGGGCAGCGGCGCGCGGGTCACGGGCGCGGCGCCCGCGGTGTGCCAGGCGGCCTGCACGGCGCGCCGTCCGGGATCGCGCAGCGCGGTCTCAAGGAGGGTGAGCCCGTCGCGCGTCAACCGCTCGCCCGCGATGCGCAGTTCCGGCTCCGCCTGTACGGCGACGTCGAGCCGGACGGGCCCCGCGGGGCCGTCGACCGTGCAGCCGATGCGGAAGCCGCGGCGCGCCTGCCCGTCGGCCCGCGCGCGCTCGGGCACGCAGCGGGTGGGCTGCGGGAACACATCGATCAGCTCGGCTCCCGCGCCGAGCAGCGCCAGCGCCTCGTACGCCCGCAGCGCGCTCGTCTTGCCGCTGCCGCTGGGACCCGTGAACAGGGTGAGCGGGCCGAGCGGAAAGACGGCGCCGCGATGCCCCGCGAAGGCGGAAAGACGCAGTTCGGTGACGCGTGGCTTGGCCCGGGACAACGGATTCTGCGCGAGCGCACGGCGGGAGTGCACAGTCATGAACGGAAGCTATGGGCCGGTGGATCAGCCGAACCGTTTTGCCCGTACGACCTTCGCACGATTGAGGGATCACTGATCAATGCGCCGCCCGGGGCGGCTGGTTGGGCTAGGAGGCGAGCGGCGACTCTAGATGCCGGTCGCGGCCTCCACCAGGCCCTGTACCTCGGTGTCCGGCGGGGACAGCAGGAAGACGTTCTTCTCCACGCGGTGCATGCCGCAGCCGAGGCCGAAGACCACGCCGCTGCTGAAGTCCAGGACCCGCTTGGCGACTTCGGTCTCGGCGCCGGACAGGTCCAGCAGGACCGGGGTCTGCGACATCAGGTTCTCGGCGACCTCGCGGGCGTCGGCGAAGATGTTCACGCGGGTCACGACGAACCGGCGCCGCGCCTCCGTCTCGGCGTCGGGCAGCGCGCGGTGGCCGGGCCACGACGGCCATTCGTTGCGGCCGCGCAGCGGTACGACCTGGGCGAGCCCTTCCCACTGTTCGTCGGTGGCTTCGTGGCTGGTCACAGAGCAACCCCGTCCTGGCTCGTCCTCAACGTCTGCACCAGGCAATTCTTGCGCAACTCACCCGATCGGCCCAACCACGACACGGCCGGATGGGATGTCTCACACCCGCCGGGGAACTCCCCGGCCGCCGCGCGCGACCACCTGACCGGTGCGGTCCTTCCGCTGCCCGCGCCGCCGGATCAGCCACGGGAGCGTCGATGCCAGACGAGCTTTCATCCCTTTCGGGTACGCCGAGTTCTTCGCGTACGAAGGGACGTCCGGGCAGGGCGTGGCGGCCTCCGCCCGCGCTGCTCGGGTTCCTCGTGCTGCTCGTCGTCGTCTTCGCCGTCGCCTACCAAGTCGGCTCGTCCGTCGGGCCCGTGGCGCCGGGGATGCGGTCCTCGACCCCGGACTCGGGCACGGACGGCGGGACGGGCGGCGACCAGGACGGCGGTACGCACGGCGGCCACGGGGGGCACGGCTAGTGGGCGCCGAATCCACGACCGCGCCGGCCGCACCCACCGCGGCCGCCGCGCCGGAGTCCGTCACCACCGACCTGATCGTCGGCGGCATGACCTGCGCGGCCTGTGTGAACCGGGTCGAGAAGAAGCTGGGCAGGCTGGACGGCGTCAGCGCGACGGTGAACCTCGCCACCGGACGCGCCCGGGTGCGCCACCCCCTGGGCACGGCGGCGGACGAGCTCGTCGCCGTCGTCGTACGCGCCGGATACACCGCCGAACTGCCCCCGCCGCCGGACCCGGAACCGCGAGCGGGAGAGGCGCCCGGGGGTACGGGCGAGGAGGCCGCGCGCGCCGACGAGGCGCGGGCCGAGCGCCAACGGCTGCTGGTCACCGCGCTGCTCTCGCTGCCCGTGCTCGTCCTGTCGATGGTGCCTGACTGGCAGTTCCGCAACTGGCAGTGGCTCTGCTTCGTGCTGACGGCGCCGGTGGCGGTGTGGGGCGCGTGGCCCTTCCACCGGCGGGCGCTCGCCGGGCTGCGGCACGCCGCCGCGACCATGGACACCCTCGTGTCGCTCGGGGTGGCCGCGTCCTTCTCCTGGTCGGCGTACGCGCTGTTCCTCGGCGGGGCGGGCGAGCCGGGGATGCGGATGCCGTTCGAGGTGCTGCCGTCGGCGGGCGGCGGCGCGCACCACGTGTATCTGGAGGCGGCGGTCGGGGTACCGCTGTCCGTGCTCGCCGGGCGCTTCCTGGAGTCGCGGGCCCGGCGCGGCACCGGTGCGGCCCTGCGGTCGCTCGCGTCGCTGGCCGTCAAGGATGTCGCCGTACGGGACGCGGGCGGCGGCGAGCGGCGGGTCCCCGTGGGGCAGTTGCGGGTGGGGCAGCAGTTCATCGCCCGGCCCGGGGAGCGGGTGGCCACCGACGGTGTGGTGGTGTCCGGGAACTCCGCGCTCGACCTGTCGCTGGTCACCGGCGAGAGCGAGCCCGTGGAGGCGGGCCCCGGCCAGGAAGTCGTCGGCGGGGCCGTCAACGCGAGCGGGCTGCTTGTGGTGCGCGCGACAGCGGTCGGCGCGGACACCCAACTCGCGCGCATCACACGGATGGTGACGGAGGCCCAGGCGGGCAAGGCGCGCGCCCAGCGGCTCGCGGACGCCGCGGCGGGTGTGTTCGTTCCCGTGGTCCTGACGCTCGCCGTCACCGTCCTCGGGTTCTGGCTGGGTGCCGGGGCCGACCCGCAGGGCGCGGTCACCGCGGCCGTGGCGGTCCTTGTCGTCGCGTGCCCGTGCGCCCTCGGGCTCGCCACGCCCACCGCGCTGCTCGCCGCCACCGGCCGCGGCGCCCAGCTCGGCGTACTCGTCGGCGGGCCGCGCGCCTTGGAGACGCTGCGCCGAGTCGACACGGTGGTCCTCGACAAGACCGGCACGCTGACGACGGGCCACATGACGGTCACCGACGTCACCGCCGCCCCCGGCGGACTCGGCCGCGAGGCGGCGCTGCGGCTCGCCGGGGCGGTGGAGCGGGGCTCGGAGCATCCGCTGGGGCGCGCCCTGACGGCGTACGCCCGCGGGGCCGAGCCGGAGGCGGAACTGCCTCCGGTGAGCGACTTCCGCGCGACGCCGGGTTGGGGCGTGCGGGGGACGGTCGAGGGGCACCGGGTGGAGGTGTGCTCCCCCGGCACCGCGCACTCCGGCACCAAGCATGCGCAGGGCGTCCCCGAACGGCCGTTGCTCTCCGAGGAGTTGGCCACCGCGCTCGCCGACGCCGAGGCGGCCGCGCGGACCGTCGTCCTCGTGCGGGTCGACGGCGTCGTCGAGGCCGTCGTGGCTGTCGGGGACGTGCTGCGGGCCGGGAGCTATCGCGCCGTCGACCGGCTGCGGCGGCTCGGCGTGGAGCCCGTCCTCGCCACCGGGGACCGTCCGGCGGTCGCGCACGCGGTGGCCGCCGAGCTGGGGATCGGCGAGGTGTACGCGGGCTGCACGCCCGAGGACAAGGCCGAGTTGGTGGAGCGGCTGCGGGGCGCGGGGCGCCGGGTCGCGGTGCTCGGCGACGGCGTGAACGACGCGGCCGCGCTCGCCCGCGCCGACCTGGGCATCGCCATGGGCTGCGGCAGCGACGCGGCGATCGGCGCGGCCGACGTGACGCTGGTCGCCGGGGACATCGGCGCGGCCGCCGTCGCCGTACGCCTCGCCCGCCGCACCCTGGCCACCATCCGCGCCAATCTGGTCTGGGCGTTCGGCTACAACGCCCTCGCCGTGCCGCTCGCCGCGGTCGGCCGCCTCGGCCCGATGACGGCGGCCGTCGCGATGTCGTTGAGTTCCCTGCTGGTCGTCGGGAACAGCCTGCGGCTGCGTACGTGGGAGCCGGTGCCGCGCAGTGCGGCGCGGGCTCGTGGCGCGCGAGGGGGGTCCTTCGGTGCGTAGGCGTGAGGTGCACGAGGAAGGCGGCGGGACCGCCCTGCACGCGCGCGTGCGTGCCGCGTTGCCCGGTGTGCTGGCCCCCGTCCTCGCCTGCGCGTTGGCGCTGTGCGGCCTGTCGGCCTGGGTCGCCGCCGGGGCCGCGGGCGGGCCCGCGCGGATAGCCGTCGCGGACGGACGGGTGTTCCTGGCGTACGGCGGCAAGGCGGAGACCGCGGCGTTCTTCCGCATCACCAACAGCGGGGAGTCGGGCGACGAGTTGCTGTCTGTCAGTTCACCCGACGCCGACGACGTCATGCTCAGCCGGACCGTGGAGCGGGCCGGGAACGTGGAGTCGATGCGGATGGTGCAATCGGCGGCCGTGCCCGCGCGGTCCGTGGTGCGGATGACGCCCGAGGGCCTGGACGTGATGCTGCGGCCCACGAGGCCGCTGCGGCTCGGTGACGAGGTGCCGTTCGTGCTGCGCTTCCGGCACGCCGGCGCGGTGGCGGTGCGGGCGGAGGTGGTCAGGCCCGGGAGCTGAGCCGCGTCCGCGTGGCACGCGTACGGGATCCGTCGTCCGCGTACGGGAACTTCCCGCGCCGTCCGTCCGACTACTGCCGCACAAGGCGGAGGCCGGAGGCCGGGAGAGGAGCACGGACGGCGGATGGGTGGTCTGGACGTACACATGCGGGGCGTGACCTGCGGGCACGGGCGCGTGGTCGCCGTCGACGGCGTGGACCTGGAGGTCGCCGCGGGCGAGCGCGTGGCGCTGACCGGGACGAACGGCTCCGGCAAGTCCACGCTGCTGCGGGCGGTCCTCGGGCTGCACCGGCAGACGGCGGGCACCGTCCTCGTCGGCGGCCGCGGCACCGCGTCCGCGGCGGACCGGGTGTGGCGGCGGCGTGCCTGCGCGTGGGTGCCGCAGAAGCCCGCGGCCGGCCGGTTCCCGCTGCTCGCGGGCGAGTTGCTGGACTCCGGCGGCGCGCCCGTGCAGGCCGCGGAGGCGGCGCGCGCCCTGGGTGTGGGCGCGCTGCGGCGGCAGCCCCTGGGCACGCTGTCCGGGGGCCAGTTGCAGCGGATGTATCTGGCCCGCGCCATCGGCTGCGTCGCCGCCGGGGCCGGGGTGCTGCTGGCCGACGAGCCCACCGCCGCGCTCGACTTCGCGGGGCAGGAGGAGGCCGCCGAGGCGCTCATGGCGCTGCCGGTCACGCTTGTGGTCGTCACCCACGATCGTGCGCTCGCCGAGCGCTGCGACCGCGTGCTGGACATGGCTGCGGGGCGGCTGCGGGAGGTGGCGCGGTGAGGCCCTGCGGGGAGCTCCCCGCTGCCGCAGGAATGCAGCCCCTCCGGCGTTTGAGGAGCGGGGTCCGGGGCGCGGGGTCCGGGGCGGAGCCCCGGGGGTGCGGCGATGACCGTTCTCGCCACGGCCGACCTCGGCCTGATGCTCCAGCTCGTGCCCGTGCAGCGCGCCGGATTCGCGCTGCTGCTCGCCTCCGTCGGCCTGCCGATCGTGGGCGTGGTGATCGTCGGGCTCGACATCATGCCGGTGCGGTTCGCGATGATGCACGTCGCGCTCCTCGGCATCGCCGTGGGACTGCTCACGGGCCTCGACCCGATGCTGTGCGCGCTCGTGGCCTGCGCCCTCGCCGGGGCGGGCGTCGCGCCGCTGGCCCGCACGCCCGCCGGGCTCTCCGGGGCGATGGGGCTCCTGATGAGCATGGCCATCGCGGCGGCCCTGCTCGTGCTCTCCGTCTCCGGGGTCAACGCCTCCGGCGCGTTCGCGCTGCTGTGGGGGTCGATCCTGTCCGTCGGCAGCGCGGACATCGTCGTGGTCGGGGTGCTCGCCGTCGTCGTACCGGCGCTGTTCTGGTGGCGGCGCCGCGACCTGGCGCTGCTGCTGTACGACCGTGAACTCGCCCAGTGCTCGGGCGTACGCGTCGGCCCGCTCACCGTCGTCCTGCTCGTCCTGGTCGCCGTCGCCGTGGCGGGCGCGATCAAGCTGACCGGGGCGCTGCTCGTGGACGCGCTCACCCTGCTGCCCGCGCTCGCCGCGCGCCGTCTCGGCAAGCGGCTCACCACCATCGCGCTGTGGGCCGTGGCCATCGGCGTCGCCGTCAACGTCACGGGCTTCCTCATCGCCCTCTGGCTGGACTGGCCGCCCGGGCCCGTCCTCGTCCTGACCGCGGGGGCCGTCGTCCTCGCCGTCCATCTCATCCCCGAACGGAGCATCACCTCATGTCCACCCCCCGCATCCGCCGCCGCGTCACCCTCGTCGCACTGAGCGCCGCGCTCGCCCTGACGGCCGCCGGCTGCGGTGACGACGACAAGTCCGACGGCTCCGGCAGCGGCTCCGGCGGCAAGAAGGGCGGGCCCGTCGTCGTCGCGACCACCACGTGGGAGGGCGCCTTCGCCAAGGCCGCGGGCGCCGAGGACGTCACCGTCCTGGTCCCGCCGTCCACGCACCACGCCCCCGACTACGACCCCAAGCCGTCCGACCTCGCCGCCGTCGCGAAGGCCGACTTCGTGCTGTACGCGCCGTTCGAGCCGTACGCCGACAAGATCAAGGACGCGGCGGGCTCCGACGCCGAGCTGGTGAAGGTGAACCTCGACAACGACGCCGGGAAGGTGCGCGGCGAAGTGGCCCGGCTCGGCGGCCTGTTCGGCACGAAGGACGCGGCCGCGCGCTGGACCAAGACCTTCGACCGCGAGTACGCCAAGCTCTCCAAGGACCTCAAGGCGGCCTGGCCCGGCGGCAGGAGCCCGGCCGTCGTCAGCCAGGTGTTCACCACGTGGTCGGCGCGGATGGCCGGAGCGCGGACCGTCGGCACGTACGGACCGGAGGCCGTGACCGCCTCCCAGCTCGCCCGCCTGTCCGCGAAGAAGCCCGCGTTCGTGCTGGACAACGCGCACATGTCCACCGGGAAGGTGCTGCCCGACTCCGGTGCCGAACAGGTGAAGATCGTCAACTACCCCGGGAAGGACCTGGAGTTGATGTCGGTGTACGAGGACGCGGCGGCGCAGTTGAAGAAGGCGATGAAGAGCTCCTGAGAGCCTGCCTTTGAACCCCGGGGCCCGGCAGCCACTGCCGTCCCCGGGGCCCCGCGGTCGCCTCGGGGGCGCAGGCCCAGGCCCGCGCCCCGTCAGGGGAAAAGTCAGGCGCGTGCGACCCGCTCCCGCAGCGCCGCGCGGTCCGGCTTCCCCGCCGGGGTCAGCGGGAACTCGTCGACGACCAGCAGCCGTTCGGGGTGCTTGGCGCGGTCGAGGCCGCGTGCGGTGAGGTGCGGGCCCAGGTCGTCCAGGGTGGGCGCGGCGGAGCCGGCGGCGCGGGACACCGGCACGACGCAGGCCGCGAGCCGCTCCCCCATCACCGGGTCCGGTACGCCGACGCACACCACGTCACGTATCAACGGGTGGGAGCTCAGCTCCCGTTCGACCTCCGCGGGGCTGATGTTGGCGCCGCCGCGGATCACCACGTCCTTGAGGCGGCCGACGACGTGCAGGACGCCGTCCTCGTCGAGCAGCCCGAGATCACCGGTGCGGACCCAGCCGTCGGGGGTGCGGTAGCGGGCGTCGAGTTCGGGGGCGCCGACATAGCAGAGCGGTGTCATCGGGCCGCGCGCGACGATCTCGCCGACGGTGCCGTCCGGCAGGGGCTCGTGGGTGGTGGGGTCCGCCACGCGGATGTCGGCGACGCGCGGGTCGGGGCGGCCCGCGACGATGCCGTGGCCGTCGGTGCTCTCCGGGTCCGGCCTGGTGTCGAGGCCCGTATGGCAGTTGACGCCGTCGGCGGAGCCGTACAGGTTCACGACGGAACAGCCGAAGGCGTGGCGCGCCTCGGCGGCCGTGGTGGCGTCGAGCGGGGAGCCGCCGAGGACGAGGGCCGTCGGCGCGGGCAGCTTGCCCGCCCCTTCCTGGTCCTGCTCCCGTTCCTGCTCCAGGCGGTCGAGCATCATGCGGGCCATGGTGGGGACGCCGAGGACGTGGGTGGGTTCGTGCTCCCGGACGGCGGCGATCGCGGCTTCCGGCGTGAAGTGGTCGAGCAGCACGAGGGTGCCGCCGTGCCGGGCGAGCGTGACGGCCGTGCCGTTGGAGCCGAAGGCGGAGGCGAGCGGGACGAGGAAGAGACAGCGCGGCGGGGTCGCCGGATCCGGCATCAGCGAGGCGAAGAAGTTGCCGCGCCCGCCGGCGAGGGCATTGTGGGAGTACGCGACCATCTTCGGCTCGGCCTCGGAGCCGGAGGAGACGAGGATGCGGGCGGGGCCGTCGGGGTCGGGGCGGGCGGCGACGAACGCGGACGGGTCGCTGCGGCGCAGCAACTCCCCGAAGGAGACGGCCCCTTCGGGGGCGGGGCCGGGGCCCACGGCTATGACGTGCCGGACGGTCGGCTGTCCGACGGCGGGATCGGTGGCCGCCGCTGACGCCACGGACTCGGTGAGCGCCGCCGCGGGATGGGTGCCGCGGTGCTCCGTGGCGGCGATGACGGCCACGGCCTCCGCGCGGCGCAGCAGGCTCGTGGCCTCGGCGGCGCCCCGGCCCACGGGGAAGGGCAGCGCGACCGCGCCGATCGCGGCGAGCGCGAGGTCGGCGATCACGGCGTTCCGGTTGTTGGGCAGTTGGACGCCGACGACGTCGCCCGCCCCGATGCCGAGCTGTCTGAGCCCGACGGCCAGACATCGGACCTTGCGGTCGAGTGCCGTGTAGCAGAGCTTGCCCTTGGCGTCGATGACGGCGGTGCGGTGCAGGTCGCTGATCTGCCGTGCCCGGAACAGGCTGTAGAGGTCGAGATCGGGGCAGGTCCCGTCGACCGCCCAGGCACGGCGGAGGGAGACGGGGAGCAGGTCGTGCAGGGGGTGGGGCATGAGGGCTCCTGACGTGTTCGGGGTGGGAGGGAGCGCGCGGGGGCCGGGCTCGGGGCATGCCGAGGAGCCGGGCGTACCGGGGAGGGCGGCGGGTGACCGGCGCGGCGGATGTGGCCGGTCAGTGAGCGCGGACGGGGCTCATGTGAACGTCCATGGGTCCGGGACCGTCGGGGCGCCGTGGGCGTCCCGGCCGATCGTGGCGGCGAAGCGCGGGTCGGTGTGCAGGGACGCGAGGTCCGTGGTGACCGGAGTCGCCGTCAGGCCGTGGGAGCGGAGCAGGGTCAGCGCCTCCGGTGTGGGCAGCGCGCTCACGTCGTACGCCGCCGCCGCGGCCGCGCAGGCGTCGGTAGGGGCGAGCCAGCCGTCGGCGGTGCGCAGGGGGCGGCGGAAACCGGCGGGCGGGCGGGGTTCGGCGCCCCGGGCGGCGCGGGCGGCGCGGCGCAGGGCGGGGGCCAGGAGGGTGTCGGCGGCGCCGAGGAGGGAGGAGTCCGCGCGGACGCCGAGGCCGCCGTTGCGCTCGCGCAGGAGCAGCCCGGCGAGGACGGCTTCGGCACCGAGGAGGCCGCCGAGTACGTCGAGGAGGGTCATCAGGGAGGGCGCGGGCGGCTCGTCGGCGGGGCGCACCGCCTCGCCGACGGCCGTGCGGGCCTGCACCATGAAGTCCGTGCCCATGGGGGCGTCGTCGAGCCGGTCGGCCCAGCCGCTGGTGTACGCGTACACCAGGCCGGGGTTGACGGCGGCGAGGTCGGCGGCGTCCAGGCCGAGCTGGGCGGCCTTGCCGGGGGCCCAGTTGTGCAGGAACACGTCGGCGTCGGCGACGAGTTCGCGCAGGCGGCGGCGTCCGGAGGGTGCCTTGATGTCGGCCTCGACGGCGCGCTTGCCGCGGTTGAGGGCGAGCCAGCGGGCCGAGACTCCGTCGCAGGCGGGCGGCATGCCGCGCAGCGGGTCGCCGCCCGGCGGCTCGACGCGTACGACGTCGGCGCCGAGGAGGCGCAGCAGGTGGGCGGCCAGCGGGGCCTGGATGCGGCGGCCCGCCTCCAGGACGGTCATCCCGGCCAACGGGAGTTCTGGTGTGGGGAGTTGGCCGGGCCGCTTCCCCGGCGGGGCGGCCGGGCTGAGGCGGGCCAGGGACCAGGGGGCCGCGCCGTCGTACTCGGCGGCGCGCGCGGCGAGCGTACGCAGGGCGCACACTTCGGCGCCGGACGCGGCGGCGGCCTCCTGGATACGGGTCCAGCGGTGGCCGCGGGCCGTGGTGTGCAGGGCGTCGGGGAAGGGGGCGCAGGCGGTGGCGTACCGGAACTGGAAGGGGCGCCAGCCGCCGCGTATCGCCTCGGCCGGGGCGTCGAGGGCGCGCCAGAACGCGGCCCAGGCGCCGGGGTCGAGGGTCTCCAGTTCGAAGAGGGTGCCGTCGGCGGAGGTGAACGGGGGTCCGCCCGGGGCGAGTTCGGCGGCCTCGCCCTCGTCGGCGCCGGTCGCGGCGAGGTACTGGGACACGGCGAGCAGCCCCGCGCGGGCGGCGCTGGTCCGCACGCGACCCGCCGCGCGCGCCTCGCCGCCGCGCGCCTGCGCGAGGAGCTGGGCCAGCAGGCCCTGAACGGCGAGGACGCCCGCGGCGGTGGCGGCGTAGTCGGCACCGAGCCCGCGCGGAGCGCCGTCACGGCGGCCGTGCACGGCCATGATGCCGGTGGCGGCTTGGACGGTGGGTTCGTCGCGGACGGTGGGTTCGTCGTGGTCGGCGAGTGCGTCGTGGACGGCGAGTGCGTCGTGGACGGCGGGTGTGGCCTCCGCCGCCCCGGTGGCCACCGCGTCGCGCGACGCCCCGCCCTCGGGACCCGTTTCGGGCTCCGCCCAGAGCACCTCGGCCGTCACCGGCTCGAACCCGGCCCCGGCGAGGGCGACATGGGCTCCGGACGCGTCGGGGGTCCTGTCCTCCGGTGTGCCGTGCGTCTCGGCGCCGAGCAGGCGCAGATGTTCGGTGACGACCCGCGTCAGCCCGGGCGGTCCTGCGATGTCGCAGCGGAGTCCTTCCAGGGGCCGGGCGGTGGTCTGTGCGGTGGTGAGGGGTGGTGACGTCATGTCGGTCGTGTCTCCTCTCCCGGCGCGGGGCAAGGCCCGCCGGGGTCGTTCCGAACGCGGGAACCCGAGGCCGTCGGCAGCCGACCAGTTCCCTGGAGAGACAGTCGGGCGCCCGGGCCCGCGGGTTCCCGGTGAACTGGAGGAAGAAGCGGTGGCAGAGTCCGCAGAGCTGACCGAAGAGCCGACCGAAGAGTTGACCGAGCGGCATGGAGGCACGGGCGAGGCGCCCCCCGAGCTTCCCGGTCTCGCCGACCGGGTCGCCGCCTTCGTGGCCGAGCACGTCATCCCCCACGAGAACGTGCTGGACGCGGGCGGCCCGCCGGCCGACGCCGTGCTGCGGGAGGTGCGGGCGCGGGCGCGGCGGGAGGGGCTGTGGGCGCTGCCGTTGCCCGCCGAACTGGGCGGGCAGGGGCTCTGCCTGGAGCGGTACGCCGCGTTCGCGGAGGCCGAGGGCGCCAGCGACCACGGGCCCGCCGCCCTCGGCTCCGCGCCCCTGCTCGACGTACTGATGCTGCGCCGGCACGGCACCGCGCGCGTCCGCGAGGCGTACCTCACCGGGCTCGTCGCCGGCGACCTCCGCACCTGCTACGCCATGACCGAACCCGACGTACCGGGCACCGACCCCTTCCTCACCGCCACCCGCGCCACCCGCGAGCCGGACGGGAGTTGGCGGCTCACCGGCCGCAAGTGGTTCACGTCGGGGGCGGGCGGCGCCGACCTCGTCACGGTGCTCGCCCGCACCGACGGCGCGCCGCCCGACCGCGACGGCCTGACCCTCTTCCTCGTGCCCACCGCGTCCCCGGGCTTCCGCCTCGTACGCGAACTGCCCGTCCTGGGCGCGAGCGGGCAGTGGGAGATCGCGTTCGACGGCGTGCGCGTGCCCGCCGACCATCTCGTGGGCGGGCGCGGCGGCGCGCTCGCCGTCGCCGGGGAGCGGCTGCAGCTCGGCCGGACGCTGCGCTGTCTGCGCTGGCTCGGGCAGGCGCAGCGGGCCTTCGACCTGATGGCCGCCCGCGCCGTCGCCCGCACGGGGTCGCGGGGCCCGCTCGCCTCCCACCAGCTCGTGCAGCGCCATGTGTTCGAGTCGCTGCTCGCGCTGCGTACGACGCGTCCGCTGGTGCGCGAGGCGGTGGCGCGGCTCGCCGCGGGCGAGGACGCGCACGTCGAGGTGGGCCTCGCGAAGGTCGCGGCCGCGCGCACGCTCCAGCAGGTCGTGGACGCGGCGATCCAGGTCCACGGCGCGGCCGGGCTCGGCCCGGACACGGCGCTGCCCGCGCTCCTTCGGACCGGGCGCGCGGCCCGGATCCTCGACGGGCCGGACGAGTCGCACATCACGTCGGTGGCGCGGCGGGTGCTGCGCGGGTACGCGTAGCGCGTCATGCCGTTGCCGTCATACGTCGCGCGGGTCCACGTCGCCCGTGAGGACGGCCAGGCCGAGCGCCAGGAAGAAATCACCCCAGATCAGCTCGTGTTGGACGGCCGTCGCGGTGGGGGCGTCGTGGCAGCCGTCGAGGAGCATGCCGGCGGGGCGGGCGGGGCCGGGGTCGGCGGTCGTGCCGGTGGTGGCGGTGCCGGTGCCGCTCAGGTGCGCGCAGACCAGGCGGTGCAGGATCGCCTCCGCGCGGCGGGCACAGTCCTCGGCGCCGGGCAGGGCGGCGAGCTTGAGCAGGGCGACGGCGGTGATGGCGGCGGCGGAGGTGTCCAGGGGGCCGTCGGGGCGGTCTTCGTCGGCGGGCGGGACCAAGGGGGGTGCCGCGGGGGCGGCGGTCGGATCCGCGTACACCGCGCCGTCCGCGGGCCGTGCCGCGGTGAGTGGTGCTCCCAGTCGTCTCGCCACCGCGTGCAGGTGGTCGGGGTCTCCGACGGCTCCGTGGGGGTGTACGAGTGCGTCCGCGACGGCGAGCAGGAGCCAGGCGCGGCCGCGGCTCCAGCCGGGGGCCGGTTCGGCGAGGGGGGGGGGCCGGTTCGGCGAGGGGGCGCCAGCCGGTGGCGGGGGTGTGTTCCCAGGCGGGGGCGAGGCGGGGCGTTGCTCCGACGCAGAGGTCCAGGTGGCGGTGCAGGTGCGAGGCGGCGGCCGCCCTGCCCCGCGGGCCCGCGGAGGCGAGGAGCGGCACCAGGCCCGGCACGGCGTCCGCGCGAGCGAGCAGGCGGGGGCCGCCGAACGCCGAGCCCCAGGGGACCAGGCCGAGTTCGGGGTCGAGCGCGGTGAGGCAGGTGCGGGCGGCGTGGGCGCGGAGGGTGGTGGCCGCTGCGGAGTCGGGGGCGAGCGCGGTGCCGTACCAGAGGATCAGGCCGCGGGTCGCGGTGTCCGCCTCGGCCCAGCCGGCAAGGCGCGCGGTGCATGCCTCGGCGGCCGCCCGGTCCGCTCGCTCGCCCGTGTGCCGGGCACGCAGCCACAGCAGCCCCGCCCAGAAGCCGCCCGTCCACGCCCCGCGCCGGGTCGTCGTCCACGCCCCGGTGCCGGGTGCGGCTGACAACGGAAACCGCACACCGACCTCGTCCCGGGTCACGACCACACGCCCGAGCACGGCGTCGAGGGCGGGCCCGGCCCAGTCGCGGCCGTGTCGGCGCGATCCCGCTGCGGGGCCGGGCCGGTCGCCCGGAGGACCGGGCTGGTCGTCTGATCCGGCCCACTGCGCCGCAGGACAAGCCCCATCCCCAGCCGGGCGGGCACCACCCACCGCCGTACCGGCCAACTCACCCGTGACACCGGCCCGAGACACCTCCGCACCAAGCCCGCCGCCCGGAGAGCCCAGCCGGTCACCTGCGGACCCGGCCCAACGCACTGCGGGGCGAGCCCCATCCGCAGCGGCGCGGGTGTCATCCGTCTCGCGGTCCGTGCCCGGTCTCCTCCCCCACGTCGGCTCGCTCACGTCACCCATCCCGCTCCCCACCATCCGCCCCCGCGCGCCGCCGCTCCCGTATCGCCCATGCCAGTGCCACCCCGCAGGCCGCCGCGCACTCCGTCGCCACCAGGATCCAGCCCCAGCCGTAGCGGCCCGCTGCCGCCAGGAGGCCGAACAGGGGTGGTCCGAGGGCGAAGCCCGCGAAGAAGCCCGCGGCGACCAGGGCCGAGTCCTGGCCCGCGCGGCCCGGCGCCGCCCGCTGCATCACCAGGACCATGGAGACCGCGTTGGCCGACACCGCGAACACGCCCACGGCCACCGCCGCCACCCACACCAGCGGGCCCACCGCCGCCGCCCCGGCGAGCAGCAGCGCCGCC
>NZ_AOPZ01000049.1 GCF_000414115.1 Streptomyces aurantiacus JA 4570
GGAGATCTCCGGCTGGTGCGGGTGGACGACGGGCCGTTCGAGCCGGCGGGTACGTTCGAGCCGACGGGGCCGGGCGCGGAGCGCTGAGAAACCGGCTCGGAGGGTCGCGGTGTGGCCATCGGGGGTTCACCCGATGGCCGTTCCGCCGTGGCGGAATACGGGCGCTCGGCCGGTGAACTCGCCCCGGGGCACGGCTTGTTCACCGTCCCTCGACATTTCCGGGGCAACCGTCGACCGCGCCGCCCGCGTCTCGTCCGGCAAGGGCGTCTCGACGGCGGGGAGCACACCGGTGAAACCCGGTGACGACCGGCCGTCGCGCCCGGGAACCATCGATCCACATTGCTCAGCACTTACGCATGGGAGAAAGACATGGCTGCCTTCGAAGCGCCGGCTTCGCCTCTGGAGCACACCCTCATCGCCACCCTCTTCGACGGGAGCCAGGTCGGCGCCGCCATCGAGGAGTTGCGGCAGGCCGGCCTCGGCGACAAGCTCGACTCCTGGGTGAGCACGGGCGAGAACCTGCCCCTCACCGCCGACGAGCTCACCAAGGCCCTCGGCCCGAGCATCGAGCGGATAGCCCTCGTCATCGGCTCCAGTGCGGACGAGGTCGCGCAGAAGGTCGCCGCGGTCCTGCCGGCCACCGTGGACACGATGAGCCCGAACGGTGAACTGCCCTCCTGACGCGATCGGAACCGAAGGGCCGGGCCGCGAGTTCGTTCGCGGCCCGGCCCCTTCTCGTGTGCGCGTTCGCGGGGTGCGCTCCGGCTCTCGCCGCGCGTCAGCCGCGGGCCGCCTCCTGAAGGCTCTTCGGCCGCAGGTCGGTCCAGTTGGCCTCGACGTGGTCCAGGCAGGACTGGCGGTCGGCGGGGCCGTGGACCACGCTCCAGCCGGCCGGCACCTCGGCGAACTCGGGCCACAGGCTGTGCTGGCCCTCGTCGTTGACCAGCACGGAGAACCGGCCCTCGGGGTCGTCGAACGGGTTGCTCATCTGAGGTTGCTCCTCGGGGCTCAGGGTCAGGGGCGGCTGGTCAGGTAGCCGCCCATGGCGGTGAAGTACTCCGTGGCGGCCAACTCCCGGCCGTCCTCGGTCCGTACGCGCGTGATGGCCAGGCCGTGGTTGCGGCCGGAGCGGGCGTCGGCACCGGCGACGATCGCCACGCCCTCGCCCTCGCGGTAGAAGATGCGGCCGGGCGTGCCGCCGTAGCGGCCCTCGGACACCACCGCGGCCAGGATTTCCAGGCGCTTGCCCTTGTGGAAGGTGTACGCGCTCGGGTACGGCTCCGACTGGGCGCGGACCAGGCGTTCGAGGTCCTCCGCCGGCCAGTTCCAGTCGATGCGGCTGTCCTCGTCCGACCGCTTGTGGAAGAAGCTGGCCTGGGACCGGTCCTGCTTGGTGAACTCGGTCTTCCCGGAGGCGATGAGGTCGAGCGCGCCGATGGTCACCGGGGCGATGAGGTCGACGGTCTTGTGGAAGAGGTCGGTGGCGGTGTCCGTCGGGCCGACCGGGACCGCCTCCTGCCGCACGATGTCGCCGGCGTCGAGCTCGTCGTTCATCATGTGCGCGGTGACGCCCACTTCGGGCTCGCCGTTGATCAGCGCCCAGATCAGCGGGGAGAAGCCGGCGTACTTCGGCAGCAGCGAGTCGTGGATGTTCAGCGTGCCGCGACGCGGCAGGTTGAACAGGTGCGGCGGGATCCAGGTCCGCCAGTTGTTGGCGACGATGATGTCCGGGTCGGCGCTCTTGAGCGCCTCGAACAGCTCGTCGTCGTCGGGCCGGTTGCGCAGGAGGACGGGAATGCCGTTGTCCTCGGCGAGATCGGCGACCGAGTCGCTCCAGATCTTCTCGTAGGCGTGCTCGCTCTTGGGGTGCGTCACGACAAGCACCACGTCGTGCTCGGAATCGAGAAGGGCCTGGAGCGTGCGGTGCCCCCAGGTCTGATAGCCGAACATGACGACCCGCATGGGGTTCCTCCTCAGGGCAGGGATTGACCCGCGTCAGTAAAGCAAGGCTTACCTTAGTTTTCAAACGCGGGTCTACGGTGCCCCGGCGCCCGTCGGCCTCCATGGGCCTGGTTGCCCGCACGAAACGCCACTAGGGTTAACTTAGGCTCACCTAAACTCTGGGGTGCGCCCTTGCGTAACCGATCAAAGGGATAACGTACTTCGCCATGGGCACGACTGCAGTTGAGAGCCCCGCACCCAGGGTTGTCGAGGCCCGTCGGCGCCGGGTTGTGGGTTTGGGCACGCTGGTGGCGATCCTCGTGATCGTGGCGGTGGTGTCGTTGGCCGTCGGTGCGCGGGCGTTGAGTCCCGCCGACGTGTGGCACGGATTGTTCTCGGCGCCGGACTCCGATCAGCGGCTCACCGAGATCCGGCTCATCGTGCAGACCGTGCGGGTGCCCCGGACGGTGCTCGCGATCGTGGCGGGCGTCGCCCTGGGGGTCGGCGGGGCGCTGATCCAGGGCTACACGCGCAACCCCATCGCCGACACGGGCCTGTTGGGCGTGAACGCCGGCGCCTCGTTCGCCGTGGTGTCGGTGATCGCCGTGTTCGGACTCTCCAATCCCTTCCAGTACATCTGGTTCGGCTTCGCGGGGGCCGCGGTCACCGGTGTCGTCGTGTTCGGGCTCGCGAGCATCGGGCGGGGGGCCGGAAACCCCTTGACGCTGGCGCTGGCCGGGCAGGGGATCACGGTCTTCCTCGCCGCGATGACCACGGCGGTCGCGCTGTCGGACAAGGAGTCGCTGAACGCGCTGCGGTTCTGGAACGCCGGTTCCGTGGCGGGTGTCGGATTCGACGTCATCTGGCCGGTGACCGGGTTCATCGCCGTCGGACTCGTATTGGCCGCGTTCACGCTGCCCGCCATCAACCTGCTCAACCTGGGTGACGACGTGGCGCGGGGCCTCGGCGTGAACATCGCGCTGAGCCGGACCATCGGCATCGCCGCCATCACGCTCCTCGCGGGCGCGGCGACGGCGGCCTGCGGCCCCATCGCGTTCCTCGGGCTCATGGTGGCCCACGTGGCCCGCTATCTGACCGGCCCGGACTACCGCTGGCTGGTGCCGTACGCGGGTCTGCTCGGCGCGGTCGTCCTGCTGGTCTGCGACATCGTGGGGCGCCTGGTGGTGCGGCCGGGCGAGTTGGACGCGGGCGTCGTCGTCGCCCTCCTCGGCGCCCCGTTCTTCGCGGGACTGGTGTGGCGCGGAAAGTTCAAGAGCGCATGAGCGGGACACGGCAGCGCACGAACGGGACACAAGAGCGCATGAACGGGACAAACGTGAAGTCATCGGTGGCGCCCGGTGTGCGCCTCGGCCGGGTGTCGTTCGTCTGGCGGCCCTGGATCGTCGGCGTGACGCTGCTGCTCGCGGCGGCGGCCTTTCTGGTCTTCTGCCTGTCCATCTCCGTCGGGGACTTCCCCATCGGCCTGTCCCAGGTGATCGCCACCCTCTTCGGCCGGGGCGAGCAGGTCGACCAGTTCATCATCATGGACCTGCGCATGCCGCGCGCCATGGCCGGGCTCGTCGTGGGCGTCGCGCTCGGCGTGTCCGGGGCGATCACCCAGTCCATCGCGCGCAATCCGCTGGCCAGCCCGGACGTCCTGGGGATCACTCACGGCGCAAGCGCGGTCGCGGTGTTCCTGGTGACGGTGTCGGGCGGGGCCAGCGCGGCGATCATGGGCTCCGTGGGCCTGTCCGCGGCGGCGCTCGCGGGCGGGCTCGGCACGGGCCTCCTTGTGTACTTCCTGGCGTGGCGGCGCGGGATCGACGGCTTCCGGCTGATCCTCATCGGCATCTCGGTGAGCGCAGTGATGGAGGCGATCACCACCTGGCTGCTGGTCACGGCCGACATCAGGGATGTGGCCCGCGCCCAGGCGTGGTTGGTCGGCTCGCTCGAGGACCGGTCGTGGGACGAGGTCAAGATCGCGCTGTGGTGCACGCTCGCCCTCCTGGCCGTCGTGTCCTGCGTCGCGTTTCAGTTCAAACCGATGCATTTCGGCGACGAGGTGGCCGCGGGTCTGGGCGTCCGCTTCCAGATGGTGCGGGCGGTGCTGCTGCTCTGCGCGGTCCTGCTGGCCGGTGTGGCGGTGAGCGCGGCGGGCCCTGTCCCGTTCGTTGCGCTGGTGGCGCCGCAGGTGGCGATGCGCCTCGCGAGGTGCCCGACGCCCCCGATGATGGCCTCCGGCATGGTCGGGGCGCTGCTGCTGATCGGCTCGGACCTGGTCGCGCGCACGGCCCTGCCGATCACGCTCCCCGTCGGCGTGGTCACCGCCGCGATCGGCGGCCCCTTCCTCGTCTATCTGCTGGTACGGGCGAACCTCAGGCAAGGGACAGCCTGAGATAGCTGGTACAAAGGTGAGGCAAACCTTAATAGGCGAGGGGGGCTTGTGGTCGCTCAGCACATAACCGAGATCGAGACCGGCGTGGTCGACGACGCCGCACGGCTGGCAGCCAGGGGCGTCACCGTCGGGTACGGCGCCCGGACCGTCATCGACGATCTCGACGTGGCGATCCCGCCCGGGGTGATCACCACGATCATCGGCCCCAACGGCTGCGGGAAGTCGACTCTCCTGCGCACCCTGACGCGGCTGCTCCGGCCGACCAAGGGCACGGTCGTCCTGGACGGCGAGGACATCGTCAAGCTCAAGACCAAGGACGTGGCGAAGAAACTCGGCCTGCTGCCGCAGGCGCCGGTCGCGCCGGAGGGCCTCACCGTGGCCGACCTGGTCGCCAGGGGCCGCCACCCGCACCAGAGTTGGCTGCGCCAGTGGTCGTCGGACGACGCCGACGTCGTGGAGCGCGCCCTCGCCATGACCGGGGTGTCCGATCTCGCGGACCGGCCGGTCGACGCGCTGTCCGGCGGGCAGCGCCAGCGCGTGTGGATCTCGATGACGCTGGCCCAGGGCACCGACCTGCTGCTCCTGGACGAGCCCACGACGTATCTGGACCTGGCGCACGCGGTCGACGTGCTCGACCTCGTGGACGACCTGCACGAGTCGGGGTGCACCGTGGTCATGGTGCTGCACGACCTCAATCTGGCCACGCGCTACAGCGACAACCTCGTCGTGATGGCGGAGGGGTCGGTGCTCGCGCAGGGGCACCCGCGTGATGTGATCACCGCCGAGCTGCTGTACGAGGCGTTCGGCCTGCGCGCCAGGGTGATTGACGACCCGGTGGGCGACCGGCCGCTGATCGTGCCGATCGGCCGCACGCACGTTCAGCTCGACCTGGCTCCGGCGCCGACAAGTTGAGACTTAGGCTAGGCTAACCTCATCTTGGCGAGATAAAGTTTGCCTGCCCTAAGCAGGGGCGAAAACCGGACAGCGTGAAGGCAAGGGATCTTGGATGCGACTCCATCGAACGACGCTCATGCGGCCCTGGCGGCGGGTGGCGGCCATAGCGTCCGCCACGGCCCTCGGCGTCGGCCTCCTCGCGGGATGCGGCGGTTCGGACTCGTCGGACAAGAAGAGTGACGACGCCGCCCCGGCCGCCGCGGGCAACTTCCCGGTCACCGTGGAGCACGCGTTCGGGTCGACGAAGATATCCAAGGCCCCCAAGCGGGTCGTCACCGTCGGCTACACCGACGACCAGGCCGTCCTGGCGTTCGGCGTCAAGCCGGTCGGCATGACCGACCAGTACCCGAACCCGTCCGGGAAGAGCCCCGACATCAACACCCAGTGGCCCTGGGTGAAGGACAAGTGGGGCGACACCAAGCCCGAGGTCGTCATGAAGAACGGCGACACCGGCCCCAACTACGAGAAGATCGCCGCCCTGCGGCCGGATCTGATCATCGCGGTCTACTCCGAGATCGACAAGGGCGGCTACGAGAAGCTCTCCAAGATCGCCCCGACGGTGGGCCGCACCAAGGCCGAGAAGGAGCCCTTCAGCGCTCCGTGGCAGGACAACGCGGTGCACATCGGCAAGGCGCTCGGCCAGGAGGCCAAGGGCAAGAAGCTGGTGCAGGGCATCCAGGCCAAGCTCGACAAGGCCAAGAAGGACCACCCGGAGTTCGCCAAGCAGACCGCCGTCCCGCTGTCCTGGTACAAGGACTCGATCGCGCCGTTCACCACCACCGACGTACGCGGACGGCTCGTCACGGGCATCGGCTTCAAGGGCCAGAAGAAGATCGACGAGGTCGCGGACGGCAAGTTCTTCACCGTGCTCTCGCCCGAGCGCATCGACCTCGTCGACGTCGACCACCTCTTCGTCATCAACGACAAGGCCGACCAGGAAGCGCTGAAGAAGTTCAAGCTCTTCACCAACCTGAAGGCGGTCAAGAAGGGCAACGTGTCCTACCTGCTCGACAGCGAGGGCCCGGCGGTCGGCGCGGCGATGTCCCAGGGCACGCTGCTGTCCCTGCCGTACGCGATCGACGAGCTCGTCAAGTCGGTCGACTAGGTGTGAGCACGACGGAGACACGCCCCGCCCCGGCCAACCTGCGCACGGCGTCCGGACGCGAGGCCACCCGATGGGTCGCGGCACACTGCCGCGAGATGCCCTGGCTGACCGCGGCCACCGTGCTCAGCACGGTGGCCGGGGCGGCGCTCCAGGTCCTCCCGGTCCTCCTGCTCGGCCGCGTGGTCGACGGAGTCGTCGAGGGGGAATCCCGCTCGATCCTGGTCACCGTCGGGGTGTTGATGGCCGCCGCCGCGCTGCTCGGCGCGGCGGCCACCGCGGTGTCGACCTATCTGATCGGGCGGCTCGGCGCGGATCTGCTCGCCCAGCTGCGGGAAGCCGCCGTCCGCGCGGTGCTCGGAATGCCGAGCCAACGCATCGAACAGGTCGGCCGGGGAGACGTGCTGTCGCGCGTCGGTGACGACGTGGCCGTGCTGTCCAAGGGCATCCGCACCGCCATCCCCACGGTGTTCTCGGCGGGCGTCCTGGTCTTCATCGCCACGGTCGGCATGTTCGGCCTCGACTGGCGGCTCGGCCTCGCGGGCGCCGGCGCGCTGCCCGCGTACGCACTGGCCCTGCGCTGGTATCTGCCGAGGTCCGCCCCGCTCTACCGCAAGCAGCGGGTGGCCCAGGCCGACCGCGCGCAGGCGCTGATCAGCGGCCTCAACGGGATCGACACGGTCCGGGCCTACCGCCTGGAGGACACCTTCCGCGAGAAGGTCACCGACGAGTCCTGGCGGGTGCGCAACTACGGCATCGACGTGTTCCGGTTCTTCGGCCGGTTCGTCGGCCGGGAGAACCGCGCCGAGTTCATCGGGCTCGTCCTCATCCTCGTGGTGGGATACGCCCTGTTGGAGGCCGACGCGGCCAGCCTGGGCGAGGTGTCGGCGGCCCCGCTGATGTTCCACCGGCTGTTCACGCCCCTCGGCGCCATCATGTTCACCTTCGACGAGGCGCAGAAGTCCGGCGCGAGCCTGACCCGCCTGGTCGGCGTCCTCGGCGAGGACGCCGAGGACCGGCTCGTCGGCGACACCAAGGTCGCGCCGGCGGACTCCGCCCCGTACGCGGTGACCGTGGAGGGCCTGACCTTCAGCTACCCCGACACCGAGGAACCGGTCCTGAGGGACGTCGACTTGACGATCCCGGCGGGCGGCTCGCTCGCCCTGGTGGGCGCGACCGGAGCGGGCAAGACGACGCTGGCCGCGCTCATCGCCGGCATCGGCACCCCGCAGGCCGGATCGGTGCGCGTCGGCTCGACCGACCTCGCCGACCTGGACGAGGCCGGGGCGCGGGCCCTGGTGAGCATCCTGACGCAGGAGACCCACGTGTTCTCCGGCACGCTCGCCGAGGACCTGCGGCTCGCCGCGCCGGGAGCGAGTGACGCCGAGCTGATGGACGCGCTGCGCACGGTCCGCGCCGACGGCTGGGTCGAGGCCCTGCCCGACGGGCTGGACACCATGGTCGGCGAGGGCGGCGAACGCCTGGACGTCACCAAGGTCGCCCATATCGCCCTGGCCCGGCTCGTGTTGGGGCGGGCGCCGGTGGTGGTGCTCGACGAGTCGACCGCCGAGGCCGGCAGCGAGGGCGCCGCCGAGCTGGAGCGGGCCGTGCTCGCCGCCTGCGCGGGCCGGACCACGCTGTTCGTGGCGCACCGGCTGACACAGGCGATGGCGGCCGACCGGATCGCCGTGCTCGACGCGGGCCGCGTCGTGGAGCAAGGCACCCACGACGAGTTGGTGGCGCTCGGCGGCCGGTACGCACGACTGTGGCGAGCCTGGCGAGAAGGTAGTTAGGTAAACCTTAGTAAGGTGGGACTAACTTAGGTCCTTGGAAGGAAATGCTGAGTCTCCGATGATGGAATCGCCCGCTCGTCCCGTACTGCTCTCTCCCGCGCGCCTGGCCGACGTACGCCGGCGAGCGGGCGCCTCCTCCGGCTACTCGGACAGGACCATCACCGAAGCCTGCGCCATCGGCCTCTCGTACTGGGCGACGGGCCAGAGCCCCGACGGCATCGACCTCACCCCCGGCACGTTGTTCGCCGACGTGCTCGGGTGGGTCGACAACGGCGGTACGGGGCCGGGCGGTTGGGAGATCGGCGCGGACGACCGGAGCATCACCGTTCCCGCGGGCGTCGAGCCGGCCGACGCGCAGCTCGCCCTCGACGACCTGGCCGACTTCCCGGACCGGCCCCTCGGCACGATCGGCCCGTCCACCGTGGCGGCGAGGCTCGAGCAGCTCGCCGAGTGGAACGACACCGAGGCCGACCGGGTCCGCCCGACCATCGTGGAGATGTTCCGCGAGCAGGCCCGCACCAGGCCCGACGCCGTCGCCATCGTCGACGAGCGCCGGTCGCTGACCTACCGTCAGGCAGCGGAGCTCTCCAGCCAGTTGGCCCACCACCTGATCGCACGCGGCCTCACCGCCGAACAGGTCGTCGGCATCTCGCTCGGCCGCAGCGCCGAGATGGTCATCGGGCTGCTCGGCGTGCTCCAGGCCGGCGGCGCGTTCGTGCCGCTCGACCCGCAGTGGCCCGCCGCGCGCCGCGCCGTCGTCATCGACGACGCCCGCGTCGTGCTGCAACTCAACGACACCGGCGCGCACGACCCGAGCGAACCGGAAGCCGTCGCCGTCGACCTCGACGACTGGCAGTTCGGCGCCCTGCCGGCCGAAGGAACCGGGATCACCCCGCCCGGCGATGCCCTGGCGTACGTCATCTTCACTTCGGGTTCGACCGGGCGGCCCAAGGGCGCGATGATCCGTCACGAGGCGATCAGCGAGCGCCTGTTGTGGCAGGTCGACGAGATCCTGGGCTTCGGCCACGACGACGCGTCGCTGTTCAAGGCGCCGCTGTCCTTCGACATCTCCATCAACGAGATCTTCCTGCCGCTGGTGAGCGGCGGCCGGCTGGTGGTGCTTCGGCCCGGCGGCGAACGCGACCCGCACCACCTGCTGAGCGTGATCGCCGAACAGCGCGTCACCTTCACGTACCTGGTGTCGTCCATGCTGGACGTGCTGCTCGAAATCGCGGGCGACTCCGGGCGGTTGGACAGCCTGCGGCACGTGTGGTGCGGCGGCGAGGTGCTGACCCCGGAGCTGTACGAGCGGTTCCGCACCAAGCTCGACATCCCCATGTACCACGGCTACGGCCCCGCCGAGACGACGATCGGCGTCTCGCACGTCATCTACCGCGGCGCCGCGGAACGCCTGTCGACGTCGATCGGCAAGGCCAACCCCAACACCCAGCTGTACGTCCTCGACGACGAGCTGCGCCCGGTGCCGGTGGGCGTCGGCGGCGAGCTGTACGTGGGCGGGTTCCTGCTGGGGCGCGGGTACGTCAACGCGCCCGGACTGACGGCGTCCCGGTTTGTGGCGAATCCTTTCGCCAACGACGGCTCCCGGCTGTACCGGACCGGCGACCTCGCCCGGTTCGCCCCCGACGGATCCCTGGACTTCCTCGGCCGCGCCGACAACCAGATCAAGATCCGCGGCATGCGCCTGGAGATCGAGGACGTCGAGGCCGGTCTCGCCGAGCACCCGGACGTACGCCACACCTGTGTCGTCGCCAAGAAGAACGCGGCGGGCGGCACCTACCTCGTGGGGTACGTCATCCCGGCCGCCGGGAGCGAGGACCTCCAGGCGGACCAGGTCAAGGCGTGGGCCGCGGAGCACATGGTCGAGTACATGGTGCCCGCCCACCTCGTCGTGATGACGGAGTTCCCGCTCACCGCGAACGGCAAGCTCGACCGGAACGCCCTGCCGGAGCCCGTGATCGCCACGGGCGCGCTCGTCGCACCCGCCACCGAGAACGAGCGCGTGGTCTGCGCGACGGTCGCGGCACTCCTGCAACTCGACGAGGTCGGCGCCGACCAGGACTTCTTCCAGCTCGGCGGCGACAGCATCCTCGCGATATCCCTCCTCAGCGCGCTGCGCGACGCGGGACTGTATGTCACGGCACGCCAGATCTTCACCACCAGCGTCCTGGGAGCCCTCGCGGCCGTCGCGAGCCGCGAGGACGTCGCCACCGTGGACCACGCCGACGCCGCCACCGGCACCGTCGTCGGATCGCCCGTCGTGCAGTGGCTCGGCGAGACCACGGACGCCATCGACGGCTTCGTCCAGTCCGTCGTCCTGAACACCCCGGCGGACCTGACCGCCGACGCCCTCGACGAGATCCTCACCGCCCTGCTCGGGCGGCACGACATGCTGCGCGCCAAGCTGGTGCGCGAAGGCCGCTGGAGCTTCGACATCCCGGAGGCCCGCGAGGACGCGGCGGTGGTCTGGCAGGAGAGCGACCGGCCGCTCGACGAGTGCGTCGCGCTCGCCACCGACGGCCTCGACCCGGCGGACGGCGCGATGCTGCGCGCCGTGTGGCGCCGCGAGGCACGGCAGCTGGTCGTGGTCGCCCACCACGTGGTGATCGACGGCGTGTCCTGGCGGGTCCTGATGGACGACCTGGCCACGGCGTGGCGGCAGTTCACCGCGGGCGAGCCGATCGAGCTGCCCCCGGTGGGCACGTCGTTCCGGCGCTGGACGCAGCTCCTCGGCCGCGCGGAGTGCGACGCGGACCGCGCGTACTTCCAGCGGCCGCTGCCCGGAGCGGACCAGCCGGTGGGCAGGCGCGCCCTGTCCGAGGCCGACACCGTCGCGCACGAGCGGATACGCACCGTCTCGGTCGGCCCCGAGGTCACGGCCGCCCTGCTCGGCGAGATCCCCGCGAAGTTCCACGCGGGCGTCAACGACGTCCTCCTGACCGCTCTCGCCGTCACCCTCGCCCGGTGGCGCCGCGACCTCGGCCAGGACCAGACGTTCGCGCACATCGAGCTCGAAGGCCACGGCCGCGAGGGGCAGTTCGTGGCGGGCGCCGCCGGCTTCGAGCCGGACCTCTCCCGGACCGTGGGCTGGTTCACCACCCTGTTCCCGGTGACCGTCGACCCCGGCGCCGCGGCCGCCTTCACCGCACCCGCGTACCTGGCCGCCGCGCTCAAGGCGGTCAAGGAAGACCTCGCCCGGGTCCCGAGCAACGGCGTCTCCTACGGCGCCCTGCGCTACCTCGCCGACACCGAGTTCGACGCGCCCGCACCGCAGGTGCTCTTCAACTATCTGGGCCGCTTCGACGCGGGCTCCTCCGGTGACTGGCAACTCGCGGGCGCCACCGGGCAGTTGGGCGAGAAGCGCGACCCGAGGATGCGCCTGCCGCGTGCCCTGGAGTTCAACGCGATCGCCGAACCCGCGTCGACCGGCCCGACCGGCTCACCCGGCTCGACCGGCGGCGAGTACGAACTGGTCACCACCATCTCCTGGCCCGACGGAATGTTCACCGACGCGGACATCACGACGATCGGCGCGTACTTCCGCGAGACCCTGGCCGCGCTGGCCGCGCTCGACCAGGGCGGCCACACCCCCAGCGACTTCCCGCTCGTCCCGCTCACGCAGGCCGACGTCGACGCCCTGGACGGCCCGGCGCTGCGGGACATCCTGCCGCTGACCCCGCTGCAGGAGGGCCTGTACTTCCACTCGGTCTTCGACGACGACTCGGCGGGCGCCTACGTCGAGCAGCAACTCCTCACGCTGGACGGCGAGGTGGACGCCGAGCGGCTCGCGGCGGCGGCCACCAGGCTGCTCACGCTGTACCCGAACCTGGCCGCACGGTTCGTGGCCCTCGCCGACGGCCGCGTGGTCTCCGTCCTCGACAGCGGGGTGGAAGCGCCCTTCACCACCCTCGACCGCCCCGGCATCACCGACGCCGAGATCCGCGAGTACGCCGAGAGCGACCGGCGCGCCGGGTTCGACCTGGCCACCGGACCGCTGATGCGCTGCACCCTGATCCGCGCGGGCTCCGGCCGCGACGTCCTGGTGCAGACCGTGCACCACATCATCGCCGACGGCTGGTCGGTGCCGCCGATGCTGCGCGCCCTCCTCGCCGAGTACCACGCGCCGGGCACCGTGTATCCGATCGGCGGCTTCTCCGACTACGTACGCTGGCTCGGCGAACGCGACGACGAGGAGAGCGACCGGGTCTGGGGCGAGGAGCTCGCCGAGCTGCCCGGCTCCTCGCTGGTCGCCGAGGGACACACCCCGTCCGACCGGTTCGCCGACATCGCCGTGGAACCGGCGGACGACATCGACGCGGCCGTCCGGTCGGCCGGTGTGCCGCTGAGCGTGGCCGTGCACAGCGCCTGGGCCGTGACGCTGGGCGGCGTCCTGGGCGCCGACGACGTCGTGTTCGGCTCCACGGTGTCCGGGCGCGACGCGGAGGTGCCCGGCATCGAGGACATGGTGGGCCTTTTCATCAACACCATTCCCGTACGGGCCCGTTGGGCCGCCGACAGCACGGCGCGCGACCTGCTCGCCGCGGTGCGGGCGCACCAGAGCGCGGTCCTTCCGCACCAGCATGTCTCGCTGGCCCGCATCGGCCGCCAGACCGGCGCCGGTTCCCTGTTCGACACCCTGGTGGTGTTCGACGTCGCGACCGACGTGGCCGCGCTGCGCGGACCCGGCCACGACCTGACCATCTCCGACATCGTCAACGAGGGCGCCCCGCACTACCCGCTGACCCTCGTGGTGGAGCGCGCACTCGACGGCCGTCCTCCCCGCGGCGGAGCCGCAAATCTACGCTTCAACCTGATCTACGACGGCGAGCTGCTGCGCGAGACGAGCGCCCAGGCGATCCTGGACACGTTCGCCCAGACCCTCACCGGCCTGCTCGCCCGCCCGGACGCCCTGGTCGCCGACCTGACGCCCCGGACGGGCCGGAGCCCCGCGCGGATCGAGCCGACGACTCTGGGCGCCCTCTTCGACGCCGCCGCGCGCCGCGACCCGGCCGCCACCGCCGTCACCCAGTGCGCTCTCGACGGCGGTACCCGGTCCCTGACGTACGGCGAACTGGCGGACGCCAAGAACGAGTTGGCCTCGGCCCTGCGCGCGGCGGGCGTCGGCCCGGGCAAGCGCGTCGCCGTCGCCGCCCCGCGCTCCCTCGAACAGGTCGTCGCCCTGGTCGCCATCGTCAGCGCGGGCGGCGCGTACGTGCCCCTTGACCTGGCGTACCCCGATGAGCGCCTGGAGTACATCCTCGCCGACGCCGCCCCGCAGGTCGTCCTCGTGGACGGCGAGCAGCGCGACCGGTTCACCGAACTCCTCGCGAAGGCAGGGGTGTCGGCCCGCGTGCTGGTGCAGGGGGACGAGCTGCCGCCCGCCACCACCGCGGTCACGTCCGGGGCCGACTGGCACGACCCCGCGTACGTGATCTACACCTCCGGGTCGACCGGCCGCCCCAAGGGCGTCGTCGTCCCGCACTCCAGCGTGGTGACGCTGCTCGCCAACACCCGGCCCGACATGGACTTCGGACCCGACGACGTGTGGGTCCAGTTCCACTCGTACTCCTTCGACTTCGCGGTCTGGGAGCTGTGGGGCGCGCTGGCGCACGGCGGCGAGCTGCTGCTGCCGGAGTACGGCCTCACCCGCTCCCCGGTCGACTTCCACCGCCTGGTCCGCGAGCGCGGGGTGACCGTGCTCAACCAGACCCCGTCGGCGTTCTACCAGTTCATCGAGGCCGACCGGCACGCCGGTGAGTCGGTCACCGCGCTGCGCCGGATCATCTTCGGCGGCGAGGCGCTCGATCTCGGGCGGCTGCGCGGCTGGGTCGAGCGGCACGGCACCGGCACGCCCGAGCTCGTCAACATGTACGGCATCACCGAGACCACCGTGCACGTCACCCACCGGGTGCTGACCGACGCCGACTTCGCCTTCGGCGACGACGCCAGCCCGATCGGCGGCCCCATCCCCGGCCTGACCACCTACCTGCTCGACGACCGGCTCCGGCCGGTCCCGCCGGGCCGTGTGGGTGCCATCTACGTCGCCGGAGACCAGGTGTCGCTCGGCTACCTGGGCAGGCCCGGCCTCACCGCGGGCCGGTTCGTGGCCGACCCGTTCGCGGCCGACGGCTCCCGCATGTACCACACGGGCGACCTCGCCCGCCGGACGCTCGACGGCGAGCTGGAGTTCGCCGGGCGCGCCGACGACCAGGTCCAACTCAAGGGATTCCGGATCGAGTTGGGCGAGGTCGAGGCCGCGGTCCGGGAACTCGACGGCGTGATCGACGTGGCCGTCACGGTGGCGGACACCGGGGACCACCTCGTCGCGCATGTCGTGGGCGAGGCGCCGGACGACTTCGCAGCCCTCCTGTCCACGACGCTGCCCGTGCACATGGTGCCGGGCCGGGTGCTCCGGGCCGACGCCCTGCCCCTGACGGTCAACGGCAAACTGGACCGCAAGGCACTGGCTGCCCGTGCAGCACAGGACGACGTGCAGGCGGACCGCCTTAGGGGCGCGGGGCTGTATCGATATGCGGCTCCGCCGCGGGGCGCGACAAGCCCCCACCGGCCCGCAGGTGAATCACCGCTAGAGGCCCTCGTCGGCATCTTCGCGGACGTACTGCCCGGCGCAGCCGTGGATCCCGACACAGACTTCTTCACCGCCGGAGGCGACAGCATCGTCGCCATCACCCTCATCAACCGAGCCAGGGCCCACGGCCTGACCATCGCCCCCCGGGACGTGTTCCTCCACAGGACACCGCGCGGCCTCGCCGAGCACCTTGCCGAGCGCACCCCGCAGGCCGTGACGGCACCCGCTCCCGTCCGCCACGAGGACGGCCCGGTCACGCCGACCCCGATCATCCTGCGCCAGCGCGAACTGGGCGGCTCGCTCGCCCGGTTCGCCCAGGCCAGGACGCTGACGGCACCCGAGGGCACCGGATTCGCCGACGCCGAGCGCGCCGCGAACGCCGTCGTGGCCGCGCACCCGGCACTGCGGCTGCGGCTGCGCGTCGAGCACGGCGCCTGGGCGCTGCGCACCGAACCCGCAGGCGCGGTCACCGTCGCCCGCCCGGACGCGACGGACGCGACCGACGCGACGGCCGTGGCGAACGAGGCCGCAGGACGGCTCGACCCCGAGTCCGGGGACGTCATCGCGTTCTCGTGGCTGGAGGCGAGCCGGACCCTGGTCGTCACCGTGCACCACATCGCCGTCGACGCGGTGTCCTGGCTGGTCCTCCTCGACGACCTGACCACGGCCATGAGCGGGGCGAGCCTGGCGGCGCCGACCACGTCGTACGCCGAGTACGCCGAGGCGCTGACGCTCGACGCCGCCGAGGGCATCGACGACCTCGGGCACTGGATCACCACCCTCGAAGCCCCGGCGCTGCTGCCGGCGGCCGAGGGGCGGCGCGAGACCACCGTGGCGCTCGCACCCGACGTGAGCGACCGGGTCACCCGCACCGCGCCCGCCGCACTCGGCGTCGGCCTCACCGAATTGCTGTGCGGCGCGCTGCGCGCCGCCCTGACCCACATCCAGCCCTCGCCCACCGATCTCGCGGTCGAGCTGGAGCGGCACGGCCGGGTCCCGGCCCGTGAACACCACGACTACACCCGCACGGTCGGCTGGTTCACCTCCATCGCGCCCGTGCGGCTCACGGCGCACACCGACCCCGTCGCGGCGGCGCGCGAGATCGCCGAACGCCAGCCGGACGAGCGCGCCCACGTCGCGTACGGACAGCTCCGGTACCTCAACCCGCAGACGGCGCCGCTGCTCGGCGGCGGAGGCGTCCGCCCGCAGGTGCTGTTCAACTACCTCGGCCGGGGCAGCGAGTCCCAGGCGCCGCACCTCGCCGCCGGCGACCAGGGCAGCCCGTACGCCGTCGAGGTCAACGCGTGGGCCGACGCGGCGACCGGCAGCCTGCACGCCACCTTCACCCTGGCCGACGGCATCCCCGACGAGATCACCGAGCACTGGCTCGGCGCCCTGGAGGCCGTCGCGGACGCCTCCGCGACGGCCGAGCGCACGGCACCGGTCACCCCGCTCCAGCGCGGCCTGTTCTTCCAGGCCCAGATGGCCGGGCAGGCCGGACACTACGTCGCGCAGAGCTACTTCACCTTCGACCGGCGCCTGGACACCGACGCGCTCGCCGAGGCCATGGCGTACGTGATCACGCGGCACCCGGTCGTGGGCGCGGGCTTCGCCGGCGACGACGACGGGAACCCGGTCCAGGTCCTCAAGGCGGACCGGCGCGTCGACGTCCGCACCGTCGAACTGGCCACGGACGCCGAGGTCGAGGCGCTGCGCGTCCGGGACCGCGACGCGGGCTTCGACCCGGGCGAGCCGCCGCTGATCCGGCTGACCGTGGTGCGGCTGCCCGACGGCCGCGACGGCCTGCTGCTGAGCTACCACCTGCTGCTGTGGGACGGCTGGTCCCGCGAGATCGTGCTGCGCGACCTGTTCGACGCGTACGAGGCCGTCGTCGCGGGCGAGCCGCTCGACGCGGCCCCGGCCACGCCGAGCTTCGAGGACTACGCCCGGGCGCTCGACGCCAAGGACGCAGCCGTATCGGAACGTTTCTGGGCGGACCACCTGGCCGCGCTCCCGGGCCCGACGCTGCTCGCCGGGCCGACGCCGTCCCTCTCGGACGCGTTGCCGGAGCCGCTCGTCCAGGTGCTGTCCGCCGAACACTCGGACCTGCTGCGCGAAGCCGCCAAGGCGCACGGCGTCACCCTCAACTCGGTCCTGACCGGCGCGTTCGGCCTCCTGCTCGGCGCGCACACCGGCCGCAGCGACGCCGTGTTCGGCGTGACCGTCTCCGGCCGCGACGGCGAGGGTCTCTCCGACATCGTCGGCGTGCTCCTGAACACCGTGCCCATGTGGACGCGGGCGCGGCCGGACGACACGGTCGGCGACTACCTGTCGGCCGTGCAGGCGGCCAGGGTCGAGGCGATGGAGCACGAGCACCTCGGGCTCGGCGAGATCCAGCGGGCCAGTGGCCACGACACCCTGTTCGACAACCTGTTCGTGCTACAGAACTTCCTGGACATGGACGCGTTCGCCGAGATGAACTCCCGGCACGGCATCACCTCGGTGCGGGCCGACGACTCCACGCACTACCCGTTCACCTGGGTCGTCACCCCGGGCGAGCGGCTCACGGTCAAGCTGGAGCACCGCCACGGCGACACCGCGAGCGCCCGCGGTCTCCTCGACGACTACGTACGCGTGCTGGAGGACCTGGCCCGCTCGACCGGGCGGGTCGGCGCGCTGCCGGGCCCCGGGCGGCGGCCCGAGGCCGCCGAGCGCACGGACGTCGGCACCGACACCGTCGTCGACCGGTTCGACCAGGCGGCCGACCGCGACCCGCAGCGGGTGGCGCTCGTCGCCCACGGCGCGACGATGACCTTCGCCGAACTCCGGGACCGCAGCCGCGCGGTGGCGGGCGTGCTCGCCGGCCGCGGCATCGGCCCCGAGACCAATGTGGGTCTCGCGATCCCGCGTTCCCTCGACTCGATCGTGGCGCTGTTCGCCGTGCTGCGCGTCGGCGCCGCCTACGTACCGCTGGAACTGGACCACCCCGACGAGCGGATCGCCGCGATCGTCGCGGACGCGCGGCCGGACGTGATCCTCACCGTGAGCGCCGTGTCGCCCCGGCTGACCGGCGACCTCGTCGACACCGGAGATCTGATCGAGCTGGACCGCCCGCTGCCGGCGGCCGAGCCGTTCGTGACGTTCGCGCCGGACGATCCGGACCGCCTGCGCCACCCCGCGTACACGATCTACACCTCCGGATCGACCGGAAAGCCCAAGGGCGTGGTGACCGAATACGCCGGGCTCACCAACATGCTGATCAACCACCAGCGCCGGATCTTCGAACCGGTCCTGGCCGACCACGGCCACCGGACCTTCCGGATCGCCCACACCGTGTCGTTCGCGTTCGACATGTCGTGGGAGGAGCTGCTGTGGCTCGCCGACGGCCACGAGGTGCACATCTGCGACGAGGAGCTGCGCCGGGACGCGCCGGGCCTGGTCGCCTACTGCCTGGAGCACGGGATCGACGTCATCAACGTGACCCCGACCTACGCCCAGCAGCTGGTGGCCGAGGGCCTGCTCGACAAGCCGGAACGGCGCCCTGCCCTGGTCCTGCTCGGCGGCGAGGCCGTCACCCCGACGCTGTGGCGGCGGCTGGCCGAGACCGAGGGGACCGTCGGCTACAACCTGTACGGGCCCACCGAGTACACCATCAACACCCTGGGCGTGGGCACCTTCGAGTGCCAGGACCCGGTGGTGGGCGTGGCCATCGACAACACCGACGTGTACGTCCTCGACCCCTGGCTGCGGCCGCTGCCGGACGGTGTTCCCGGTGAGCTGTACGTGGCGGGCGTCGGCATCGCGCGCGGCTATCTCGGGCAGCCCGCGCAGACGGCGCACCGGTTCGTGGCGTGCCCGTTCGGGGCGCCCGGCGAGCGCATGTACCGCACCGGGGACCTGGTGATCCGGCGGCCCGACGGCAACCTGATGTACCTGGGCCGCACCGACCAGCAGGTCAAGATCCGCGGCCACCGGGTCGAACTCGGCGAGGTCGAGGCCGCGTTCGCGGCGCACCCCGCCGTGCGGTTCGTCGCCGCGGTCGCCCAGCCCGACCCGCAGGTCGACGGGGCGTACCGGCTCGCCGCCTACCTCGTGCTCGACGGCTCCGACCTGGCTGCCGTCGCCGCCGAAGTGGGCGCCGGACTGCCGGACTTCCTGCGCCCGACGCACTACGCCCAGGTCGACAGCATCCCGCTCACGGTGAACGGGAAGGCTGACACCAAGGCGCTGCCGGAGGCCAAGCCGCTCGGCGCGCTGACCACGGCGGGGGAGCGCGGTCCCGAGACCGAGACCGAGACCCTCGTGTGCGAGTTCTACGCCGAGGCACTGGACCTGGATGATGACGAGGTGAGCGCGGTGAGCGACTTCGTGTCCCTGGGAGGGCACTCCATGCTGGCGGTGCGGCTGATCGGGCTGCTCCGCCGGGAGTTCGGTCCCGTCATCACGATCCGTGACCTGTTCACCCTGCGAACCCCGGAAGCGATTGCCCGCCACCTCGATGAGAACTGACACGCAGCGGCCCCGACCGGGGTCCGACATCCTCCGCACCGCACTGCGGCGCAACCGCGGCGCCATGGCCTGGGGCACCGTCCTGATGGGCCTGTACCAGGCGGGCGAGACGGCGTTCCCCATCGCGCTCGGCCTGATCGTCGAGCACACGATGCGGGACGACCGGAACCTCGGCTCGCTCGCCCTGTCCATCGGCGCCCTCGCCGTGATCATCACGACCGTTTCGCTGTCGTGGCGGTTCGGGATGCGCATCCTGCAGAAGGCCAACACGACCGAGGCGCACCGCTGGCGGGTGAAGGTCGCGGGCTGCGGGCTCCAGCCGGTGGCCAGGGACGTCGACCTGAAGTCCGGCGAGGTCCTGACCATCGCCACCGAGGACGCCGACCAGACCGCCGACATCGTCGAAGTCGTGCCGATGCTGATCAGCTCGATGGTCGCGGTCGTGGTCGCGGCGGTCGCGCTCGGCCTGGCCGACCTGCGGCTCGGCGCCCTCGTGATGGTGGGAACCGTCGCGATCCTGTCGGTCCTCAGCGTGATGTCCAGGCGGATCGGCTCCAGCACCCGCGAGCAGCAGGCCCGGGTGGCACGGGCGGGCGCGAAGGTCGCCGACCTGATCACCGGCCTGCGCCCGCTGCACGGCTTCGGCGGCAACCACGCGGCGTTCGGGTCCTACCGGAAGGTCAGCGCGGAGGCGCGGCGCCAGTCGGTCACCGTCGCCAAGGTGAACGGTGTGTACGCGGGCACCGCGCTGGCCCTCAACGCGGTCCTCGCCGCCGCCGTGACCCTGACGGCGGGATGGCTGGCCTTCAACGGCCAGATCACCATCGGCGAACTCGTCATGGCCGTGGGCCTCGCGCAGTTCATCATGGAACCGCTCAAGCTGTTCTCGGAGATGCCCAAGTACGTGATGGTGGCGCGCGCGTCGGCCGAGCGGATGGCGCTGGTGCTGACCGCGCCGCCGGTGACGACCCCGGGCACGGAGCGCCCGGCGGCGGGCGGAGACCTGGACATCGACGGGGTGTCCTACGGCACCCTGCGCAAGCTGAACTTCAAGGTGCCCGCGGGCGAGTTCGTGGCGATCACGGCCTACCAGCCGCGCGCGGCGGCCGACCTCGCCTCGATCCTGGCGGCAACGGTCCCGCCGCACGCGTACGACGGCGTCGTGCGGGTCAGCGGGCAGGAGATCGGGGACCTGTCGATGGAGGCGGTCCGCGAGCACATGCTGGTGAATCCGTACGACGGGGAGATCTTCGCGGGCTCGCTGCGCACGAACATCGATCCGTCGGGCACCAGCGCGACGGTCGCCGAGGCCGTCGAGGCGTCCATGCTCACCGACGTCGTCGCCCTGCACCGCGAGGGTCTCGACTACGGCGTCCGCGACCGCGGCGCGAACCTCTCCGGCGGGCAGCGCCAACGGCTCTCCCTGGCCCGCGCCCTGGCCGCCGACACCGACGTCCTGGTCCTGCACGACCCGACGACGGCCGTGGACGCGGTCACCGAACAGCTCATCGCGCGCAACGTCGCGAAGCTGCGCCGGGGCCGCACCACCCTCGTCATCACCAGCAGCCCGGCCCTCCTGGACGCCGCGGACCGCGTCCTCGTCCTGGACGACGGCGCCGTCGTGGCCGAGGACACCCACCGGAACCTGCTGGCCGGCGACGAGGCTTACTGCCTGGCGGTGGCGCGGTGACCTGACGTGGCAGTGCCCCGCGCCCCAAAGGGGCGCGGGGCGTGTCGATTTGCGGCTCCGCCGCGTGGGCGCGACCAGCCCCCACCGGCCCGCAGGTCATTCACTGCGTACTCCCAGCGGAGCGCCCAGTGCCCAGGCGACATCCCTCAGCAGAGCCTCCCGCCACCCGGCCCGATCATGGCCGGAGGCCGACCGCGAGACCCGCACCGCCGCACCGGCCTGCTCGGCCAAAGCCTCGACCGGCTCACAGTGGGGCAGCATCCGGGGCTCGTGTGCCCCCACGTCGAACGCGACCCGAAGTCCGGACAGATCGGGGCGTTCGCCACGAAGTCGCGCGGCGATTGTCCCGCCGACCGGACCGTCCAGGAGGTCCGCCCGGTCCAGCGCGCCGGGCGCCCACCAGAACGACCCCGACTGGCAGGCGACGCGGGACACCAGCTCCGGGAACTCGAGCGCCGCGTACAGCGCGCTCAGCCCGCCGAGGCTCTGCCCGGCGACCACGAGCCGGTCCGGCTCGGCGGGGACGTCGGACTCCGCCACCAGCGGCAGGAGTTCGTCGCGGACCGCCTCCCACAGCTCGGGCCTGCACGTGAACTCGGCTTCCCTGTCCTTGGCCGGGAGGAAGACGAGGGTGACCGGGGGCATGTCACCGGCGGCGACGGCCGCGTCGAACGCGGTCATGGCCGGGTGCAGATAGAGCCAGTCGTCGCCGTCGAGCAGCAGGACGACGGGCCCGCCGCCGCCCGCCGGGTGGACCCGCACGGTGCGCCGCCCGCCGAGCCGTTCACTGGCCCAGCGGATCCGGGTACGCGGGACGGGCAGGACGTCGTCGGGGCCGACGAGGGGCCAGTGCGGCTGGGCCGGGGCGTCGGGCGTCGCCGCGATGGACCGGTCACCGCCCGCTCCGGCCGGGTTGAGCGGGTCGGCGTACGCCGCGTCGCCGGAGCGGAACTGATAGGTCACCCGCAGCTTCGCGGGCAGGCGCACCTCGGCGTACCAGCAGTCCGTTTCGTCGGCGCGACGCAGTTCGACTGGCTCCGACCAGCTCTCGAAGTCGATACTCGCCGGGGACCCGCGCCACAGGAACAGGGTCCTCCAGCCGCCGTCGCCCGCCGGTATGGACACGGGAGTGCCCGCGGTCTCCGCGGCCGCCCAGAAATCGTCGGTGCCGGGCTCGCCGGGCAGCCCGAACTCGGCGAAGCCGCTGTCCGTCAAGACCCGCATGAACGTCTCCTTTTGAGAGGGAAGGGGAAGGGGAAAGGCCGGGTTCATCAGAATGAGGCGTGCCCCATCCAACCTCGGGCTTCCTGGCTGGACTTTGAGAATTAGGTAAGGCTAGCCTAACCATGATGTTGTGTCGGGGTGACCTGGCGACGAGCCGCTCTTCGACCGCCGAACCGAGAAAGGAAAGCCTTGTTCACGGCTACGCCGCGCCCTGCCCCGCAGCAACAGGCGCACGCGCACGCGCTTCTCGCGCCGGCGGACTCAGTGTGCTCCGCCCGCCCGGGCGAAGTGCGCACCGCCCGCCCGGAGGACGCCGCGGCACTCGTCGGCCTGTCGCTCCCCTTCGTGCGCTCGGGGGCGCTGCGGGAACGACCGCTCGCGCTGTACGCCGACCACGCCGCCGACTTCCTCGTGGCACAGGCTCCCGACGGCACCCTGGAGGGCTGCGTGGGCCTGCGCGCACATCCCGCGGCCGCGGGGGAGGCCGGCGTCGTGTACAACTTCTGCGTGGCCGCGCACCGGCAGGGAGACGGACTGGGGGCGGAGCTCCTGCGCGCCGTCCTGGCCACGGCGCGCGCCCGCTCGCTCGACGCCCTGTTCACGGCGACGACCGGCAGTGGCGGCCTGTTCCTCCGGTACGGATTCGAGCTCACGACCGCGCGCCTCGCGCCGCCGTCCTGGGCGGCGTCCCTGGACCCTCGACGCAACGCGCGGATCCTCACGAGGACCGTGTAGCGGATCCTCACGGGGACTGTGCGGGGCACGAAGGCCCGGGCACCACGGTCGTGCCGGGGCTGCTCTCACCGAGGACGCCGCGCAACACCGCGTGCGGCACGCGCCCGTCGAGGACGTGCGCCCTGCGCACACCGCCGCGGACGGCCCGCAGGCAGCCCTCCATCTTCGGCAGCATCCCGCTCGCCAGCTCCGGCAGCAGCTCGTCCAGCGCGTCGGCCGTCAGGCGGTCGATCACGTCCGTGCTGTGCGGCCAATTCGCGTACAGCCCCTCGACGTCGGTGAGCATCACGAGGCGCTCGGCGTCCAGGGCCACCGCCAGGGCCGACGCCGCGAGGTCGGCGTTGACGTTGTAGACCTGCCCGTCCTCGCCGCGCGCCACGGGGGAGACCACCGGGATGTGCCCCTGCTCCAGGAGCGCGCGCACCATGCCCGGGTTCACGTCCACGATGTCCCCGACGAGACCGATGTCCACCGGCCGGCCGTCCACCCAGGCCGGCCGCCGCACGGCGGTCATCGTGTGGGCGTCCTCGCCGGTCATGCCGACGGCGAACGGCCCGTGGCTGTTGATGTGGCCGACCAACTCCCGTTGGACCGTGCCCGTCAGCACCATGCGGGCCACTTCCATGGTCTCCGGCGTGGTCACCCGCAGGCCCGCTTCGAAGCGGCTCTCCAGGCCGAGGCGGTCGAGCATCGCGCTGATCTGCGGCCCGCCGCCATGGACGACGACCGGGCGCAGGCCCGCGTGCCACAGCTCCACGACGTCCTGGGCGAACGTCCGCTGCAGGTCCGCGTCCACCATGGCGTTGCCGCCGAACTTCACGACGACCACGCTGTCCCGGAGCTCCTCCGGCCAGGGAAGAGTGAGGTGGGGTTCGCCGGATTCCTCGATCTCGCCGGATTCCCCGTTCTGGGCGGACATCCCGCTCGCGGGGAATCCCCGGGCAGCGGTCACGCTCACGAAGCCACTCCATTCATGGGCAGGCCCGCCCATGGAGGGCGGGCCGGGGGTGGAAAGGTGCCGGGTCAGCCGGATTTCCTTAGCTTAGCCTAGCCTAAGTTCCGATCCCGGCTGTGGTGGTCGTCCGCGTACCGCGCCCTTCTCGAGGGGCGTGCGGCGCCTTATGGGCGCGCCGTCAAGTACCCGCCCATCGTGCGGAAGTAGTCCGTCGCCGCGTACTCCGACCCGTCCTCGGTCCGCACCCGCTTGACCGCGAGGCCGCGGCAGCGGCCCGAGCGCGCGTCGGCGCCGGCCACGATGACGATCGCGTCGCCCTCGCGGATGAAGACGCGCCCGGGGGTGCCGCCGTAGTGGCCCGCCGACACCGTCGCCTCCAGGATCCGCAGCCGCTTGCCGCGGTGGTACGTGAAGGCGTTGGGGTACGGGTCGCACTGGGCGCGCACGAACCGGTCCAGGTCCTCCGCCGGCCAGGTCCAGTCGACACGGCTGTCCTCGATGGCGCGCTTGTGGAAGAAGCTGGCCTTCGAGCGGTCCTGGGGCGTCCACTGCGCCGTGCCCGAGTCGATCAGGTCGAGGGAGTCCCGCACGATCGGCGTGATGAGGTCGACCGTCTTGTGGAACAGGTCCTTCGCCGTGTCGGCGGGCCCGACGGCCACGGAGCGTTGGAGCAGTATGTCGCCCATGTCCAGATCGGCGTCCATGCGGTGGGCGGTGACGCCGACTTCGGGCTCGCCGTTGATGAGCGCCCAGATCAGCGGCGAGAAGCCGGCGTAGGCGGGCAGCAGCGAGTCGTGTACGTTCAGAGTCCCGTGCCGCGGAAGATCGAAGATCTCCGGGGGTAGCCAGGTGCGCCAGTTGTTGGCGACGATCAGGTCCGGCTCCGCGGACTTGAGCGCTTCGAGCAGCGCGTCGTCGCCGGGGCGGTTGCGCAGCAGCACCGGTACGCCGTGCTGTTCGGCGAGATCGGCCACCGAGTCGTTCCAGATCTTCTCGTACGCGTGGTCGCTCTTGGGGTGCGTGACGACGAGGACCACTTCGTGCCCGGAATCCAGCAGGGCCCGCAGCGTGCGGTGGCCCCACGTCTGGTAGCCGAACATGGCGACCCGCATGTGAATCCTCCTCAGACGTTGCAAGGTAAGGCTAACCTTATCTAACATGTGCCTGCTTAGGGAGGCGATGACGCGGGTGAACACTCTGCACAGCGGGCCGGATTCGACGTACGACGGCACGGAATCGACACATGAAGGGCCGGAAGTGACGTACGACGTCCTGGGGATCGGTTTCGGACCGTCCAACCTCGCTCTCGCGATCGCGGTCGAGGAACACAATGCGAAGGCCGCCGCGGGAGAGCGGATACGCGCGGGATTCCTGGAGAAGCAGTCGAGCTTCGGCTGGCACCGGGGCATGCTGATCGACGACGCCACGATGCAGGTGTCGTTCCTGAAGGACCTGGTCACGATGCGGGACCCGACCAGCAGCTACAGCTTCCTGTGCTATCTGCGGGAGCGGGACAGGCTGGTGGACTTCCTCAACCAGAAGACGCTCTTCCCGCTGCGCATCGAGTTCCACGACTACCTCGAGTGGGCCGCCGCGCGCGTGGCCGGGCTCGTCGAGTACTCCGCCGAGGTCCTCTCCGTGCAGCCGGTGACCGAGGACGGGGAGATCGTCTTCTTCGACGTGGTCAGCCGCGACCCGGCGAACCCGGAGGCGACCATCGTGCGCCGGACCCGCAGCCTGTGCGTGGCGACCGGCATGGAGCCGCGCATGCCGTCCAACGCGGTCCGCTCCGAACGGGTCTTCCACAACAGCGAGTTGATCCCGCGCGTCGCCGACGTCCTCGACAAGGGCACCCCGGTGCGCCGCGCGGTCGTGCTCGGCGCAGGCCAGAGCGCCGCCGAGAGCGTGGACTACCTCCACCGGAACTTCCCCGAGGCCGAGATCTGCTCGGTGTTCGCCAAGTACGGCTACACGCCCGCCGACGACAGCCCGTTCGCCAACCGGATCTTCGACCCGGAGGCCGTGGACATCTTCTACAAGTCGCCGCCGGAGGTGAAGCAGTCCCTGGTCGACTACCACCGCAGCACCAACTACTCGGTCGTCGACATGGACCTCATCGAGTCGCTCTCGCGGACCATGTACCAGGAGAAGGTCCAGGGGCGGCAGCGCATGCGCATGCTGAACGTCTCCCGCATCCGTGACATCGACGCGCACGACGACGGCCTGGACATCGGCATCGAGTTCCTGCCCACCGCCGAACGCGACACCCTCAGCGCCGACCTGCTGGTGTGCGCGACGGGCTACCACCCGCGCGGCATCGACGAACGCCTCGGCGAACTCGGCAAGCTGTGCCGCCGCGACGACGAGGACGCCCTCGTGGTCGGCCGCGATCACCGCGTCGCCACCCACGCGAACGTCGCCGCCGACATCTACCTCCAGGGCGGCACGGAGCACACCCACGGCCTGACGTCGACGCTGCTGTCGAACACGGCGGTACGGGCGGGGGAGATCTACGCTTCCCTGCTCGAGCGCCGACGCGGCCAGGAGGCGCTGAGCCGCTAGGCGCTGAGCCGCTACGCGCTTCGCTGGATGTTGCCGCACCCGGGCCGTCGTACGCCTGCGGGCCCGTTGTGGCTGGTCGCGCCCACGCGGCGGAGCCGCACATCTACACAGCCCCGCGCCCCTTCAGGGCGCCACCGAACCGTAGGCGACTTCACCCCCCTCTCCTCTCCGGGCGAGAGGGGGGTTTGCCGTGCGCGGTCGGCGGCTAGCGCAGCACCACGCAACCCCGTGCCCGCAGCGCCGCCAGGGTCTCCTCGCTGCCCCGGACGTCGTTCCAGCGCAGGTCCAGCTTCTCCAGGGACGGCAACTCCGCCAGCCAGGGCGGCAGTTCGCGCAACTGGTTGGCCCGCAGGTCGAGGCGCCGCAGGAGCGGCAGGCCGCGCAGCGCTTCCGGCACCTGCACGAACGCGTTGTCCCTCAGCTCCAGTTCGCGCAGCTCGACGAGGCGGTCCAGGGCGCCGGGGAGGGCCGTGAGGCGGTTGCCGCGCAGCCACAGTTCGCGCAGGGAGCGCAGGGCGCCGAGTGTGGTGGGGAGTTCGGTGAGGTCGTTGTGCTGGGCGCGCAGTTCGACGAGGGACACCATGCGGCCCAGGGTGTGCGGCAGGGCGGTCAGCTGGTTCTCGCCCACGTTCAGGTACGTGAGCTGCGTGAGGCCGCCCAGCTCTTCGGGCAGCGCGGTGAGGCGGTTGTCGTGCAGGTACAGGAAGTCGCTCAGCGCGGGCAGGGCGCCCAGCTCCGGCGGGACGGACGTGAGCTGGTTGTGGCCGAGGTCCAGCACCCGGAGGGCGGTGAGCGCGGCGACCCGCGCGGGCAGGTGCGTGAGCGCGTTGTCGGCGAGGAGCAGGACCTCCAGGCGGGGATGGCGCCAGACCTCTTCGGGTATCTCGTCGAGTCCGGCGCGCCAGTGGTCGAGTACGGTCCCGTGGGTCATCGCGAGCCTCTCCGCTCCTCGGCCCGGCGAGGTTCCCCGGCGGGTTCCCGGCGGCGCGGGCGGCGACGTGGGCGGCGGCCGGGCGACTCGGGCGCTAATGGTTGGCGCGGAACCTATCATTAGCCCCATGTCCGCGCCGCACTCCACCCACCTCGCCCTCGCCCTCGTCGCGACCATCCGCCACGACGGACACGGCGGCGTCGCCGACGATCTCGACACGCCGGACGCCCTCACCGCCTGGGTGCGCGCCCACGCCGCGGCACTGCCCGGAGGCATCGGCGCCCGGCGCTACCGGGCCGACGAGAGCGCACTCGAAGCAGTACGGGGGGTGCGCGCCGCCGTCCGTGCGCTGTTCGCGCGAGCGGTGCGTCCAGGAGCACCGAGCCCCGCCGACGCGCGGCGCCCGCTGCCCCTCGGCGAGGCCGTGGCCCGGCTCAACGCAGCCGCCGCCCGGGTGCCCACCGTGCCCGTGCTGAGCTGGCCGCGCGACGGCGACCCCGTCGTACGCGACGCACCGACCGTGCCGAGCGGACGCGCCGGCGCCGCCGCACGCGGGGAACTCCTGACCGCCGCCCTCGCCCGCGCCACGCTCGCCTTCCTCGCCGGCCCCGACCGGCAGCGCCTTCGCGCCTGCCACGCGCCGCGCTGCGTGCGCTACTTCCTGAAGGACCACCCCCGCCAGGAGTGGTGCAAACCCTCCTGCGGCAACCGCGCCCGCGTGGCCCGCCACCACGAGCGCGGCCGGAGCACGGCCTGAGCCCCGGCCGGGGCGCGACCCGGCCGCGGAGCCGAGCCGCGATGGGCGTGAACCGCACCCTCACCGGCCCTTTCGCGGTCCCGGCCCGCCCTTGTCCCGGTGCCGTCCCGCCCCTGTCCCGGCGCCGCCCCCGCGCCGGGATCACCGCGCCGGACACGTACCATGGCCGCATGTCCTTCCTCCGCCGCCGCAGCTCCGCCACACCCGCGGGCCCGGACTTCGACGTCCTGGCCATGGACCCGGGTGACTGGCCCGGCAACCTCGGTGCCGGCCTGCTGCCCGCGCCCGACGGCAGCTGCCAAGGCGTCTTCCTGCGCTACGACCTGTTCGGTGGCCGCGGCCCCGCGATGATCATCGGCAATCTGCCGGAGGGCTCCCCGGCCCGCGAGCTCGGCGACGGCGAGGCGCCCTTCGAGGTGGCCCAGCTCCTGCTCGCGCTGGAGAACGACGAGGAGGTCACCGTCGTCTCCAGCGAGGACGTGCCGGTGATGCAGGGCGACAACCTCCTGATCGTGCGCCGCCTGCGGCTGTCCGAAAGCCGCATCTCCTGCGTGCAGTTCGACCGCAGCGACAACGTCCTGGTGACCATCGCGGCCTGGGACCGTCCCATCACGGACGATCTGTACGCACTCCTCAAGCCGCTGCCCGCGGAGCTGTTCCAGCAGGGCTGACGTCGGCCCCGGCGGGGGCCTTTCCCTGAAGTCCAAGCGCCTGCCCACTCCGTCCAAGGAGTGGGTTTGTCATGTGTCTTGTCAGGCCAGTCATCGGACTTTTAACGTGGCCGCTCATGAGACGACAGTCCAGCAGACGGCAGACCGGGCGCTCGGGGATCACGCGGAGAACCACCATGCAGTCGGCTCTGGGCGCGGGCGCCGCGCTGGCCTTGGGCGGTCCGGCGCTCGACGGCCGAGCTGCCGGGCAGGGCCCCGACGGTCCTCAAGGGCCGATCGAGTCATCCGATGACCTGCGGCTCTGGTACCGGACCCCGGCCGCCGACTGGGAGCGGGAGGCGCTGCCCGTCGGCAGCGGCGCCCTCGGCGCCACGGTCTTCGGCACCCTCGCCTCCGAGCGGCTCCAGCTCAACGAGAAGACGCTGTGGACCGGCGGCCCCGGCGCCAAGGACGGCTACGACTCCGGCAACTGGCGCACGCCCCGGCCCGATGCCCTGGCCGCCGTCCAGCGGGACCTCGACGAGCACGGCCGGCTCACCCCGGACGCCGTCGCCGCCCAGCTCGGCCAGGCCCGGCGCGGCTACGGCGCCCACCAGACCCTCGGAGACCTGCGCATCGACGTGCCGGGCGCCCCGGACGCCCCCACCTCCGCGTATCGCCGCTCCCTGAACCTGCGCGACGCCGTCGCGGACGTCACGTACACCCATCAAGGCGCCCGCCACACCAGGGAGTTCTTCGCCTCCCACCCCGACGGCGTGATCGTCGGACGCCTCGGCGCCGACCGCCCCGGAGCCGTCACCTGCACGCTGCGGTACACCTCGCCCCGTGCCGACTTCACCGCCGCGGCCGACCGGGACCGCGTCACCGTACGAGGTGAACTCGCCGACAACGGCCTCAAGTTCGAGCTGCAGCTCCGCGTGCGGCACACCGGCGGGACGCTGGCCGCGCACGCCGACGGCACCCTTACCGTCACCGGCGCCGACCATGTGTGGTTCGTGCTCGCCGCCGCCACCGACTACGCCGACACCTACCCGCGCTACCGCGGCGACGACCCGCACCCCGCCGTGACACGGACCGTGGACGCCGCCCTCGCCCGCGGCCACCGGGCCCTGCGCGCGCGTCATGTGCGCGACCACCGGGCCCTGTTCGACCGCGTCGCCCTCGACCTCCGCCACCAGGCGCCGCCCGACCTCCCCACCGACCAGCTCCTCAAGACGTACGGCAGCGGCACACCCGCCGCCGACCGGGCTCTCGAAGTGCTGTTCTTCCAGTACGGCCGCTACCTCCTCGTCGCCTCCTCCCGCCCCGGATCGCTGCCCGCCAACCTCCAGGGCGTGTGGAACCACAGCACCTCCCCGCCGTGGTCCGCCGACTACCACGTCAACATCAATCTCCAGATGAACTACTGGCCGGCCGAGGCCGCGAACCTCGCCGAGACCACGGCCCCGTACGACCGGTTCGTCGAGGCGCTGCGCGCGCCCGGGCGGCGCACCGCCCGCGAGATGTTCGGCTCGCCCGGCTGGGTGGTGCACAACGAGACCAACCCCTACGGCTTCACCGGCGTCCACGACTGGTCGACCGCCTTCTGGTTCCCCGAGGCCGCCGCCTGGCTGACCGCGCAGCTCTACGAGCACTACCGCTTCGGCGGGTCCACGCACTACCTGCGGCACACCGCCTACCCGGTGCTGAAGGAGGCCGCCGAGTTCTGGCTCGGCCAACTGCGCACCGACCCGCGTGACGGCACCCTCGTCGTCACCCCCAGCTACTCACCGGAGCACGGCGACTTCACCGCGGGCGCCGCCATGTCCCAGCAGATCGTGCACGACCTGCTCACCAACACCCTGGAGGCCGCCCGCGTCCTCGGCGACGACCCCTCCTTCCGTACCCGCCTCGAGAAGACCCTGGGCCGTCTCGACCCCGGGCTGCGCGTCGGATCCTGGGGGCAGCTCCAGGAGTGGAAGGCCGACCTCGACGACCCCGGCGACGACCACCGGCACGTCTCCCACCTCTACGCCCTGCACCCGGGGCGGCAGATCGAACCCGGCAGCGAGTGGGCCGAAGCGGCCAAGGTGACCCTGAACGCGCGCGGCGACGGCGGCACCGGCTGGTCCAAGGCATGGAAGATCAACTTCTGGGCGCGGCTTCGCGACGGCGACCACGCGCACAAGATGCTCGGCGAACAGCTCAAGTCCTCCACGCTGCCCAACCTCTGGGACACCCACCCGCCGTTCCAGATCGACGGCAACTTCGGCGCCACGTCCGGCATCGTCGAGATGCTCCTGCAGAGCCAGCACGACAGCATCGACGTGCTGCCCGCCCTGCCCGCGGCCTGGCCGGACGGCTCGGTGCGGGGGTTGCGGGCGCGCGGTGGCGCCACCGTCGATGTCGACTGGGCGGGCGGCCGCGCGACCCGCGTCGTTGTGCACGCCTCCCGGGCCGGGGAACTTACGCTGCGCTGTGGGCTGTTGGAGGGTGGGGAGCGCACCTTCAATGCGGTGGCCGGGCGCCGCTATCTCTTCCGCTGAGCGTTTCGCTGCGGTGCTGAAGCTGCGGGCCGGTGGGGGCTGGTCGCGCAGTTCCCCGCGCCCCTTCGGGGCGCTGCCGAACCGCAGCCGGGATGCCGCGTACGACGCCGGGCCCGGGCCTGCCCCCACGCAGGTCCGGGCCCGGCGGTTTCCGGTGGCCCCTGACGGGGCTGTCACGGTCCGGATCGCACCACCTTCACGTCGGCGGCGCGCACGAACGCCACCCGGTGGCCGAACTGGATCTCGTAGTACACGTCCTTGCCGCGCACCACGCGATGCGGGGCGAGGTCGAACGTCGGCGCGTAGAAGTACTCGCCGGGGAGCTTGTCGCCGACCGCGTACTTCTGGCCCGCGAGCAGCTTGTACGGCAGCGGGGAGACGGCCTGCACCGGCACCCCGGCCGGGTACGCCTCCTTCTCCGGATAGGCGCGGCCGTACACCGGGACCTCCGCGGAACCGTCCTTCGGGGTCACGACCCAGCCGCGCGCGTCGACGGCCGTCGGCTGCTTCTTCGGGTTCTTGAACCATGCCTTCTGGCCGAGGTACCAGACGGCCGTCCAGTCGCCCTTGCGCTCGGCGACCGCGTACTGCTGGCCCGTCGAAAGCCGCGACCCCATGTCGTTCACACCGATCGTCGAGGGCTCACCGCCCGGGCGCAGGCCGATGTCCTTGATGAGCGGGGCGTCCTCGCGCGGCTCGGTGTAGACGCGCACCGCGCTCGAACCGTGCGGCGTGCACGTCTCGCCCGGCTTCGCGCAGCCCGTGAACACCGGCTTGTTCTCGGTGAACTTGGGCGCCACGGTCACCAGGCCGCCCGACGGGCCCGCGGTGCGGTGGAACGGCTTGCCGAGCAGCGTGAAGTAGTGCTGCCAGTCCCAGTAGGGGCCGGGGTCGGTGTGCATGCCGCGGATGGTCGCGGCCGTGGTGCCGGGCACGGTGTCGTGGCCGAGGATGTGCTGGCGGTCCAGCGGGATGTCGTACCGCTTGGCGAGGTACTTCACCAGGCGCGCCGACGAGCGGTACATCGCCTCCGTGTACCAGGTGTCGGGCGCCGTTAGGAAGCCCTCGTGCTCCAGGCCGACCGACTTGGCGTTGACGTACCAGTTGCCCGCGTGCCAGCCGACGTCCTTGGTGCGTACGTGCTGGGCGACATGGCCGTCGGAGGAGCGCAGCGTGTAGTGCCACGACACGTACGTCGGGTCCTGCACCATCTTGAGGACGCCCTCCCAGGTGCCCTCGGTGTCGTGCACGACGATGTACTTGATGCCCTGGCTCCTGGGGCGGTCGGCCTTGTCGTGGTTGCCGTAGTCGCCGTCGCCGAACTCCTCGTACGGCGCCGGGATCCACTCGCAGGCGAGCGTCTTCGGGCAGTCCGTCTCGGCTGCCCTGGCCTTGCGCAGGCCCATGGTGCGCAACTGCGCGGCGTCCGGGGCCAGTCCGGGCCGGGCGGTGAGCGCGACCTGCTGGCCGGCGTCGGTCGTGCGCCGCTGACCGTCGCGGATCACGGCGAACACGTCGTTGGCGTACGTGGCCGCGCTCGCCTGGTCGTCGGCTCCCGAGAACCGGGCGATCGCTCCGTACCAGTCGGCCGGGTCGTCGCTGAGCGGCTTGCCGAGCTGCTTCTGCGCGGCGGCGAGCAGGGCCGCGCCGCCGCGGACGTTGGCGGCCGGGTCCTCGCGGAGCCGGTCGGCGGGCAGCCCGCTGAGCGCTGCCGCGCGCTTCAACGTCTTGAAACGGGCGGGCAGTTGGGACTCGGTCGGCGGCTCGCCCTTCGGCAGCAGGGTGCGCCGCGAGGTGTCGCCGCGCGGGTCCTCCTTGCCGTGGCTGTGGTGCGGGGCGGTGGCGAGGGCGGTGCGGGCGTCGGTGAGGTGCATGGGGCCGTAGCCCCCGGTGACGCTCGGGGCGCCGCCGTGCGCGTCCCAGCGGGACTGCAGGTAGGAGACGCCGAGCAGCACGCTCTGCGGCACGTCGTACTCGGCGGCGGCCGCGGTGAAGGCGCTCTGCAGCCTTCCGGTCGACCCGGATGACCCGGACGACGGGGACGGTGCGGCGGGGGTGGACGACGACGGCGCGGCGCCGATCAGCGGGACCAGCAGGGCGGCCGACGCGAGGGCGCCCGCCACCCTCACGGTGCGTCTGCGCGCGGGCGGGGCGGGGGCGGTGACGGATCCTCGCAAGACAGCCTCCTGGGACTTCCGGGCCGGTGAAGCGTGGCGGGGCGTGCGGGGCCGGGCGTGCGTCAGTGGTACCGGCTCTCCGACGATCCGTCAATCATGCCCAGGAGAAGGGATTTCCCATGTCAACGCCGGTCTGGTGGGTTTTCGCCACGGGCGGTGTCATCGCCTGCGGCGCGTCAGTGGAGTGGACCAATGCGCGGGTACGACAGCACCCCGCGCGTTCGGGCGCGGGGTGCGGGTGACCGGGGGTGATGTGTCGACGACTACACGCCGGAGGCGGGGGTGCCGGAGGCGGCGGCGGGCTTCGTCGCGCGTACGACGGCCGAGTGCATTCCGTCGGCGACGGCGTGCGTGGGGGTGATCTCGACGCCGGTGAACCCGGCGGCTTCGAGGCCCCGCCGGTACTCGGAGAAGGAGAGCGCCCCGGCGATGCAGCCCACGTAGTCGCCGCGCTCGGCCCGCTGCGCGGGGGAGAGCGTGTCGTCGGCGACGACGTCGAGCACGCCGACGCGGCCGCCGGGGGCCAGCACGCGGAACGCCTCCGCGAACACCGCGGGCTTGTCGGTCGACAGATTGATGACGCAGTTGGAGATCACGACGTCGATCGTGGCCGCGGGCAGCGGGACGGCCTCGATGGTGCCCTTCAGGAACTCGACGTTCGTCGCACCCGCCTTCTTCTGGTTGGCCAGGGCGAGGGCGAGCATCTCGTCGGTCATGTCGAGCCCGTACGCCTTGCCGGTCGGCCCGACCCGCCGGGCCGACAGCAGGACGTCGATGCCACCGCCGGAGCCGAGGTCGAGCACGCGCTCGCCTTCACGCAGCTCCGCGACGGCCGTGGGGTTGCCGCAGCCCAGGGAGGCGGCGACGGCTTCGGCGGGGAGGGAGTCGCGGTCGGTTGCGGCGTAGAGGGCGGAGCCGAAGTTCTCGTCGATGTCGACTGCGGCAGGAGGGGCGGTGGCGCAGTCGTCGCCGCAGCAGGCGGCGGTGCCGCCTTCGGTCACCTGGATGGCCGCTGCGGCATAGCTGCGGCGGACGCTTTCGCGGAGGTCGGGGGACTGGTCGGTCATGGCTGCTGCGCTCCTGGAGGAAGGGCGGACTGTGCACCGGCATTGATCGCTGTATCGACGTCTGTCGATGTCTATCGATGCAAGAGTGCGCCTTGAATCGACGTCTGTCAACATAGAGGAATGTCGAATCAGGGTCGCGCCTACGGACTGTCGCGGCAGACGGGGGCGGCCCCGGGCGTGTTCGACTGCTGCACGGCTGACGAAGTGCGCGGGCGGCCATGCGATCATGGCGTGCCATGACCACAGGCGGGGGCTTTGCCGAGGACGATGCCGGAGCGGACGGATGGGACGACATACCTGGTGACACGGCGCTCACCATCAGGATTCCCGAGGCCGACCCGCTGGTCAGGGCCGGATTCCCCGCCCATGTGACCGTGCTCTACCCGTTCCTGCACGAGAGCCGCATCGACGCCCCGCTCGACCGCGAACTCCGCGCTCTCCTCGCCGGGCACGACGCCTTCACCCTGACGTTCGCCGAATTCGGCCGCTATCCGGGCGTGCTCTACCTCGACCCCTGGCCGCGCGAACCCGTCGAGGCGCTCACCAAGGACCTCACCCTGCGCTGGCCCGAAGTGGTGCCCTATCGGGGGATCTTCGGCGCCGGCCTCGAACCGCACCTGACCGTCGCCAACAGCGAGGGCCCCGAAACCCAAGCGGCCGCGTACGACGAGCTGGAGGCCGAACTCGCCCCCTCGCTGCCGCTGGTCTGCCGAGTGGAGGCGGTCGAGCTGATCGTGTGGGACGGCGCGGGATGGCGGGGCCGGGCCGCGTACCGGCTCGGCGGACCGGACCGCTGAGTCCGGCTCACTCCGGGGCCGGCGCGCGCCCGGTGCGCAGCATGCGCAGGACGGCTCGCTCGGCGGGGCCCCGGGTCGCCGGGATCCCGTACGTGCCCGCCGCCCCGAGGCGCGGCAGGACGGCGGCCACGGTGACGCCCTCCTCGTACAACTCGACGACTCTGGGGTTGATGTAGGAGGCGCGGCAGACTGCGGGAGTGTTGCCGAGGTACGCGGCGACCTCACGGACGGACCGGCTGATGGCGCGGCGCCGGGCGGTCTCGCTGTGTGCGACGCCCTGGGACACGGCGAGTGCCACGGCGGCCATGACCGTGGCGTGCCAGGTCCTGAAGTCCTTGGCGGTGATCTCCAGGCCGGCCAACTCCTTCAGATAGGCGTTGACGTCCGCGCCGCTGACCTCATGCCAGTCGGGACGCTCCCAGTAGACGAACAGCCGGTCCCCGCCACTGCGGCGGCGTGCCAGGGCGCTGACGCTGCGGCACGTCGGGGGATCGGCGACCGCTTGGACCTGCTCCTTGCCCTGTTTGGAGGGGTACGTGAACACCACCTCGCCGCGTTGGCACCGGGTGTGTTCGCGCAGCAGGGTGGTGAGGCCGTACGTGTCGTTGAGTTCGGCGTAGCGGTCGCTTCCGACACGGAAGAACCCCAGGTCGAGGAGGCGTACGGCGGTGGCGAGTACGCGCTGCCGGGTGAGTCCGCGGTCACCGAGGTGCGCCTCCACCGCGGTTCTCACCTTCGGCAGGCGGTCCGCGACGTCCAGCACGTGCTCGTGCTTGGCCTGCTCCTGCTCGGCGCGGAACTGCGGGTGGTACAGGTACTGGCGGCGTCCGGCGGCATCGGTGCCGACGGCCTGCAGGTGACCGTTCGCCTTGGCGCAGATCCAGACGTCCCGCCACGCCGGCGGGATCACCAGCGCCTTGACGCGGTCCAGCTCATCGGGGTCTCGCACGGGCCGGCCGTGCGGATCGAGGTAGCGGAAACCTCGCCCGTGCCGTTTGCGGAGGTAGCCCGGCTCGGTGGGACGGCTGTGGTAGAGGCGCAAGCGAACCTCCTGGACCTCGCAGGCGGGCCGTCGGCGGCGCGCCTCATCCGGCCGCGTTGTCGACGCGCAGCCGCACCTGCTCCTCCAGGCGCTGGAGGCTGGTGTCCAGCGCGGCGTCGACGGCCTCCTTGCCCGGGTCGTGGCTCGCGTCGAAGAAGGACAGGTGCACCGTCACCTCGCTGGTTCCGCCGTCCATACCGGCGACCTGGAGCCAGCCGGTGTAGCTGCCCTGGTCACGGGTGCCCCATTCGAGCCGCATCTGATCGCGCTGGGCGCGCAGCAGGGCGGAGGTGTCCTCGTCGGTGCGGTCCTCGTGCACGGTGACCGCGGGCAGGTCCCCGGCCCGCACGTGCAGGGCGTCCGGCAGCCAGGTGTCCAGTTGGTCGACGTTGGCGGCCTGGTCGAAGACGTGCTCGGGCTGTGCGGGCATCGTGCGTGAACGCTCGTACTCGGTCATGGCGATTCCGTCCTCGGGTGAGGGCTGTACGGCGGTACGAGTACCCGCCGTACCTGAACATGAGCCTCTTGGGGGACGCGCGGTGACGGGCCCGTCCCTGGGCGGCCTCAGCGGCCGAGCGCCTGCTTGAGTTCCTTCTTGTTCATCGACGAGCGGCCTTCGATGTTCTTCTTCTTGGCCTCCTCGTACAACTGGTCGCGGGTGGGTCCCTGCGCGCCGCTGTGCGAGCGTTCGCCGCCGCGCTCGTACGCCGACTTCTTGTCACGCGTCGACGTCTTGCTGGCGGTCTTGGATTCGCCCGACCGGGCGCGTTCCTTGTTGACCGTCCGGGCGGCGATTTCCTTCGCGCGCTTGGTGGACGCTCCACGGTCCTCCGCGCTTTCCTTGATGTGCTCGTACTGGCGCTCACGCTTCTTGCTGGATCCAGCGGGCATGGGGCAGAACCTCTCTTCGTGTCTCGTCTTTGTGCCTTCGGCGCGCACCGAGCGGCCGCGCGGCTCAGTCCCCGCGGCCGGGGTCGGCCGGCAGCTGCTCGTCGGGCACCACGTGCATCGCGGCCTCCTCGGCTCCCGCCGCGCCCCCGTCGATGCCCTTGTCCTCGGCGAGGAGTTCCTTGGTGGTGTCCGTGCGGGAGCCGTCGTCCGGCGCCACCAGCCGCCCGGCGCGGTCCGTGCCGGCCTCGGGATCGACGGGCTCCCCCGTGCCGCCGGCCACGTCGCCGACGCCGTCGCCCTCGGGTGGCCCGACGTCGGGATTCTCCTCGCGCAGCCGTTCGTCGAGCGTCCCGCCCGCCCGTTGCTCCGCCGCCGTGGTGCCGGTCCTGGTGACGCCCAGAGGTTTCTCCGGGGGCGAATAGCCCTCGTCGAGCATGTCGTCGTACGTACGCTCGCCCACCGCGTTCTGCAGGTCCAGGGGCGCGGCGTCCTCTTGTTCCTCGTTGTCGCCTGTGGGCTGATAGGCGTCGTCTGCCATGTTCTCTTCGCTCATGTCTCCCTCATGCTTCGGTGGTCCTCGCCCGGCTATCCCAGACCGCCGCCCCCGAAGCTGCTGCCGCGGCCTTTCCTGTGGTCGTCGGGATCCTGGGACGGGCTGAGGTGCGTGCTCGATTCGCCATAGCCCTCTTTGAGCTCATGGGGGGTGAGCCAACCGCCGTCGTGGGGTACTTCGTCCGGGTCCCGGTACTCCCGGACCTCTCTCACGGGGCCGCCCTCAGGCAGGTGCGGCTGTTCTTCCGGACGCGGCCGCCTGGCCTCACGTGCTTGAATGCGGCGGCCCCAGATAAAGGCACCGATAAGAACCCCGACCACGGCGAGGCCGGCAATCCACATCAGCAGGTGCGAGCCGGACGAGGCTGCCAGTTCCCATTCCATGGTCTTCATGTGAGTGTTGTACCCGCCCCCGTCCGAAATATGGCCGACCATTTAGTACCTCCTGTGTGACCCGGCAGGGCCCGGTGTTTTGTGCTATGCGCCTTGTGCTGTGTGCCGAGTACTAATGGGCTTCGGAATAGATATTCGTGATCGTGCGATGTTGTGGGCTGTCCGGTGGTGTCCGGGAAATCGCCGGGCAGCCCTCGGTGATTCCGGTATGGCCGTTTCACCCGAGTACCCCGCCGCATGCCTCACATGCCCGGGTGTGCCGATACCCGCACCGCGAGGATCCGTCGGCGGTCCGCCTCAGCCGAGATAGCGGGAGGCCACCCGCAGGTCGGAGACGAGGCCCGCGAATGCCTCGTCCCGGTCCTTCGCCCGGAGAACCGCCGAGGGGTGCACGGTGGCGAGCAACCGGCGGCCGTCGTCGTCGCTGTCGTGTTTTTCCTCGGCGGTGAGCGGCAGGTCCGCCCCGGGCGTCAGGGAGAGCAGGGCGCCCCGCGACTCGGTCACTTTGAAGGAACTGCCCAACAGGGATTTTCCGGCCGTCGCGCCGAGTGCGACGACCAGTTCTGGATCCACTCGTTTGATCTCGGCCGCGAGCCAGGGGCGGCAGGCAGTCAGTTCCCCGAGGCTCGGCGCCTTGTGAATACGGCGTTTACGGCCTTCGGTGACGGGCGCGAACTTGAAATGCTTGACGGCGTTGGTGAAGTACGCCTGCTCGTCCTCAATTCCGGCTTCGCCGAGTGCCGAGCGCAGCAGGCGCCCGGCCGGCCCCACGAACGGCTCGCCGGCCCGGTCCTCCTGATCGCCGGGCTGTTCCCCGACCAGCATGAGGCGCGCACGAGCGGGACCGGCGCCGAACACGGTCTGCGTGGCGTCCGCGTACAGCGGGCAGCCGCGGCAGTCGGCGGCGGCACGGCGCAGGGCCGGGAGCCCGCCCCGCGCGGGTACGTACGGAAGAGCCCCGTCGGATGACTGCTTGTCCGATCCCGGCATGGCGCCTCCTTCGCAACGGCTGCTCAGCACGCTCCGCGGTACCCGCTGAGCGGGGCGGCATGCCGGTGGACCACTCGGGCCGACACCCCGCCACGCCCGGTTGGGTCAGCCGAGTGAGTCCTCGGGGTGCGCCTGGGTCTGAAGCCGCCAGAACTCGCCCGGGCAGCCCGCCGGAAACGGCGGGAACCGGTGCCCCTTCACATCGGTGCTCCAGTGGTGCTCGCCGCCACAGTCGCATTCGTAGATCCCGCTCGATGGCACGATCTCACCGGGGTGCCACGCCGTCTTCTCCTCGCTCATGTCTCCAGGTCTACGACGACCTTCCGCACTCCGCGACCCGGGGGCACCGCCGCGCCTCAGTACCCGCTCCCCGCCACCACCCGGTCCACCTCCCGCGGCGACAGCGCGTGTTCCACCGCCAGGATGGCCGCGCCGATCGCCGCGGCGTTCTCGCCGGTGCGGCTCGGCTCGATGCGCAGGACATGGGTGGCCAGGGGGTGCGAGCGGCGGTAGACCGCCTCGCGGACGCCGGCGAGGAGCTGGTCGTGGACCGCGGCGAGCGCCCCGCCCACCACCACCGTGTCGGGGTTGAAGAAGTTCACCAGGCCCGCCAGGACCTCGCCCACCGCGCGGCCCGCCTCACGCACCATGCGGACGGCGTCGCGGTGGCCGGATTTCACCAGGCGTACGACATCGCTGCCCGACGTCGCCTCCAGGCCGAGGGCCGACAGGCGGCGGGCGAGCGCCGCGCCGCCCGCGATCGCCTCCAGGCAGCCGGAGTTGCCGCAGCGGCAGGGCTCCTCCAGGTCACCGACGCGGATGTGGCCGATGTCGCCCGCGCTGCCCTGCGCGCCCCGGTGCAGGCGGCCGTCCGCGACGATGCCGCAGCCGATGCCCGTGCCGACCTTGATGTACAGGAGATAGCGGGTGTCCGGAAACGCGCGGCGCTGCTCGGCGAGCGCCATCACGTTCACGTCGTTGTCGACCAGCGCGCGCACCCCGAAGCGGTCGGCGAAGAACTCCGGGATCGGGTACTGGTGCCACCCCGGCATGATGGGCGGGTCCACGGGTCGGCCGGTGGAGAACTCGACGGGGCCGGGCACGCCGACGCCGATCGACTGCAGCGTCGCCGGGGTGCGCCCGGACTCGTCGAGCAGCGCGTGCAGGGTGCGCTCCACGTGCCGGAGCACCGACTGCGGGCCGTCCGCGATCGACAGCGGATCCTCCCGCAGGGCCAGGGTCTCGCCGCCGATGTCCATCAGGGCGACCCGGCAGTGCGAAGCGCCCAAGTCCACGCCCGCGACGGCGTGTTCGCGGGTCCGCAGCCGCAGCTTGCGCGGCGGCCGCCCGCCCGTGGAGCTGCCGTCGGCCTCCTCCGTCACGAAGCCGTGCGCGATGAGCGCGTCCACCCGCTGCGAGACCGTCGAGCGCGCGAGCCCCGTGAGGCGCGCGAGATCCGCCCGGGTCGCCGCGGATCCCGCTCGCAGCAGGGCGAGTACGTCCCCGGGGGAGGAGGCCGCCGGCACGGGTGGCGCGTCCGCGCACGGAGCGGACGTGAACGCGGACGCGGACGGAACGGATGCGGGGTGATCCGGCGCTCCAGGCATGGCAGTCACCCTAGGGACGAGTTTCGCTGCTCACAAGGCCGATGCTGTTCGATCGTCGACGTAAGTCACCGTCAAATGCCGTGCAAACAAACGTGCTTGAGCCCTTGACAGGTCAAAGCCTTCTCACCACATTGCTCTGCAGGCCGCTGCCGAAGGAGCTGAGGGTGCAGGCGATGCATGCGAAGCAGGCGACGCACACGATGTTGGCGATGCACGGCGTGTCCAAGAGCTTCCTCGGCGTGCGCGTCCTGCACGGGGTCTCGCTCGACCTCGCCGCCGGCGAGGTGCACGCCCTGGTCGGGGAGAACGGCGCGGGCAAGTCGACGCTCATGAAGATCCTCGCGGGCGAACACGTCCCGGACGCGGGCACCATCACGCTCGACGGAAGGAACCACAGCTTCAGCCATCCCGCGCAGGCCCAGGCCGCCGGAATCGGCATCATCCACCAGGAGTTCGCCCTCCTGGAGCACCGCACGGTCGCCGAGAACGTCTTCCTCGGCCGAGAGCCCACCCGCTACGGCCTCGTCGACCGCCGCGCGATGGAGGAGCAGGCCGCCCAACTCCTCACCGAATTAGGTGAGTTGGACATCGGCCCGCGGTCGTACGTGCGTGACCTGTCCGTGGCCCGCCAGCAGACCGTCGAGATCGTCAAGGCGCTGGCCTCCGAAGTCCGCGTCCTGGTGATGGACGAGCCGACCGCGCCGCTCGCCGACCACGAGGCCGGACTGCTGCACGCACTCGTACGCCGCCTGGCCGCACGCGGCCTCGGCATCCTGTACATCTCGCACCGGCTGCGCGAGGTCTTCGAGCTGTCGCAGCGCGTCACCGTCCTCAAGGACGGCCGCCACGTGACCACGGTGCGTACGAAGGACACCAGCGCCGACGGGATCGTACGCGCCATGGTGGGCCGCGAGCTGAGCGCCTACTACCCGCCGCGCGCCCGCCCCGAGGAGGTCGGCGAGACGCGCCTGACCGTGCGCGGCGGCGGCAACGCCCGGCTGCGCGGCATCGACCTGACGCTGCGCGCGGGCGAGGTGACGGGCATCGCGGGCCTCCAGGGATCGGGGCGTACGTCCCTGGCGCGGGCCCTGTTCGGCGCCGCGCCGTTCACCACCGGCACGATGACCGTCGGCGGCGCGCCGCTGCGGCCCGGCACGCCCCGCCAGGCCATCCGCGCCGGGATCGCGCTCGTCACCGAGGACCGCAAGGCCGAGGGCCTCGCCCTGCGCCAGTCCGTGCGCGACAACACCCTCCTGGTCACGCGCGCCGTCCCGGACCGCGAACGGCCGCCCGCCGCCCGGGAGTTGACGGCGCTCCTGGGGAAGGTCCGGCTGCACGCGCGCGGCGAGGACCAGGAGGCCCGCTACCTCTCCGGCGGCAACCAGCAGAAGGTCGTCATCGCCAAGTGGCTCGCCGCCCGCCCCCGCGTCCTGCTCTTCGACGAACCGACCCGCGGCGTCGACGTCGGCGCCAAGGCCGCCATCCACACGCTGGTGCGCGACCTCGCCAAAGAAGGTCTCGCCGTGCTCATCGTCTCCTCCGAACTGCCCGAGCTCATCGGCATGAGCGACCGGATCCTCGTCATGGCCGAGGGGCGGATCGCCGGTGAGCTGCCCGCCGGGGCCTCGGAGGAGGACGTCATGCGCCTCGCGACCACGTCCGACGGGCCCGAGCCGCCACGCGGGACCGACCCGCCACCCCCGCCCGCCCCGGCGGCGCGCGAAGGCTCCGCCCCCATAGCGCAGGAAGGAGCGGCATGACCGGCGCCGCCGTCGCCCCCAAGCCCGACCGGGCCCCCGCGAAGACCCGCGCCCCGCTCCGCCGCTCCCGGCTCGCCGACCCGGCCGTCGGCGTCTGGCTCGCGGCCGCCGCCCGCCGCCGTCACCGGCATCGGCTGGATCGTGGTGGCCGCGCGCGGCGGCGACTTCCTCACGCTCACCAACGTCGTCGGCATCCTGCAGAACAGCGTGGCCCTCGGCCTCGTCGCCGTCGGCCAGACCGCCGTCATCCTCACCGGCTCCCTCGACCTGTCGGTGGCGTACCTCATCAGCCTCGGCACCCTGGTCGCGGCCACCACCATGGAGGACGGCTCCGTCGTCACCGGAGTGCTCGCGGTCCTCGCGCTGTCCGCGGCCGTCGGGCTCGCCAACGGGCTCATCGTCACCGGCCTGAAGGTCAACGCGTTCATCGCGACCCTCGGCACCGCCTTCATCCTGCGCGGCTGGATCGAGGAGAACTACACCGGCCCGGCCGGCCAGGTCCCCGCCTCCTTCCAGCACCTCGGCTACGACCGCGTCGGACCGATCCCGGTCTCCCTCTTCCTGCTCCTCGCCGTCGCCGCCGCGCTCTGGGTCGTCACCCGGCGCACCCGCTTCGGCCATCACCTGTACGCCACCGGCGGCGACGAACACGCCGCCCGCCTGTCCGGCGTCCGCACCCGCCGCACCGTGATCGCCGCGCACGTCCTGTGTTCGCTGTGCGTCGGCGCGGCCGCCCTGTTCCTCGCCTCCCGCCTGGGCGCCGGAGCGCCGTGGGCCGGCACCGAGGCCCGCTACGACCTGGAGTCCATCGCGGCCGTCGTGCTCGGCGGCACCGTCCTCGCGGGCGGGCGCGGGGGAGTGGCCGGCACCCTCGGCGGCGTCCTCGTGCTCGCCGTCCTGGACTCCGTGTTCAACCAGCTCGGCGTCGACCCCTTCTTCAAGAACGTCGTACGCGGCGTCGTCATCATCGCCGCCGTCGCCCTCTACGCCCGGCGCGGCGCCAGGAGGTCCGCATGAGCACCGGTACGGGTACGGCGACGGACGCGACGGAGAGCCGGACGGTGCCGGTGGCGGCCGCCGCGTACAAGACGATCGCCCGCAACCTGGGCGCGGGCGCGCCCGTCTACGCCCTCTTGATCGTGCTGCTCGCCGCGCTCGCCGTGACCGACCCCGGCTTCTACGAACCCGACCGCTTCCTCGCCTTCGTCAAGCGCGCGGCGCCGCTGGTGATCCTCGCCGCCGGGCAGTACCTGGTCATCGTGTGCGGCGAGTTCGACCTGTCCGTCGGCGCGATCGTCACCGCCGGGGTCGTCGCGGCCGCCGAGGTCTACGGCACCTACCCGGACGCCCCCTGGCTCCTCATGACCGCCGGACTGCTGCTCGCGGGCGCCGTGGCGGGGCTCGTGAACGGGCTGATCACCACCCGGCTCCGGGTGCCGTCGTTCATCACCACGCTCGGCATGATGCTGATCCTCGAAGGCGCCGTCTTCTACTGGACCGGCGGCTCCCCGCACGGCCAACTGCCGCAGGACTTCCGCCAGTTGGGACGCGGTACGGCGATGGGCTGGCTGCCGTGGGCCGTGCTCGCCTGCCTGGTCGCCGGTGTCCTTGTGGTGCTCCTCATGCGCTCCGACTTCGGCCGTACGCTCATCGCCACCGGAGACAGCGACCGCACCGCCCGGCTGGCCGGGGTGCGGGTGCACCGGGTGCGCGTCCTGGCGTTCGTGCTCTCCGGTGTCGCCGCCGCGCTGGCCGCCGTCCTCGTCGGCGGCTTCTCCGGGGTGTCCGCGCAGGCGGGCCGCGGCTACGAGTTCGAGGCGATCACCGCCGTCGTGCTGGGCGGCGTGGCGCTCGGCGGCGGGCGCGGCAGCGTCGTCGCGGCGATGGCGGGTGCCTTCTCGCTCCAGGCGCTGTTCACGTTCCTCAACCTCCGAGGCGTGTCGGGGGCGTTGGAGTCCACCGTCCAGGGCGTCATCGTCATCGCCGCCGTCGGGATCGGGGCCGCCGACTTCTCCCGGCTGCGCCGCCGCCGTGCTCAGCCACCGGCCACCTCATCCGGCACCTCATCGGGAGGGACACAGTCATGACCCGCACCCGCAGAACCCCGCCGCACCCCCGCCGCGCCGCCCCCGCAGCCGTCCTCGTCACCGCCCTGTTCGCCGTGCTCGCCGCCTGCTCCAGCGACGCCCCGGCCGACGGCCCCGCCGCCTCCGGGCAGAGCGCCGAGCAGAAGAACGAAAGCGGCGACAAGCCGTCCAAGTTCTTCGACAAGACCGAGTACGAACGGCAGTTGAAGCTCGGCGAGCAGACTCCGCAGGGCCCGGCCGCCAAGCCGTGGGAGCAGATGCTCCAGCCCGCGATGGCCGACACCGCCCAGTACAAGAAGAAGGGCTCCGCCGAGGACGTCCACCTGTGCTTCTCCAACGCCGGAGTCTTCAACCCCTGGCGCCAGGTCGGCCTCAAGACGATGAAGGCCGAGGTCGAACTGCACGACGAGATCGCCGACTTCACCGTCCTGGACGCCCAGGGCAAGGACGACAAGCAGATCTCCGACATCCAGGAGCTCGCGGGGAACAAGGACTGCGACGCGCTGATCGTCTCGCCCAACACCACCGCCACCCTCACGCCCGCCGTGAAGGACGCCTGCGGCAAGCTGCCCGTCATCGTCTTCGACCGGGGCGTGCAGACGGACTGCGCCGTCACGTTCATCAACCCCATCGGCGGCTACGGCTACGGCGCGGTCGCCGCCGACTTCCTCGTCGACGAGGTCGAGCCCGAGGGCAAGATCCTCGCGCTGCGCATCTCGCCCGGCGTCGACGTCCTGGAGACCCGCTGGTCCGCCGCGAAGCTCGCCTTCGACAAGAGCGAACTCGACGTCGTGGACGTGAAGTTCACCGACGGCGACCCGGCGAAGACCAAGTCCGTCGTGTCCGACGCGATCTCCCGGCACGGCTCGATCGACGGCGTGTGGATGGACTCCGGCGCCACCGCCGTGGCCGCGGTGGAGGCATTCGAGGACTCGGGCGCCGACGTGCCGCCGATCACCGGCGAGGACCAGCAGGACTTCCTCCAGGCGTGGAAGGACAAGAAACTCACCGCGATCGCGCCCACCTACCCGACCTTCCAGTGGCGCACGCCCATCATCGCCGCCCTGCGGATCCTCAAGGGCGAGCAGGTCCCCAAGGAGTGGAAGCTGCCGCAGCCCACCGTCACCGAGGCCAACCTCGACGACTACCTCCAGGACGGCATGCCGCCGCTGCACTACGCGATGTGCGGCTGCCAGAAGATGCCCGGGTTCCCCGGGAGCTGGGGAGGCAAGAAGTGACGCGGCCCATGAACCAGTCGTCGGGCGCCGGCTGGCCCCTGGGCGCCAACCCCTGGATCTGGCACTCGCCCGTCACCGCCGACGCCCTGGCCGAAGTGCTGCCACGCCTCGCCCGCTGGGGCTTCGACTGCGTCGAGCTCCCGCTGGAGCAGCCCGGCGACTGGGAGGCCGCGGCCACCGCGAAGCTCCTCGACGCCACCGGCCCGGCGCCCGCCGCCGTCATCGCCGTCATGGCGCCCGGCCGCGACCTCGTGCGCGCCGACCCGGCGGCGGTGCGCGCCACCCAGGACTACCTCCGCCACTGCGTGGACGCCGCCCACGCGGTGGGCGCCCCGGTGGTCGCGGGCCCGGTCTACGCCGCCGTGGGCCGCACCTGGCGGATGGACCCCGCCGAGCGCACGTCCGCGTACGAGGAGTGGCGCGAGCACATCGCCCCGGTCGTCGAGCACGCCGCACAGGCCGCCGTGCGCATCGCCGTCGAACCGCTCAACCGCTACGAGACGAGCCTGCTCAACACCGTCGCGCAGACCCTCGACGCCCTCGAAGGGCTGCCCGGGGACAGCATCGGCATCGCGCTCGACACGTACCACCAGAACATCGAGGAGCGCTCCCTGCCCGCGGCCGTCGAGGCGGCCGGGCACCGGATCGGCCACGTCCAGGTGTGCGCCAACGACCGCGGCACCCCGGGGGCCGACCACCTCGACTGGGCCGGTTTCCTCCGTGCCCTGCGCGCGGTCGGCTACCGGGGCGCGCTGTGCGTCGAGTCGTTCACCGCGCACAACGACGCCATCGCGGTCGCCGCCTCCGTGTGGCGGCCGCTCGCCCCGAGCCAGGACGCGCTCGCGGCCGACGGCCTGAGCTTCCTGCGCCGCGCCGTCGCGGCCCTCTGATCCGGGCCTTCGGGCCCGCGAACCTCCGGCATCCGGCACCCGCACCTTCCGTCCACACAGAGAGGACCACCTCATGGGATGTCATGCTCGTGACATCAGAGGCGTACGAAGAGCGCTGATCGCCGTCCTGACGGCGCTGCTCCTTGCCGTGGGCTTCCTGCCCGCCGCGGGGGCCACCGCCACCGGAGCCACCGCCGCCGACCAGGCACCGGCCTTCCGTGCCCTGCTGTTCACCAAGGCCGTCGGCTACGTCCACGACTCCATCCCGGCCGGCATCCAGATGGTCAAGGAACAGGCCGCGGCCCACAACTTCGAGGTCGTCCAGACCGACGACTCGACCGTCTTCGACGACGCCAGGCTCAAGGACTTCGACGTCATCGTCATGCTGCAGAACTCCGGCATGGTCTGGGACACCGACGCCCAGCGCGAGGCCGTGCAGAAGTACGTGCGCGGCGGCAAGGGCATCGTCGCCGTCCACAACACCCTCGACATGGGCATCGAGGACTCCTTCCCGTGGTGGGACGACACCGTCAACGGCGGCGCCCACATGCCCGCCCACTCCCCGGGCGTCCTGAAGGGCACCGCGAAGGTCGCCGACCACGTGCACCCCTCCACCAAGGGCCTTCCCGAGCGCTGGGAGCGCCCCGAGGAGTGGTACAACTTCGACCGGAATCCGCGCGGCGACGTGCACGTCCTGGTCTCCGCCGACGAGACGACGTACAACCCGGGGGGCTCCGCCATGGGGGCCGACCACCCCATCTCCTGGTGCCGCAAGGCCGAGGGCGGCAAGGTGTGGGCCACCGCCATGGGCCACGACAAGGCGTCGTACAGCGAGCCCGCCTTCCGCGACCACGTGCTCGGCGGCATCCAGTGGGCGGCCGGGAACAAGCCCGGTGACTGCGGTGGCACCGTCTGGTCCGGCTACGAGAAGATCGCGCTCGACGAGAACACCGCCGACCCGATGGAGCTCGACGTAGCCAAGGACGGCAAGGTCTTCTACGCCCAGCGCAGCGGCGAGGTGAAGATCTTCGACCCCAAGACGCACGCCACCACCACCGCGGGCAAGGTCGACACCTACACCGGCGGCGAGGACGGCCTGGTCGGCATGGAGCTGGACCCGGCGTTCGCCAAGAACCGCTGGATCTACCTCTATTACGCGCCCGCGAGCGCCAAGGACGACGTGAACCGCCTGTCGCGCTTCACGGTCAAGAAGGACAACACCCTCGACCTCGCGAGCGAGAAGAAGGTGCTCGACGTCCCCGCCTACCGCGACCGCACCTTCCCCGAGCCCGGACACACCGGCGGCGCCGTCGAGTTCGGCCCCGACCGCACCCTGTACCTGGGCGTCGGCGACGACGTGCCGCCGAACCTCGACCCGAACTGGCAGGGCTACGCGCCCCTGGACTGGCGCCCCGGCAAGCAGATGCTCGACGCCGCCCGCACGGCCGGCAACACCAACGACCTGCGCGGCAAGATCCTGCGCGTCAAGCCCAAGGACAAGGGCGGCTACACGATCCCCCAGGGCAACCTCTTCAAGCCCGGCACGGACAAGACCCGCCCCGAGATCTACGCCATGGGCTTCCGCAACCCCTTCCGCTTCACCGTCGACCCGAAGAACGGAAACGTGCACGTCTCGGACTACGGCCCCGACCGCGGCGCCCCCGAGACCGAACGCGGCCCCGAGGGCCTGGTCGAGTACAACGTCATCAAGAAGCCGGGCAACTTCGGCTGGCCGTTCTGCCACGGCAACAACCAGGCGTACGCGCCCTACGACCCCGACACCCAGAAGGCCGGCGCCAAGTTCGACTGCGCGAAGCCGGTGAACCCCTCGCCGAACAACACCGGCCTCAAGGACCTGCCGCCGCTGACGCTCCCCGAGGTCTGGTACGGCTACGGCGCCTCCAAGGAGTTCCCGGAGATGGGCACCGGCGGCTCCGCGCCGATGAGCGGGCCCGTCTACCGCTACGACGCCAAGAACCCCTCCACGACCAAGTTCCCGCAGTACTTCGACGGCGCGAACTTCTTCTACGAGTGGGCGCGCGACTCCGTGAAGGAGATGCGCTTCGACAAGTCCGGCAAGCTCCTGAAGATCAACGACTTCCTGAAGCCGGTGAAGTTCACCAAGCCGATGGACATGACCTTCGGGCCCGACGGTTCGCTGTACGTCCTGGAGTGGGGCAGCGAGTTCGGCGGCGGGAACAACGACTCGGGTCTGTACCGGGTCGACTACGCGCAGGGGCAGCGCATCCCGATCGCCAAGGCCAAGGCGTCCGCCACCAACGGTCCCCTGCCCCTCAAGGCCGACTTCTCCAGCGAGGGCAGCAAGGACCCGGACGGCGACCCGATCACCTACGCCTGGGACTTCAACGGCGACGGCACCTACGACTCCACCGACCCCAGCCCCTCGCACACCTACACCACCAAGGGCGACTTCAACGCCCAGCTGAAGGTCACCGACTCCACCGGCAAGTCCGGCTACGCCAACGTCCCCATCACGGCGGGCAACACCGCGCCGAAGGTGACCGTCGAGACGCCGGTCGACGGCAAGCTCATCACCTTCGGCGACAAGATCCCGTACAAGGTGAAGGTCACCGACCCCGAGGACGGGCAGATCGACTGCTCCAAGGTCTTCGTGAACCCGGCCCTCGGCCATGACGACCACGAGCACCCGACCACCGACATCCCCGGCTGCGAGGGCACCGTCGACACCGGCGACCTGGGCGGCCACCCGGAGGGCGCCGACCTCACCTACGTCCTGAACGCCAAGTACACCGACAAGGGCGCGTCCGGCACGAGCGCCCTGACGGGCTACGGCCGCTCGGTCCTGCAGCCCAGGCACAAGCAGGCCGAGTACCACGACGGCCAGTCCGGCACCCGGATCGTCTCCCAGGCGGGCGCCGAGAACGGCAAACGCATCGGCGACATCAGCGACGGCGACTGGATCGCCTTCGCCCCGATGAGCGTCGAAGGCGTCAGCAAGGTCACGTACCGCATGTCGTCCCCGTACGGAGTGGGCTCCGTCGAACTCCGCGCGGACGCCCCCGACGGCAAGCTCCTGGCCACGACGCCCGTGCTCAACACGGGAGGCTGGGACACCTACCAGAACACCCCGGCGGTGGACATCGAGCCCCTGACCGGAACCCACAAGCTGTACCTGGTCTTCAAGTCACCGCAGAACAATTCCTTCGACGTGGACGCCGTCGCGTTCTCGGCCTCGACGGGCTGATCGCCGCGACTCCCCCTGCTCCGGCCTCTCCGTGACGATGCGGAGGGGCCGGAGCGCGTCACCGCCAGAACTGGGCGAGCACGCCCTCCTTGAACGGGGCGGGGGAGACCGACAGGCCCCCCGAGAACGGATGGTCCATGGTCAGGCACAGCAGCAGGCTCACGCCGATCAGCGCGGCGACCGAGGCGACGAACATCAGCTGGGCGCGCAGGCTCCTGATGCCGTACAGGAAGGTCAGCGGCAGCATGACGAGCGCGCCGCCGTAGATGAGCACGTTGAGGAGCGGTGGCAGGGCCTGCTGCGAGTCGGCGAGCCGGGTGCGGCGTGCTTCCGCGACGTCGCCGAGCGTGGTCACGGAGTGCTCGTAGTAGGTCTTCTCGGCCTCGGTCTTCGGCTCGTACTCCTGGAACACCCGGTAGATCCTGACCACTTCGGGGTTGGTGACGCCCGGGTCGGGCCGGCCCTCGCGCATCAGCGGCCACTGCTTGTCGACGATCGCGTGGACGTACGCCCCGACGGCGTCGGTCACCCTGCGCTCCTGCTCGGGCGGGAACGCGGCGGCGTCCCGCACCACCTGGGCGGTCCGGCTGGCCTCGGCGGCGACGTTCGTCTCCGCGTCGTTGAGGGTCTCCCACTCGGCCACGACGACGAAGGCGAGGATGATGCCGTAGATCGCGGCGTACATGCTCAAGCAGACACCGACCATGTCGTTGTACGTGCCGTCCGCCAGCCTGGCGAATCTGCGGCGCAGCAGCAGCGCGCCGGTCACGGCGACGAGTACGGCACCGCCACCGAGCAGCACGGCGAGCGTGAACGTACTGAAGTTGTTGAGCAGCCAGATCCCCACAGCCCGCACAACGCCGGGGGCCCGCACGAGTTACGCGAACACGAGGATGCGCGGCGCACCCACCGGACCTGCCGCGGGCACACGAAGACCCGCGACGCGTCCCTGCCCCGGCCGCGTCGCGGGTCTTCGCCTCCCTCGTTTCCCCGTCAGCGAGTGCCGACCGCCGCACGCACGGCCCGGCGGGCCATCTGGCAGTCGTCGTGCAGCCGCCGAAGCAGCAGCCGCTGTTCCTCGCCGGACGGCGCGGGCCCGGGGTGGGCCTGGCCCGGTGCCGTCGGGGCCGTGTCGTGCAGCGTGCGCTGCACGGCCGTCTCGCACATCCTGATCTCGCGGGTCAGCACCAGCATCAGGTTCACCAGGAACGCGTCGCGCGCCGCCGGGCCCGCCGCCTGGGCGAGCTGGCTGATGTCGCGGCGCGCCACGGGCGAGTCGCCGAGCACGGACCACAGCGTGGCGAGGTCATAGCCCGGCAGATACCAGCCCGCGTGCTCCCAGTCGACCAGGACCGGGCCGGCCGGCGAGAGCAGCACGTTCGAAAGGAGCGCGTCGCCGTGGCAGAACTGCCAGGTGAGCCCCGGCCCCGACGTGTGTGCGTGCGCTATGCCGTGCAGCAGTTTCTGCAGGTCGCCCATGTCCCGGTCGGTGAGCAGCCCCAGCTCGTGGAAGCGGGAGATCCGCCGGCCGTAGTCCAGCGGCCGACCGAACATCTCCTGCGGCGGCCGCCACTGGTTGAGCCGGCACACCGCGCTCATCGCCGCCCGGATGTCGGCGCGCGGTGGGGCTTCTGCGGGGTGCCGCTGCAGTGCGGCCACCCGGCCGGGCATGCGCTCGATCACCAGCGTGCAGTCGTCCGGGTCGGCCGCGATGAGACGCGGCGCGCGCACGGGCGGACGGTGCCGGACGAACGAGCGGTAGGCCGCTATTTCGTGGCGGATCCGTTCGGCCCACAGGGGCGAGTGGTCGAGCAGGCACTTGGCCACGGCGGTGGCGCGGCCGGTGGTGCCGACCAGGAGCACGGTACGTCCGCTGCGGCGCAACACCTGCACGGGCTGGAATTCCGGACAGATGCGGTGCACCGAGGCGATCGCGGTGCGCAGTTGCGCGCCCTGGGGGCCGGACAGGTCGAGTCTCCCGCTGAGCGGCCCGGCGCCCGTCGCCGGTACGCGGCGCGTCCGGTCGGCGCCGAGCGGAGCGGCCGCGGGCCGCGCCGGCGCCAGATAGGGGCCACCCCCGGGCAGCGGGGCCTCCGCCGCGCGGGCGGAGCCGCGGGAGGAGGGGTGCGGGCGCAGTGGCCGAGGCGGGGCGGACACGGAGGACGATGCTGCGTACATGGGCGATACAGATCCCTTCGTGTGCCTGCGAGTTGCGGCGCCCTCCCGTCCCGGCCGCTGTGGGTGCACCCTGGGGAATGCCTCGAGGCGGCCGGGTCGGGGTGGCGCATTCCTACCTGACACCCGATAGCCCCTGGCACACCATGTGGCGCACCCTGGCGAACCCTGGCGAATAGTCGCTCAGCAACTGACAGAGGGTTACTGTCAATTCAGCCGAGAACCCTGGGGGCTTGACGTGAACGGACAACCCAACACCCGTCTGTCGGATCTCTTCGGCCTGGCGGGCTGGTCCAAGGGCGAACTCGCCAGACTGGTGAACCGGCAGGCGGCGGCGATGGGTCATCCGCAGCTGGCCACCGACACCTCGCGGGTGCGGCGCTGGATCGACATGGGAGAGATCCCGCGCGATCCCGTGCCCAGGGTCCTGGCTGTTCTTTTCACCGAGCGTCTCGGCCGTGTCGTGACCATCGAGGACCTCGGTCTGGTCCGGCACGGGCGCGTAGGCAAACAGCGCGCCGACGGGAGCGTAGAACACCCCGACGGCGTGCCGTGGGCGCCCGAGCGAACCGCCGCGGTCCTCACCGAATTCACGGGAATGGACCTCATGCTCAACCGACGCGGCTTGGTGGGCGCGGGTGCCGCGCTTGCCGCAGGCTCCGCACTCACCAGCGCCATGCACGACTGGCTGCACACCGATCCGACCCTGAAGGCCGACGCCCCCCGCACCGACGACCCCCTGCACGCCGACCCCGCCGGATTCGACCGCTACGAGGCCGCCCCCATCGGGTCCCAGGAGATCGAGGAGCTGGAGCGCTCGGTCGAGGTGTTCCGCGCCTGGGACGCTTCCCGCGGCGGCGGCCTGCAACGCAAGGCCGTGGTGGGCCAGCTGAACGAGGTGGGAGGCATGCTCTCCTACCGCCACCCCGACCATCTGCAGCGGCGCCTGTGGGGCGTCGCCGCCAACCTCGCCGTCCTCGCCGGCTGGATGTCGCACGACGTCGGCCTCGAACCCACCGCCCAGAAGTACTTCGTGATCGCCGCGCACGCGGCCCGCGAGGGCGGCGACCGTCCGCGCGCGGGCGAGGCCCTGTCCCGCGCCGCCCGCCAGATGGTGCACCTGGGCAAGCCCGACGACGCCCTGGATCTGATGAAGCTCGCCAAGTCCGGCTCGGGCGAGCAGACGCTGCCGCGCACACAGGCCATGCTGCACACCATCGAGGCGTGGGCCCAGGCGTCGATGGGCAAGGGGCAGGCGATGCGCCGCACCCTCGGCCGGGCCGAGGACCTGTTCGTCTCCGACAAGGGCGACGTGCCGCCGCCGAGCTGGATGCAGATGTTCGACGAGGCGGATCTGCACGGCATGCAGGCCCTGGCGTACCGCACCCTCGCCGAGCACGAGCCGTCCGCCGCCCAGCTCGCCCAGCGGCACGCCAAGGAGGCCATCGCCCTGCGCCTGAAGGGCCGCGACCGCTCCACGATCTTCGACTACATCTCGCTGGCGTCGGCCTGCTTCATCGCCGACGACCCCGAACAGGCCGACCGGTACGCGCGCCTGGCGCTGGTGTCCATGGGCTCCAACTCCTCGCACCGCACCTGGGACCGGCTGCGCGAGATGTACCGCCTGACCGCGCAGTACTCGGGCTATCCGAAGATCGAGGACCTGCGCGAGGAGATCAAGCACGCCCTGCCCAAGGCGGCGGCCCGGCCCGGGGGAGGCAAATGGGTCCAGGCATAGGAAACGGCCGGTGCGGGCGTCACGAAGTCGGGGCTAGGGCTTCGTCCGCGTACGCGGCCTAGGCGTCGACCCTGGCCACCAGCAGACAGGCGTCGTCCTCGCGGGGGGCAACGCCGAACTCCTCGACAGCGACGCGCACACAGTCCTGTGCCGCCCTCGCCTCGGCGAAGCGCGGTGCCAGGGCGAGCAGCCGGTTCGTCGCGGCCTCTCGGGAACGCCGCGGCACCAGACCGTCCGTGTGCAGCAACAGCAGGTCGCCGGGGCGCAGCCGCTCCTCGGCCTGTTCGTAGCAGGCGCCGGACGTCGCGCCGAGGAGCACACCGTCCGGCGGTGTCAGCGCGCGCCCCGTCCCGTCGCGGAACAGCAGCGGGGCGGGGTGGCCCGCCTGGGCCCAGGTCAGGGTGTGGTCGGCGGCGTCGTACAGACAGCAGACGGCGCTGCCGAGCGCGGGCTGCACGGAGGCGTCGAGGAGCTGGTTGAGCCAGCCCATGAGCCGGCCGGGCCGGGTGCCCGCGACGGCCATGCCGCGCAGCGCGCCGAGCAGCATCGCCATGCCCGACGTCACCGTGACGCCGTGGCCGGTGAGGTCGCCGACGCTCAGCAGGGTGCGGCCGTCGGCCAGTTCGAGCGCGTCGTACCAGTCGCCGCCGATCAGCGCGGTCGACGACGACGGCAGATAGTGGGCGGCGAGGTCCAGGCTCGCGGGGCCGCCGTGCGGGAACCGCAGGGAGCCACGCCACGGCGGCAGCACGGCTTCCTGCAGTTCGACCGCGAGCCGGTGCTCGGTCTGCGCGAGGTGCCGCTGGCGCTGCAGCGAGTCACGGGTCTCGCGCACCACCCGCTGGCTGCGGCGCAGTTCGCTGACGTCCCGGAGCACCGCCCACATGGAGGCGGTGGAGCCGTCGGCGGCGAGCACGGGTTCGCCCATCATGTGCACCTGCCGGGCGCCGCCGTCGGCGCGCACGACCCGGAACTCGCCGTCGATCGGCTTGCCGTCGACCAGGCAGTCCGTGACCATCGCCGTGAGCATCGGCTGGTCGTCGGGGTGGATCAGGGAGGGCAGCTCGTCGAGGGAGAGCGCCGGTGTGGCCGGGTCGCGGCCGAGGATCTGATACAGCTCGGCGGACCAGCTCGCCTCGTCCGTCAGCAGGTTCCACTCCGCGCTGCCGACCCGGCTGAGCAGCGAGCGGCGCCGCGGGTCGGTCCGCGCGGGGGAGGCGGGGGAGGTGGGGGGCCGCGGCGGGCCGTCCCGGAGCTGGGCCAAGTGGCTGTGCAGGTCGTTGAGTTGATGCACCGCGAGGTCGCACAGCGCGCGCTGCCAGCGGCCCGCGGGGTCGCTGTGGTCGGCTACCGCCTCGCGGCGCACGGCGTCGACCTCGCCGCGCAGCCGGCGTGTCTGTGAGATGAGCGCGTCGACCGCGCCGTGCTCGTGCGGCCGGTCGGGGCGGCCTTCGAACACATGGGACGGCATGGGGTGCTCCGTGGGTGATGCGGTGCGACCGGGCTTGCTGTGGGGATCGCCGGTCATGGCTCCTCGACCGGTAGCGGCGTGGCGTTCGTCCTGGCCTTCGTCCGTGGCGTACGTGACTTCCGTACGTGACGTGCGTGCGGCTTCCGTACTGACTTCAGTGACAACTCTTCGACCGCTAACGACTCTGGCACAGCGGGCGGGTGCTCGTAAGGGATTTGGCAACACCCGATGCGGTGGTGCTTATGGCATATGCCCCCGTCCTTCGGGGCCGGTCGAGCGCCAGTACGAGTCGGTGCGCCGTCCGGGCGTCCGTGCGGTGACCTGCGTTCCGCGGGGTGACGCCGGGCCCGGGCTCTCGGCCCGAGCGGGCCCGGCGCGTCATGCCCGGTACACCACCCGGCCCGGCAGTTCCCTGCCGTCGATGCGCGCCCACAGTCGCAGCCCGGCCAGTACCTGGCCCTTGCGGCCGCCCGCGTCCAGCGGGATGTCGTTGCCCCCGGTGCGGCGCCGGGCCTCGCGGTAGGTCGGGGCGAGCACTTCCACGGCGACGTCGGCACCGCTGTCGCGCACCCGGCGGCGCAGTTCGAGCACGGCCCGCTGCGAGGTCTCGGCGAGCTGGGCCCACCAGCTTCCGGGGGCGGCGGGGGGCAGGTGCAGGACGGAGCACAGCGCCTCGTCCACGGCGAGGGCCGCCCGCAGCTCCGCCGCGGAGCCCGGCTCCCGGCAGGCCAGGCGGCCGATGCGCTGGGCGAGTTCGTGCCGGTGGGCGGTCCGGTGTTCGGCCTCGCGCAGCGGCACCACACCGCGGTGGGAGACGTTCTCCAGGCAGTGGTGCAACTGGCCGTCCAGGGCGGCGAGTCCGCCGACCCAGCCGGCCAGGACCACGAAGACTCCCAAGGGCGCGCGCAGGTCGCCCGGGGCAGGCGGCACTCCTTGGCTTCCGCGTACGGCGGTCCCTTCTCCGGCCGGTTCGCCGCCCGCCGCGGCCGCCATCGCCCACGGAGCCGCGGATCCCGCCGGGTCGAGGCGCACCCCTGGGACCCCCAGCCGGGGCAGCGGGGGCAGCAGCACCTGCCCCTCGCCGAGGGTCCGCCACGCCTCCCACCGCGCGCCGCCGGGGTCGCCCCCCGCCACGGGCAACTGCTGTGCGCGGGCCCGCCATTGCGTCGCGTGCGGAGCGGGCAGACGCAGCAGGGTCAGGTGGAACCAGCGCCACAGCGCGGCCGTGCCCGACAGGTCCGGCGCGGGCAGCGGCCCCAAGTGGGCGACGCCGTGCCGGCCGTGGGTCAACTCGGCCGCGAGGGCGGCCAGGTGCGGGTCCGCGGCGGGCGGCGGAGTCGGCGGGCCGGGCGGGGGCGCGGGGGTGCCACTTGCCCCCGGGGTGGTGTCGGACGGGGGGACGTTCGTGGCCGGTGGGGTGGGGGAGCCCCCTGGGGGCGGGCCTGCGGCGGTGTCCCGTGGGCCGGACGCGTCCACGGGTAGCGTTCCCGTGGCGCCGTGGGGCATGCGCGTGCCTGCGGGTGGTGGAGCGACAGGTGCGTCGAGGGCGGCCCCGTCCGCGGCCGGGCGGGGTTCGGCGGCGGGCATCGGTGTGCCCATGGGGGGCGTGTCGGTGGCGCTGTGGGGGGCGGGCGGGCCCGCGTCCGCGTCCGCAGGTGGTGTGGCGGGGGTGGCCGTGCCCGCGGATGGTGCGGCGGGGGGGGCCGTGCCCGGCGG
>NZ_AOPZ01000050.1 GCF_000414115.1 Streptomyces aurantiacus JA 4570
GAGCACGGCGGGCTCGGCGGCGACGGCGGCGCGCACGGCGGCGGTGACGGCCGGGTCGGTGAGCGCGTCGGAGCTGCGGCGGCCCTCGGCGAGTGCGATCAGGGCGGGCCGGTTCAGCTCGTAGGGGACGGGTCCCGCGAGGTCGAGGACGACCGTGTCGGCCCGCTCGTGGGCGGCGGCCTGGAGCACCTGGTGCAGCGGTACGGCGACGGGGCGGGCCTCGGGGTCCCACAGGGCGAGGGCCGCGGTGGAGGTGAAGGCGGGCAGGGCCGTGCGGTCGCCCGCCTTGAGGGTGGGCACGGCCATGTCGCTGGTCTTCTCGCGGCGCAGCCCGTTCTCGTCCTCCTCGACCTCCCCAAGGATGGCGACGACGGGTACGAGGAGCCGCGCTCCGGCGAGGGCCTCCAGGACCGGGCCTCGGGCGGTCCGGTCCTCGGCCCAGGCGGCGAGTGCCGCGCTCAGGGCGGGGTCGGCCGACCCGTCGTCGTCGGAGAAACCGGGGTCGGGGATGTTCTTGTTCGCCACGGCTCCGACCCTAACGTCAGCGCGCGGACACGCGACGACGGGTCGGCCGCCCCCGCCACAGCACGATGCCCGCCGCGAGCAGGGCCACCCCGAGCCCTCCGGCCACGGGGCTGATCCAGCCCGCGGGCTCCTCGTCGGCGGACTGCTCGTCCGGGCCGGCGCCGAAGTACTTCTTGGCGTGGGCCGTCGTCCGCAGCGACTCCGGCTTGATCCTCCCGGCGCGGGCGAGTGCCGCGACCGGGTCGATCTGGCCGAAGCCGCGGGAGTCGTCGCGGCCGCCGGCCGGGCTGTCCCGCGCGGTGTCCCGCAGCAGTTCCTTGATCTCGGCGGGGCCGAGCCCGGGGTGGGCGGCGCGGATGAGGGCCACCGCCCCGGAGACGAACGCGGAGGCCGCGCTGGTGCCCCAGCCCTCGTAGTACTTGCGGTTGGGGTCGGCGATCACGATGTCGTCGCCGGGCGCGCTGACGGTGGCGTACCAGCGGCGGGTGGAGAAGGAGGCCCGCGTGCCGTTGTTGTCGACGGCCGTCGCGGCGATCACTCCGGGGTACGCGGCGGGGTACGAGATGTGGTCGCCGCGTTCGCCGCCGTTGCCCGCGGAGGCGACGACGACGGCGCCCTTCTTCAGGGCGTACTGGACGGCCGCGTCCTCCGTCGGCTCGGGGTGCGCGGACTTGGAGTCGTCGCCGAGGGAGAGGTTGATGACGTCCGCGCCGTGGTCGGCGGCCCAGCGGATGCCTTCGGCGAGGGCGTTGCCGCGGGTGGAGCGGGCCTTCTTGCGGGCCGGGTCGCCGTCTTCGAGGATCACCCGGACGGGCAGGATCCGTGCCTCGGGGGCGATGCCGAGGACGCCGTCGCGGCGGCCGTCGCCGTGCCCGTGTCCCGCGACGATCCCGGCCATGGCGGTGCCGTGCCGGGCCCAGGACTTCTCGCCCTTGCGGGCGCCGAAGCCGACCATGTCCTGGCCGGGCAGGACGTTGCCCGCCAGGTCGGGGTGCGAGGCGTCGACGCCGGTGTCGAGTACGGCGACGGTGACGCCCTCGCCCTTGGTGGTGCGCCATGCCTGGTCGGTGCCCATGACGTCGAGGGCCCACTGCTGGGCGCGGATGCCGTCGTCGGCGTACGCGGGGGCGGCGGCGGGCAGCAGCGCGAGCGCCGCGGCGAGCGTGCCGGCCGCGGCGGTACGGATCCTCATGAAGCCTTCTCCGTGGCCGCGCTGACGGTCTTGCGCAGGCCGCGCTCGACACGGTCGGCGATGCCCTTCGCGTCGTTGCCGAGGCCGGCCTGGGCGGGGGCGGAGGTGGCGCCCGCCTTCATGGCCTCGGCGGCGGGCTCCGGGTCGGTGACGGCGCGGCCGTCGGCGAACCCGGACACGGCGTACGCGACGACCGGCGCGTCGGGCAGTACTGACAAGGTCCAGGTGGCGCGCTGGAGGTTGCCGAAGTCCGCGGCCGGGGTGCCCTCGGCGGCGTACGGACGGGGCATCAGGTCCGGGCGGGTGTCGAGGCCCTCCTCCGTGAACCTGGTGCGCAGGGAGCGCATCGCCTCGGCGTCGGCCTTCGTGAACAGCAGGCCCACGGTGGTGACATGACTGCGGGTCGCGTCGGCGTACGTGGCGCGCAGCAGGCGCAGGCAGCCCGCGGGGGCGAGGGCCTTGCGCAGCAGCGGGTCGAAGGCGTCCTTACAGGTGCTGTCGGGGGCGACGGCGACGCGGTTCCAGGTGCGGTCGGCGCCGCCGGGGCCCGCGCCCTCGCCCTTGATGGAGGGCGGGAACAGCTCGTCGACGGGCACGCTGTGCCAGAGCTCGCCGGCCTCGACGTACGCGTTCCGGGAGCCGCCGGCCGCGTCGGACTCACCGGTCAGCCAACTCCCGGTCACCGCGCCGCCGATGAGCCCGAGGCCGAGGACGACACAGGCCACGGCGGCGGCCGCGCGGGGCCGCACCCAGGCGCCGACGGGGCGCAGCCGGGTGGTGGTGTCGTCGTACAGCGCGGGCCTCGCCAGAAAAACGAACGGACGCCCCGTGTCGGGCCCCGGTGTCAGATCCACCGCGCCAACTGCCCGCCGCGCGGCGGCAGTCCGCCGCTCGGCGAAGCCCCGCACGCCCCCCTTCGCCTCCGGCCCGGCACCGCCGCGCGGCACACCGACCGGCCGCGGCGGAACGCCGGGCCGGGGCGGCGGCGCGGCACTGTCAGCCCGCGCCCGCGGAGCGGACGGAGGCGCGGTGGGCGGCACTTCAGCTATGGCGCCCCGGGCCTGCGCTTGCGCCTTCGCCGCTCGCGTCCGCGAAGTCGCCGTAGCCGCAGGCGAGTTGGGGTCATTCGAGGCAGGTGTCGCGCCCTCCGCGGGTGCGCCCGTGGAAGGTGCGCGCTTCGGCCTGACGGGCACCGGGGCATCGGGTCCGCCCGACTCCGCGGGCCGGGGTGTTCCTGACGGTGCGACCGATGGCGGCGCGTCCGGCAGGCGTGCCGAGGCAGGTGGGGGCGGCGGTGTGTCCGGCACCCGCTCGGTGGCGGCGTCGTCCGTCGCGGGCCGGGGCAGCCGCACCCGGTCGAACGGCGCCAGCAAGTCCTCGACCATGGAGCCCACGTCGTCGCCCTGGTCGGCGCCCTCGGCCGCGTCGGCACCGTCGGCCGTCCCCCGCAGTGACGTATCGCCGCCTGCCGCGTCCGCCGCGCCGTCGGCCTGCCGCCGCGCCTCGGCCCGCGCCATCGGCGGACGGACGTCGGGGAAACGGGCGGTCGCGGGCGGAGGCGGCGGATCCGACGGGGCAGGGGGGAAGGGCACACCCGGCGCGTCCGCCGCTTCCCGCGAAGGCGGCGTGAGGGGTGTGTCAGTGCGGCCCTCGGAGGGCTTTCGGGGCGGCGTCTCGGTCGTGTTCCGCGAGGGGGGCGGCACCCGTGGCGGGGTGCCGGGCCGTGGGGGGACGGGGGGCCGTCGCGCCTCCGTGCTCATGCACCCCCCGTTCCGTCGCGTCGCGCGCTCCCTGCGTGCGCGTCACTCTACGGGCTGACATGAGGCCCACGGGAACCCAGTCCGCAGGCCGGGGTGATCTGCCCGGATCATCCCCCTACCCTCGGGTAGCCACGTCTGGCAGGCTGCCGCCATGAGAGGCCGAGCCGCAGACCGGGCCCGCTACGACCGGGCCACCGCGCACCTCGACGCCCCGCTCGCGATCGTGGACGTGGAGGCGTTCGACGCCAACGCCGACGACCTCGTGCGCCGGGCCGGCGGGAAGCCGATCCGGGTGGCGAGCAAGTCCGTGCGGTGCCGCGCGCTCCTGGAGCGGGTGCTCGCGCGGGACGGTTTCGCCGGGCTCATGTCGTTCACGCTCGCGGAGTCGCTGTGGCTCGCCCGCTCCGGCTTCGGCGACGTCCTCCTCGCGTACCCCTCGGCGGACCGCGCCGCCTTCGCCGAGCTCACCGCCGACCCCAAGCTCGCCGCCGCCGTCACCGTCATGGTCGACGACCCGGCGCAGCTCCGCCTCATCGACGACGCCCGGGACGGCGGCCGCGAAGAGGTGCGCGTCTGCCTGGAGTTGGACACCTCGCTGAAGCTGCTCGGCGGCCGGGTCCGGGTCGGCGCGCGCCGCTCACCGCTGCACGATCCCGCCCAGGTGGCGGCCCTCGCCCGCGCCATCGGCCGGCGGCCGGGGTTCCGGCTCGTGGGAGTGATGGCGTACGAGGGCCATGTGGCCGGGGTCGGGGACGCCGTGGCGGGGCATCCGGCCAAGTCGCGGGCCGTGCGCATGATGCAGGCCACCGCCCGCAAGGAACTCGCGGCCCGCCGCGCCGCCACCATCCGCGCGGTGCGCGCCGCCGCGCCGGACCTGGAGTTCGTGAACGGCGGCGGCACGGGCAGCGTCCAGCACACCGCCGCCGAGGCCGCGGTGACCGAGATCGCCGCCGGTTCGGGCCTCTACGTACCGCGCCTCTTCGACAACTACACGTCGTTCAGCGGCCGTCCGGCCGCCCTGTTCGCCCAGCCGGTCGTGCGCAGGCCGGGGCCCGGGGTGGTGACGGTGCTCGGCGGCGGCTATCCGGCGTCGGGCGTCGCGGGCGCCGACCGCTCCCCCGTCCCGTATCTGCCGGACGGGCTGCGCTACGACCCGCAGGAGGGGGCGGGCGAGGTGCAGACCCCGCTGATCGGGGCGCCCGCGGACGATCTGCGCATCGGCGACAAGGTGTGGTTCCGGCACGCCAAGGCCGGTGAGCTGTGCGAGCGGTTCGAGGAGCTGTACCTGGTCGAGGGCGACCGGGTGACGGGCAGCGCCCCGACGTACCGCGGCGAAGGCCACACGTTCCTCTAGTGGGCCCAGGGCCGGCGGGCCCACGACGGGCTACGACGGCCCGACGCTGCTCCCCACTCCCCCGCCCGTCTGGCTGTCCCCGACCGGCCTGATCCCCTCGATCACCTCGTCGATGTCGGACAGCGGCGGCGCCCCCTTCCCGGCGTCGACGGTGAAGCGCACGATGACCATCGCCTCGGAGCCCGTGCTGGAGGGGAAGGCGAGGGACTGGACGTACCCGCCGGAGCCCTTGTTGGTGTGGACGCGCCAGCGCACGAAGTAGCCGCTGCGGCCGCCCACCGCCACCGTGCCCGACTTGACCCGCTCGTGCCGGGTCATCCCGCCGAACGGCTTGCGGTTGATGCTGTCCTCGTCGTACGCGGCGTCGGCGGCGTCCTTGATGTCCGCCTCGGCGAGCTTCTTGGGCGAGCGCTCGTCGGTGCCCGTCGCCGTGCTCGACGTGATCTTGCCCTGGCGGCAGAGTCCGGGGTCGCCCGGGCAGTCGTAGGTGTCCGGGGTCTGGAGGGCGAGTTCGTTGCCGACGGTGTTGTCGGCCTTCTCCCAGCCGTCCGGTACCGGCAGGGTGATGCCGTTGAGCTGGTCGACGAGCGTGTCGGGGTCCTCGTCGGGCGTGGCGGTCCCCGGCGCGGACGTCGTCGGGGTGGGGCTCGGTTCGTCGACCGTGGAGGCCGTGGGCGCGGGGCCGCCCTGCGGATCGTCCCCGTCGTCGCCCTGGAGCACGACGACACCGGTGACGATCGAGGCGACCAGGACGGCACCGGCGACGGAGATCGCGACGATCTTCGCGCGGCCGCCGCCGCCCGCGGCAGCCGGGACCGGCCCCGGCTGCTGGATGACCGTGGTGCCGAACCCCGGCTGCTGGTACGGGGGTTGGTACGCCGCGGTCGCGGCGGCGGACGTGCGCCGGTGGTCGGTCCACGCGGCCCCGTCCCACCAGCGCTCGGTGCCGGGCGTCGACGGGTCCGGGTACCAGCCGGCGGGAGGCGTCATGCTCATTCCGGCACTCTAGGACGTGGCCCGAGCTTCCGCGCAATCAGCTCGGGCCCGCCCCGCCCTCGATACCTAGTGCACCGAGTCCCGCTGGTCGGGCACGACCGAGCCGTCCGCGCGCAGCACCGGCCCCCTGCTCCCGTCCGGCGCGTTGTACGCGGACGTCGAGCACGGGTACGTACCGGACTTCTGCGGCAGCGGCTCGATGAACATCGGGTTCACGACCCACCGCCCGTCGGCGTTGTCGTACGCCCGGCACATGAACTCGCTCTTGTTGCGGTTGAGCACGAGGTGCGCGCCCGTCGCGTCGCCGACGAAGGTCACGTCGGTGTCGGCGTCACCGCCGCCGAGCGCGATCCGCCGGTCCCAGCGCTGCTTGTGCCAGGCCGCCTTGCCCTTGACGCCGAAGATCTCCTGGTTGATCCAGCAGCGCTTGCCGTCGATGTACGGGATGGCCTCGCCCTTGCTGACGGGGACGCCGCCGCAGCCCTGGTTCCAGGGGGTGATGCGGCCCTTGCCGTCGAGCACCGAGCGGATGGCGATGGTGTGCTTCCGGTCGATGCCCACGCCGCTCTTCCCGCCCGCCCAGACCTCGGCGACCGGCTCGGAGCCCGCGGAGACGATGTAGACGTCGAACCCGGCCTTCTTCAGCGTGCGGATCAGGTCGCGCTGCTGCTCGTAGTAGCGCGCGTAGCCGGGGATCGTGTGCGTGCCGACGGTCTGCGTGGCGCCGACGGGGGCCGCGAGGGCCTCCTTGCGGGCCTTGCGGGCGTAGCTCTCGACCTCGTGCACGGTGTGCCCGGTGAAGATCTGCGGTACCCAGGCGTACTGGGGCACGGTGCGGCGGTGGTTCCAGGTGCCGGCGAAGGCGGCCTCGCCGCTCATCGTCTTCCCGTCCTCGCGGATCTCGAAGATCTCGTCCGCGCAGGCGGTGTCGGTGGACGTCGGCAGCGGACGGCCGACGGGCACGGAGGTGCCGCACGCCTTGGTGAGGGCCTGGTGGGCGGCGTCCGTCATCCACTTGCTGGTGGACTTCCAGCTCTTGGGCCGCAGGATCTTGTCGTGCCGCAGCGCCCAGGCGATGGTCAGGTCGGTGACGTCGTTCTTGACGACGGTGTTGTCCCAGTCGAAGGCGGCGACGGGCCGCTTGTCGCCATGCCGGAGACCGGGGTTCGAGCAGGTGCCCCGCTCGTCGATCATCCGCTGGAGGCGGGCGCGGTTGTCGCCGTACCAGGTCAGCTTGTGCGAGAGCTGCGGACAGCGCTCGGTCGCCTTCCTGGCGGTGGTGCCGGGGGGCGCGGCCGTGGCGGCGGCCGCGGGGAACGACGTGGCCACGGCCGCCAGAGTGGTGGCGGCCGTGGCCAGCGTCAGCGCCAGTACATGTCGGTTACGCATGTGAGTGGACCGTACAGCAATGTGCGGGGCACCAGGTCACGGGCCTGTGGGGGAAGTTGGGCGCGACCTACAGGGGCGTGACGTACGCGCCCGAGATGCCGCCGTCGACCAGGAAGTCCGTGGCGTTCACGAACGACGAGTCGTCGCTGGCGAGGAACGCGACCGCGGCGGCCAGTTCGTCGGCCTCGGCGAAGCGGCCCACCGGGATGTGCACGAGCCGGCGGGCGGCGCGCTCGGGGTCCTTGGCGAACAGTTCCTGGAGCAGCGGGGTGTTCACCGGGCCCGGGCACAGCGCGTTCACGCGGATGCCCTCGCGCGCGAACTGCACGCCCAGTTCCCGCGACATCGCGAGGACGCCGCCCTTGGACGCGGTGTACGAGATCTGCGAGGTCGCCGCGCCCATGCGGGCCACGAACGAGGCCGTGTTGATGATGGAGCCCTTGCCCTGGCGGCGCATGTAGGGGATGGCGGCCTTGCAGCACAGGTACACGGAGGTGAGGTTGACCTCCTGGACGCGCTTCCACGCCTCCAGGCCGGTGTCCAGGATGGAGTCGTCGTCGGGCGGCGAGATGCCCGCGTTGTTGAAGGCGACGTCGACGGAGCCGTAGGTGTCGTACGCGGTCTTGAAGAGCGCCTCGACCTGCTCGGCGTCGGTGACGTCGACCTTCACGAAGGTCCCGCCGACCTCCTCGGCGGCGGCCTTGCCCGCGGTCTCGTCGATGTCGCCGCAGACGACGTGCGCGCCCTCGGAGGCGAGGCGGCGGGCGGTGGCGAGGCCGATGCCGCTGCCGGCGCCGGTGATGACGGCCGTCCGGCCGACGAGGCGGCGGCAAATGTTCTGGTCGGTCATGGGCTCAGGCCTCCGTGCTCTCTGTGCTGATGAAGACGTTCTTGGTTTCGGTGAAGGCGGTGAGGGCGTCAGGACCCAGTTCACGGCCGAGGCCCGACTGCTTGTAACCCCCGAAGGGGGTCCAGTAGCGGACGCTGGAGTGCGAGTTGACCGACAGATTGCCTGCCTCGACGGCCCCGGACACGCGCAGGGCGCGGCCCAGGTCCCGGGTCCAGATGGAGCCGGACAGGCCGTACGGGGTGGCGTTGGCCAGGCGTACGGCGTCCTGTTCGTCGGTGAAGGGCAGCAGGACGGCGACGGGCCCGAAGATCTCCTCCACGGCCGCCCGCGAGTCCGGCCGCTCGCCGGTGAGGACGGTCGGCGGGAACCAGAAGCCGGGCCCGGCGGGCGCGCTCCCCCGGATCGCGTCGGCGCCGTCGGGAACGAAGTCCCGTACACGGTCGAGTTGTTGACGGGAGATCAGCGGACCCATCTGCGTCTTCTCGTCCAGCGGGTCGCCGACCACGACAGCCCGCACGGCCTCCGTGAGGCGGGCCGTGTACTCCTCGTACACCGACTCCTGTACGAGGATGCGGGTGCGGGCGCAGCAGTCCTGCCCCGAGTTGTCGAGGAACGCGAAGGGGTCGGCCGCCGCTTCGAGGTCGGCGTCGGCGAAGACGACGTTGGGGCTCTTGCCGCCGAGTTCGAGGGTGACACGCTTCATCTGCGCGGCGCAGCGCTCCATCACGTCGCGGCCCGTGCGACTCGAACCGGTGAAGACGATCTTCGCGACGCCCTCGTGCTCGACGAGGGCACGGCCCGCGACCTGGCCGTGGCCGGGCAGCACCTGGAAGATGCCTTCGGGCAGGCCTGCCTCCAGGGCGAGTTCGGCGAGGCGCAGCGCGGTGAGCGGCGTCGTCTCGGCGGGCTTGAGCACCACGGCGTTCCCGGCCGCGAGGGCGGGCGCGAAGCCCCAGGCAGCGATGGGCATCGGGAAGTTCCAGGGCGCGATCACGCCGACGACGCCGAGGGGTTCGTGAAAGGTGACGTTCCAGCCGCCCGGAGCGGGAATCTGCGCGCCGTTGAGGCGCTCGGCGCCCCCGGCCGCGTACAGCAGGAGATCCCGTACGTTGCCTGCCTCCCAGCGGGCGTTGCCGATCAGGTGGCCCGCCTCGCGCACCTCCAACCGGGCGAGTTCTTCGAGGTGTTGGTCGACCGTGTCGGCGAAGCGGCGCAGGAGGCGGGCGCGGTCGGCGGGCGTGGTGGTCGCCCAGGCATCCTGGGCGGTGCGGGCCCGCGTGACCGCCCGGTCGACGTCGGCCGCGTCGGCGGCGGGAACCGTCGCGACGACCTCCTCGGTCGCCGGGTTCAGTACCTTCAGTGGCTCAAGCAAGAAACTGCCTCACATGCGTTCGAAGGAGCGGCGGAGCTCCCAGTCGGTCACCGCGGAGTCGAAGGCGTCCAGCTCGACCCGCGCCATGTTGCGGTAGTGCGCGACGACCTCGTCACCGAAGGCGGCCTTGGCGACGGGGCTGTTCTCCCACAGCTCGGCGGCCTCGCGCAGCGTCGTCGGGACGTGCGCGTAGTCGCCGGTGTAGGCGTTGCCGGTGCAGGCGTCGGGGAGTTCGAGCTGCTGCTCTATGCCGTACAGACCCGCGGCGACCAGACCGGCCACGGCCAGGTACGGGTTCACGTCACCGCCGGGCAGCCGGTTCTCGAAGCGCATCGAGCGGCCGTGGCCGACCACGCGCAGCGCGCAGGTCCGGTTGTCGTGGCCCCAGGCGGCGGCCGTCGGCGCGAAGGAGCCGGGCTGGAAGCGCTTGTAGGAGTTGATGTTGGGCGCGTACAGGAGCGAGAAGTCGCGCAGCGCGGCGAGCTGGCCCGCGAGGAAGTGCCGCATGACGGGCGACATGCCACCCGGGTCGTCCGAGGAACCCGCCATGACGTTGTTGCCGTCGGCGTCCTGGAGCGAGAGGTGGATGTGACAGGAGTTGCCCTCGCGCTCGTTGTACTTCGCCATGAAGGTGAGCGAGACGCCTTCCTGCGCGGCGATCTCCTTGGCGCCCGTCTTGTAGATGGCGTGCTGGTCGCAGGTGACCAGGGCCTCGTCGTAGCGGAACACGATCTCGTGCTGGCCCGGGTTGCACTCGCCCTTGGCGGACTCCACGGTCAGGCCCGCGGCGGCCATGTCGTTGCGGATGCGGCGCAGGAGCGGCTCGATGCGTCCGGTGCCGAGGATCGAATAGTCGATGTTGTACTGGTTGGCGGGCGTCAGGGCCTTGTAGCCCGCGTCCCATGCCTGTTCGTACGTGTCCTTGAAGACGATGAATTCCAGCTCGGTGCCGACATGGGCGGTGTAGCCGAGTTCGGCGAGCCGGTCCAGCTGGCGGCGCAGGATCTGGCGCGGGGCGGCCACGACGGGGGCGCCGTCGGTCCGGGCGAGGTCGGCCATCAGCAGGGCCGTGCCCTCGTTCCAGGGGACGCGGCGCAGCGTGTCGAGGTCGGCGTGCATGGCGAAGTCGCCGTAGCCGCGGTCCCAGGAGGACATCGCGTAGCCGTCGACGGTGTTCATCTCCGTGTCGACGGCGAGGAGGTAGTTGCAGCCCTCCGTGCCGTGCTCCAGGACCTCGTCGAGGAAGAACCGGGCGGCGAACCGCTTGCCCTGGAGCCGCCCTTGCATGTCGGGGAAGGCCAGGACGACAGTGTCGATCTCGCCGCTCGCCACCAGAGCACGCAGCTCCTCGATGCCGAGCGGGGGTGTGCGGTCTGCCACGGGAAAAGCCTCCTTGGGTCAGCCGAGTGGCCATAAGGTATTGCGGAGAACCATTGCTTGGGAAGGGGGTACGGGCAGATGTCGCACACCGAGGCGGACGGCTCGCACACGCCGGGTGCCGCGCACGGGCCGGATGCCGCACACCTGCGAGGTGACGACCGGCTGACGCACGTCCTGCGTCCGGTCCGGGCGGGCAACGGCTTCGAGGAGGCCCTGGAGCAGATCCTCCAGGTGGTCCGCCTCGGCCTGGTGCCGGGCGGCGAGCGGCTGCCCGCCGAGCGGGAGCTCGCCGACCTGCTCGGCATCAGCCGGGTCACGCTGCGCGAGGTGCTGAAGGTGCTCCAGGACCAGGGGCTCGTGGAGTCACGGCGGGGGCGCTACGGCGGTACGTTCGTGCGCCCGCGCCCCGCGGCGGCGGGCGAGGACGAGCTGCGCCGCCGCGTCGCGGACGTGGACGTGGAGGACGCGCTGCGCTTCCGCGAGGTCCTGGAGGTGGGGGCCGCGGGGCTGTGCGCGGCGCACGGGCTCGACGACGCGCAGGCCGAGCGGCTGCGCGCCGCGCTCGCCCGCACCCACGACGCGCCGCTCGCCGAGTACCGCCGCCTGGACACCCTGCTGCACCTCACGCTGGCCGAGCTGTCCGGCTCGGCCTCGCTCACCACCCAGTACGCGGCGGTCCGCGCCACGGTCAACGAACTCCTGGACTGCATCCCGCTCCTGGTGCGCAACCTGGAGCACTCGCAGCGCCAGCACACCGCGCTCGTGGAGGCCGTGCTCGACGGCGACGCGGACGGCGCGCGCGAGATGATGCGCGAACACTGCGCGGGGACGGCGGCGCTGCTGCGGGGCTTCCTCACGTGAGGGTCCGGTGGCGTACGTGAGGTGATTAACCACGGCGTAACGCACGGGTCTTGCTTTCTCGCCCCCACCCCCGCAAAGGTATGGCTCCATTCCATTGAACGCCCGAACGCCTGACTGCCGCCGCAGGGGAGCCATGTCATGACCCAGGAGTCCACAGAGCCACCGAAGGCCGGCGCCGCCGGGGAGCCGGACGACTATCTGGAGCGGCGCGCGCTGCGCCGCGGCAACGCGGGCTGGGTGCTGCTCACCGGCCTCGGCGTCGCCTATGTCGTCTCCGGCGACTTCTCCGGCTGGAACTCCGGCCTCAAGGAGGGCGGCTTCGGCGGCCTCGGCATCGCGATGGCGCTCATGGGCGTCATGTACGCGTGCATGGTGTTCTCGCTCGCCGAGCTGTCGTCCGTGCTGCCGACGGCGGGCGGCGGCTACGGCTTCGCGCGCCGCGCGCTCGGCCCCTGGGGCGGCTTCCTCACCGGCACGGCGATCCTCATCGAGTACATCCTGGCGCCCGCCGCGATCGTCATCTTCATCGGCGACTACGTCGAGTCGCTCGAACTCTTCGGCCTGGAGTCCGGCTGGCCGGTGTACCTGGCCTGCTTCGTGATCTTCCTCGGCATCCACCTGTGGGGCGTGGGCGAGGCGCTGCGCTTCAGCTTCGTGGTCACGGGCATAGCGGTCGCCGCGCTCCTCGTGTTCGCGGTGGGCGCCTTCATGGACTTCGACGCCTCGCACCTGAACGACATCACGGTCGACCACGACGCGTTCGGCTCCAACTCCTGGCTGCCGCTCGGCCTGCTCGGGATCTGGGCGGCCTTCCCCTTCGGCATGTGGTTCTTCCTGGGCGTGGAGGGCGTGCCGCTCGCCGCCGAGGAGACGAAGGACCCCGCCAGGACGCTGCCGCGCGCCATCCGCTGGTCCCTGTGCATCCTGGTCGTCCTCGCGCTGCTCACCTTCTTCGCCTCGGCCGGGGCGCGCGGCTCGGCGGCCATCCAGGACACCGGCAACCCGCTGGTGGACGCGCTGCAGCCGGACGGCAAGCAGACCGGCCTGAGCCGCGTCATCAACTACGCGGGCCTCGCGGGCCTGGTGGCGTCGTTCTTCTCCCTGATCTACGCGGGCTCGCGCCAGCTCTTCGCGCTCTCCCGCGCGGGCTACCTGCCGCGCTTCCTCTCCCTCACCAGCAGCCGCAAGGCCCCCTACCTCGGCCTGCTCGTCCCGGGCGCGATCGGCTTCGCGCTCGCGGCGGCGACGGGCGACGGGGCGCGGATGCTGAACGTGGCGGTGTTCGGCGCCACCATCTCGTACGCCCTGATGTCCCTGTCCCACATCGTCCTGCGCCGCCGCGAGCCGAACCTGCCCCGCCCCTACCGCACCCCCGGCGGCGTCCTGACCTCGTCCGTCGCCCTCGTCCTGTCCTGCGCCGCCCTGGTCGCGACGTTCCTCGTGGACGTCACGGCGGCGTTCATCGCGCTCGGCGTGTACGTCGTGGCGCTCGCGTACTTCGGCCTCTACAGCCGCAAGCATCTGGTGGCACGGGCCCCGGAGGAGGAGTTCGCCGCGCTGGCGGAGGCGGAGGCGGAGTTGGAACGGGACTGACAGTCACATGGAGAACACGGTGAACAAACCCCTGATCGGCATCAGCACCTACCTGGTGGAGAAGGCGAGCTGGGGCGTGTGGGAGCTCCCTGCCGCCCTGCTCCCCGCGGGTTACCCGCGCCTGGTCCAGGCGGCGGGCGGCCTGGCGTCGATGCTGCCCCCTGACGAGCCTTCGTACGCCGCCGAAGTCGTCGCCCGCCTCGACGGGGTCGTCGTCGCGGGCGGCCCCGACGTGGACCCGTCCCACTACGGCGCCCCGCGCGACGACCGCACGGGCCCGCCCGCGCCGGAGCGGGACGCGTGGGAACTCGCCCTGATCCGGGCGGCGTTGGACTCCGGTACGCCGCTGCTCGGCATCTGCCGGGGCATGCAGCTCCTGAACGTCGCCCTCGGCGGCACGCTGATCCAGCACCTGGACGGCCACGTGGCGGCGCCCGGCGTCTTCAGCACGCACCCGGTGCGACCGGTCCCCGGCACGCTGTACGCCGCCATCGCCCCCGCCCCCGCCGACGTCCCCACCTACCACCACCAGGCCGTGGACCGCCTGGCCCCCGCACTGGTCCCCTCCGCCCACGCGGAGGACGGCACGATCGAGGCGATCGAACTCCCGTCACCCGCCTGGGCGTTGGGCGTGCAGTGGCATCCCGAGATGGGGGAGGACGTGCGGGTGATGGGGGCGTTGGTGAGGGAGGCGAGGGGGCGGGGGTGAATCCCGCGTACGACGGGGGGTGGGTTCCGGAGGGCGCGGGGCCCACCCTGCGTCCGAGAGCAACGGGTGGGCGGGTGGGAGAAAGCCCAGGCCGCAGGCTGAGGGCGCGTCGCGGACTACAGGGGACCGCAGGCCCGGCCAGGGCGCCCAGGCCCACGGCACCCAGAACGACTAGGGCACCCCACGCGTAAGGCTCAAAAGCTCCCGCACAGGCCCCACGGGAACGTGCCCCACCGGCCAAACGGCCCGCAGCGCCCGCTGCAACCGCACCCCGGCCACGGGAACCCCGACAAGCCGCCGCGCGGCCACCTCCTCGCCCACGGCGAGCTCACTGAGAACGGCGGGCCCAGCCCCACTCACCGCGGCGGACTTCACCGCGGTGGTCGACGACAGTTCAAGGAGCGGCCGAGCGAGCGCCCCGAGCGCGGCCTCGAGGACGGCCCGCGTCCCGGACCCCTCCTCCCGAAGGATCAGCGGCGTGGCCGCGAGCTCCGCGGCCCCGAGCGGCACCCGCCGCCGCGCCCACGCGTGCCCCGGTGCCACCACCACGACCAGCCGGTCCTGCGCGACGACCACCCCGTCGAGCCCGGCGGGCACCCCGACCCCCTCCACGAAGCCGACGTCGGCCCGACCGTCGAGCAACTGCCCCGCGACCACCGCCGAGTTGCCCGCGCTCAGCGACACCGCCGTGTCCGGCAGCCGCGCGCGCAGCGCGATGAGCCACCCGGGCAGCAGATACTCGGCGATGGTCATGCTCGCCGCGACCCGCAGCCGCGAGTCCCGCCGGTCCCGCAGCGCCTGCGCCCCCGCGTCGAACGCCTCGGCCGCCTCCACGATCCGCCGCGCCCAGTCGGTGACGAGGGCACCCGCCTCCGTGAGCCGCGACCCGCGCGGGGACCGGTCCACCAGGGCGACGCCGAGCTGCCGCTCCATGGACCTGATCCGCCCGCTGGCCGCGGGCTGGGTGATGCCCAGCTCACGCGCGGCCCGGCCGAGACTCCCGAGCCGCGCCACGGCCAGCAACAGCTCAAGGGCACCCAGATCCGGCACCCGATGCGCGAGCGGCGCCCCCGTCGACGTACCCGAAGACGGCGAAGACAGCGACGTACCCGAAGACAGCGACGCACCAGAAGACGGCGACGTACCGGAATCACCGCCACCGAAGCCCCCGCCCTCCCCACCACCCGACGCACCACCAGAAGCACTCATAAGCCCAGGTTATGCCCTCATAGGCAAGAGGGCTCTGGCGGCCGGGGCCGCGCGGCCGCACCGTTGAGTCATGGTCACAGTCGCCCACTCCCCCGCCCCGGCCCGCCCGGCCACACGGCCCCGTTCGGACGCCGTCCGCCACCTCGGCCCGAACTGGTACGCCTCCGTCATGGGCACCGCCATCATCGCCAACGCCGGGGCCGCGCTGCCCGCGGACGTACCGGGCCTGCGCACGGGCGCGACCGTGATGTGGGCACTGTCCCTGCTGATGCTGGTCACCCTGCTCGGCGCCCGCGCCGTCCACCACGCGCACCACCGCGACCAGGCGCGCGCCCACCTCGCCGACCCGGCCATGGCGCCGTTCTACGGCTGCCTGGCCATGGCGCTGCTCGCCGTCGGCGGCGGCACGATGCTCGTCGGCGCCGACTGGATAGGCACCACGGCGGCGGTCGCCGTCGACACGGTCCTCTTCACCGCCGGTACGGCCATCGGCCTCGCCGCGGCCGTCGCCATCCCCTACCTGATGGTGGTCCGGCACCGCGTGCGGCCGGGCACCGCGTCGCCGGTGTGGCTGCTGCCCGTCGTGGCGCCCATGGTCTCGGCCGCCCTCGGCCCGCTGCTCGTCCCGCACCTGCCCGCGGGGCAGGCCCAGCAGACCCTGCTCTACGGCTGTTTCGCGATGTTCGGCCTGAGCCTGCTCGCCACCCTGGTGATGCTGCCGCTGATCTTCGCGCGGCTGGTCCACGAGGGCCCGCTGCCGCTCGCGCTCACCCCCACCCTGTTCCTGGTCCTCGGCCCGCTCGGCCAGTCGACGACGGCCGCCAACAAGTTCGCCGACGTCGCCCCCGGCGTGCTCCCCGCCCCCTTCGACCAGGGTTTCACCGTCTTCGCCGTCCTGTTCGGCGTGCCCGTGATGGGCTTCGCGCTGATGTGGCTGGCGCTCGCGGGCGCGATGGTGCTGCGGGCGCGGCGGCGCGGCATGGGCTTCGCGATGACCTGGTGGGCGTTCACCTTCCCCGTCGGTACGTGCGTGACGGGCGCCGAGGGCCTCGGCAAGCACACCGGCCTGGCGGCGTACGACTGGCTGGCCGTGGCGCTGTACGCACTGCTGGTGTCGGCCTGGCTGGTGGCGATCGTCCGGACCGCGCACGGCGTGGCCAACGGCAAGCTGCTCGCGGCCCCGCGCTGAGCACCGCCCCGCGCGAACGTCAGCGGCGAGCCGCCCGCAGTGCCGCACCGAGCACCGCGGGCGCCTCGCCCAACGACGGCCCGTACCAGGTCAGATGGCGTCCGCTGACGAGCGCGACCGGGACGTTCGTGGGAAACGCCTCCGGACCGTCCTCCCGCGTGAAGCGGTACGGCTCGTCCGGCAGGATCACCAAGTCCAGGTCCGCGGCGCGCAGTTCGTCGATGGGGATCCGCGGATAGCGCTCGGCGTGCGCCGCGTACGCGTTGTCGACGCCCAGGTGCGCGAGCAGGTCCCCCGCGAAGGTGTCCCGGCCGAGGACCATCCAGGGCCTGCGCCAGATCGGGACGGCGGCCCGCAGCCGACCCGACGGAAACGACGGGCACGGCGGGTCCAGCCAGGCCGCCTCGGCCGCGTCCAGCCACTCCGGCCGCCCCGCGGCCCCGCACGCGGCAAGGACCCGCGCCAGCTCCCGGAACGCCTGGTCGAGGCCCCGCACCTCGGTGACGAGCACCTCGATCCCGGCCGCGCGCAGCGCCGCGATGTCCGGCGCGCGGTTCTCCTCCTCGTTGGCGATCACCAGGTCGGGGGCGAGTGCCACGATCGCCGGCACGTCGGGGTTCTTGGTGCCGCCGACGCGTACGACATCGAGGTCCGCCGGATGCGTGCACCAGTCGGTCGCGCCGATCAGCGCGCCCGGCACAGTCGTGGCGACCGCCTCCGTCAGCGAGGGCACCAGCGAGACCACCCGGATGTCGGCCACGCTCCGTCACCACCCTCCATCATTTCTGAAGCGCTCCTCAAGCACCCCGCGGCGACTTCTCGACTGTGCCTCAGGGACTTCTCGGCCACTTCTCAAGGAGTTCCGGGTCAGCCCTCGGCCGCCCCTCGGCGGCTTCTTCAGTGCCGCCCGCCGTCGACCGCCTCGATGTGCTCCCCGACCGCGACGACGAGCACGCGCGCGTCGACGGCCGTGGCCCGCCAGCGGTGCCGCACCCCACCGGTCAGATAGAGGCTGTCGCCGCGCCCGAGGCGGTAGGCGCGGCCCTCGGCCTCCACCTCGACGGAGCCGCCGATGACGTACATCAGCTCGTCGTTGCGGTGCTGGAACTCGCGGCCCTCGTCGTGGTCGCCGACGTACTCGAAGACGTGCAGTTGGTGGTGGCCGCGCACCAGGTCGCGTACGTGCGTCTCGGGGGTGCCGCCGGCCAGGCTGACCTGGTCGTCCGCCCGCACCACGTCGACCGTGCAGGCCGGGTCGGCGGCCGCGAGGAGCTCCACGGCGGTGGTGCCGAGCGCGTCGGCCACCCGCTCCAGGGAGCGCATGCTGGGCCTGGCCCGCTCGTTCTCGACCTGGCTGAGGAAGGGCACGGACAGGCCGCTGCGCCCGGCGACGACGGCGAGGGTGAGTTCGAGCTGGCGGCGGCGGCGCCGCACGGCCGAGCCCACCCGGAGGGTCTCCTTGTGCTCGTCCATGGCCCCGGCTCCCTTCTTCCGCTCCGAGTCATCACCCTGAAGGGTTTTCTGCACCCTACGCATGTTCGCCAAACGGTTTTACCCAGTTGGGCGCTCCGGGCGCCGGTTCCGGCCGCCGCAAGCCCCCGCGCACCCCGTACGGACCGTACGCGGACGACTACAGCTCACGCCAGTAGATCAGTTGTCCGGATTCCCCGGGGGCCGCCCCCTCGCGCGGCAGGAAGAGGCTGACGAGCAGAGCGGGTCTGCCGCGCGGGTCGGTCAGGAGGGTGGCCGAGGGGTTGGCGAAGGCGCGGCTGCCGCCGTGGGTGCGCGGGGCGAGGCGGTCGGCGCGGCCGCCGGCCGGGTCGTAGGCGTAGACGCGCCAGCTCCCGAAGTCCTCGCGCCGCCCCTGTCCCTCGACGAGCAGCACCCGCCGCCCCGCGAGTTCCACCGGCGCCCGGTCGCCGAGGTTGCCGCCGTTGCCCCACGCCGTCAGCGCCCAGTCGAGGCGGCGGTCGGGCTCGGCATGCCAGGTGCGGAAGCCGGTGAGGGTCGCGCGCAGTTGCCGGTCGGTGTCGCAGCCCGCCCGGTAGTGCCCGGTCAGCTCGATCGTGTCGCCCCGCACCGCGGTGACGGCGGGCGTGCCCTCCGCACAGCGGGAGAGGGTGCGCGGCGCGTCGTACGCCCGGTGCGCGCGCCCGTGGAGCAGCGCGCGCAGACCCGCGTACGCCCGTACGGCGATGTGGTTGCGGGGGTCCTTCTCGTACGCGAGGACATAGCCGCCGCGGCCGTCGTGCGCGAGGGACGCCTGGTGGGTGCCGGGGCCGAAGTCGTGGCGGCGCTGCCAGTGCAGCAGGTCCGTGGAGGTGGCGACGGCCGCGTGGAAGCGGCCGTCGTCCAGAAGCGTGTGGTACACGGCCAGGTACGTGCCGTCACCGGCCTGCGCGAGCTGGGCCGCGTCCATGGTGCGGCCGGTGTGGTCGCGGGCGTCGTAGCGGTGGCCGTCGGCGGCCGTGACGTCCTCGGCGAGCGCGGCGAGCCGGGCGGTTCCGGCGGACGCGGGCACGGCGTCCGCCCGCGTCCGCCCGGAGACGAGCAGGGCGGCGGCCAGAACCAGCACGGCGGCGACGAGCAGCGCCGTCCTCGGCTGCCTTGCGGTCACGGGTGAGGTCTCACGTTCAGCTGTTCGAGAGGGCGGGGGACCCGGTCGAGGTTAGGGACCGGGGAGGCCCGCCGGAACACCCCGAGGGGTGGGCTTCGCCACAAGGCGAGGCCCACCCCTCGGGAGTGCTGACCGCGTGGACTACTGCACGGCCGTCATCTTCTGCTCGAAGCCCGGGTTCTTCTTCAGCCAGGCGTCGACGGCCTTGGGCTCGTTGTTCTTGCCCGCCTTGTTGATCTCGTTCTCCAGTCCCGCCAGCTGCTCCTCGCTCATCTTGAAGTTCTTGAGCCACTTCGTGAGCTGCGGGTACTGGTCCGGGAAGTCCTTGCTGGAGAGCGTGCGGATCGTGTTGCCCTTGCCGAAGCCGCCCTTGGGGTCCTTCAGCTTGGTGAGGTCGTACTCGCTGTACGCCCAGTGCGGCGTCCAGAGCAGGACCGCGACGGGCTCCTTCTTGGCGTACGCGGCCTTCAGCTCGGAGAGCATCGCGGGCGTCGAGCCCGCGGCGATCTCGTACTCGTCCTCAAGGCCGTACCCGGGCAGGACCTTGTCCTTGAGCGCCTGCATCACACCGGTGCCCGGCTCGATGCCGATGATCTTGCCCTTGAACCTGTCGCCCTTGCCCTTGAGGTCCTCGAGCGACTTCACGTCCTTGACGTAGGACGGGACGGCGACCTCGAGGGACGTCGGGCTGTACCAGGAGCCGAGGTCCTTGAGGTTGGCCTTGTTCTTCTCCCAGTACGTCTTCTGGGCGGTGGGCAGCCAGGCGTCGAGGTTGAGGTCGATGTCGCCCTGCGCGAGACCGGTGTAGGCCGGGCCGACGTCGGCCGGGGACAGCTCCATCTTGTAGCCGCGCTTCTCCAGGACGCGCTTCCACAGGTTGGTGACGGCGATGTTCTCGTCCCACGCGAAGTACGCGGCCTTCAGCGGGCGCTTGTTCTCGTCGCCGCCGGAGTTCTTCGGCAGGGGCGCCATCTTGTCGAGCACGCCCGGGTTCTTCTTCAGCCAGCCACGCACGGCCTCCTGCTGCTTGCCCTTGCCCGCCTTGTTGATCTCCGACTCGAGATCGGTGAGCTGCTTCTCGGTCATCTTGAAGTTCTTGAGCCACTTGCCGACCTCGGGGTTCTCCCCGGAGAAGCCCTTGCGTGCCAGGGTGTGCACGCCGTCGCCCTTGCCCCAGGCGCCCTTCGGGTCCTTGAGCTTCTTCAGCTTGAAGTCGCTGTACGCCCAGTGCGGCGACCACAGGGTGGTGACGATCGGCTCCTTCTTGGAGTACGCCGCCTTCAGCTCGGAGAGCATCGCGGGCGTCGAGCCGTCGACGACCTTGTACTCCTTGTCGAGGCCGTACTCGCCGAGGACCTTGTCCTTGAGCAGGCCCATCATTCCGGCGCTCGTCTCGATGCCGGTGATCTTGCCCTTGAACGTGTCGCTCTTGCCCTTGAGGTCCTCGAGGGAGTTGATGTCCTTCATGTACGCGGGGACGGTCAGCTCCAGCGACGTGGGGCCGAACCAGGAGCCGAGGTCCTCGAGGTCCTTGCCGTACTTCTTCCAGTACGAGGCGTGGGTCGTCGGCAGCCAGGCGTCGGTCTGGAAGTCGATGTCGCCCTGCGCCAGGGAGGTGTACAGCGGACCGGCCTCCAGCTGGCTGGTGGTCACCTTGAAGCCGCGCTGCTCCAGGACCTCTTTCCAGAGGAAGGTGGAGGCGACGCCCTCGTCCCAGGGGATGTAGCCGATCTTGATTTCCTTGCCCTGGCCGACGTTCTTCGTGTCGGCCACGGACTCGGAGTCGCTGCTGCCGAAGATGCCCATGCCGCCCGCGACGAGCGCGAGGACGACGACGCCGACCATCGCGACGACGGGCCGGGGGCGGTAGTTCCAGACGTTCAGACCTTGCGCGGCCCGCAGCTTGGCGAGCGCGCGGCGGCCGAGCGGGGAGACCTGGCCGCCCAGGCCGCTGGTGACGCGGTCCAGGTAGATGGCGAGGATCACGATGGAGATGCCCGCCTCCGCGCCGAGACCGACGTCGAGCTGGCCGATGGCGGCGTTGACGTCCGCGCCGAGACCCGGGGTGCCGACCATGCCGGTCAGGGCCGCCATGGAGAGGCCGAGCATGATGACCTGGTTGACACCGGCCATGATCGTCGGCAGCGCGAGCGGCAGCTGGACCCGGAAGAGGATGTTGCGCGGCGTGGTGCCGAACGCGTCGGCCGCCTCGACCAGTTCCTTGTCGACCTGGCGGATGCCGAGCTCCGTCATGCGCACACCGGGGGCGAGCGCGAAGACGATCGTGGCGACGATGCCCGCGGGGGCGCCCATCCGGAAGAACAGCAGCGCCGGGATGAGGTAGATCATCGCGGGCAGCGTCTGCATCAGGTCCAGGACGGGCCTGACGATGCCGCTGACCGTCTTGGAGCGGGCCGCCCAGATGCCCACGGGCACGGCTATGACCAGCGCCACGAAGGTCGAGACGAGCACCAGGGACAGCGTCATCATCGCGTTGTCCCACAGCTCCAGGGACACGATGAAGGCGAAGCCCGCGAAGGCGAGGGCACCGCCGAGCAGGCCGCGCAGCCAGAACGCGACGACGGCGAAGATGCCCGCCATCAGCAGCGGCTCGGGCGCGGAGAGGAGGTCGTAGACGCCGTCCCACATGTTCTGGAACAGCGTCTTGATGAAGTCGAACAGCCAGTCCATATGGGTTCTGAGCCATTCGACCGAGTCATTGACCCAGTCGCCGAAGGGAATCCTAGGCACCGCTGCTCACCTTGCCCACGCTCTTGCCGCCGTTGTCCTCGGCCTGCTCGTCCTTGGCCTGCTGTACGGGAACGACCGCGTCCTGTGGCTCCGAGGGCGCCGGCTCACCGAGCACGGCGAGCAGCCGCGCCCGCGGTACGACGCCCACGAGCTCGCCCTTGCCGTCGGTCACGGCGACCGCCACACCGCTGGTGGAGCAGGGCGTGAACAGCTCGATGATGGGGGTGTCCTCGGTGACCGTCGCGGGGGCGTCGGCCCGCACGAACCCCTCGTCCGGGTCGGCCATGATCGCGCCCGCGGTGAGTACCCGGGAGCGGTCGACGTCCTGCGTGAACGCGGCGACGTAGTCGTTGGCCGGGGTGACGAGGATGTCCTCGGAGGTGCCGATCTGGACGATGCGGCCGTCGCGCATGACGGCGATCCGGTCGCCCAGGCGCATGGCCTCGTTCAGGTCGTGGGTGATGAAGACGATGGTCTTCTTCAGCCGCTTCTGCAGCTCCAGGAGCTGGTCCTGCATGTCGCGGCGGATCAGCGGGTCGAGCGCGCTGAACGACTCGTCCATGAGCAGCAGGTCGGCGTCCGTGGCGAGCGCGCGGGCCAGGCCCACGCGCTGCTGCATGCCGCCGGACAGCTCATCGGGCCAGGACTTCTCCCAGCCCTTGAGCCCGGCCAGCTCCAGTGCCTCCAGGGCCCGCTTCTCGCGCTCGGCGCGCGGCAGCCCCTGCACCTCAAGGCCGTACGCGGCGTTCTCGAGGACGCTGCGGTGCGGGAACAGCGCGAAGTGCTGGAAGACCATGCTGATCTTCTTGGAGCGCACCTCGCGCAGTTCGCGCGCGCTCAGCTTCGTCAGGTCCTGCCCGTCGAAGAGCACCTGCCCGGCCGTCGGGTCCGAAAGCCCGTTGAGCATGCGCAGCAACGTGGACTTGCCGGAACCGGAGAGACCCATGACAACGAAGATCTGGCCCGGCTCGACGGTGAAGGACGCGTCGATCACCGCGGCGGTGGTTCCCTCGGCACGCAGTTCTTCACGGTCGGCTCCCTGGCGGAGTTTCTCCACCGCGCCGTCGGGTCGTCTGCCGAACACCTTGTACAGGTGTTCAGCTTGCAGCCTGGACACATACACCTCTCGGGTTGAACCAAGACGGCCCGCCTCCCCCGCCGGCGGGCCGTGGAGCGGCGCGGCGTCTATCCGCTTTCCGTCAAGAAGTTGAAAACTCGACCGAGTGCGCTCCGCGTGCGCGCCTGCCCTCGCTTGCACAAGCCAAACCAAAGAGTGATCCAGGTCACCGCCGGACCCTCGGGCGGCGGTCCCCTGTCAGTGCCGTGCGGCATGATGCGAACGTGACTCAAGCAACGCGGCGGCTGATGCTGCTCGACACGGCGTCCCTGTACTTCCGGGCCTATTTCGGGGTCCCCGAATCCGTGCGGGCCCCGGACGGCACCCCGGTGAACGCGGTGCGCGGCCTGCTCGAATTCATCACACGCCTGGTCCAGGACCACCGCCCCGACGACCTGGTCGCCTGCATGGACGCGGACTGGCGCCCGCACTGGCGCGTGGAGCTCATCCCGTCGTACAAGGCGCACCGCGTCGCCGAAGAGGCCCCCGAAGGCGCCGTCACCCCGGACACCGAAGAGGTCCCCGACACCCTCTCCCCCCAGGTCCCGGTGATCGAGGAGGTCCTGGACGCCCTGGGCATCGCCCGCGTGGGCGTCGCTCCGTACGAGGCGGACGACGTGATCGGCACCTTCGCCGCGCGGGCCGCGGGCCCGGTCGACGTCATCACGGGCGACCGCGATCTGTACCAGTTGGTGGACGACGCCCGCGGCATCCGCATCCTCTACCCCTTGAAGGGAGTCGGCAGCCTCCAGGTGACCGACGAGGCGTGGCTGCGCGAGAAGTACGGCGTGGACGGCCCCGGCTATGTGGACCTCGCCCTGCTGCGCGGCGACCCGAGCGACGGGCTGCCCGGCGTGCCCGGCATCGGCGAGAAGACCGCGGCCAAGCTGCTCGACGCCTTCGGTGACCTGGCCGGGATCATGGCGGCCGTCGACGACCCGCGCTCGAAACTCACCCCGTCGCAGCGCAAGCGCCTCGACGAGTCCCGCGCCTATGTGGCCGTGGCCCCGAAGGTGGTCCGGGTCGCGGACGACGTGCCCCTGCCGGACGTCGACGTCGCACTCCCGCGTGCGCCGCGCGATCCGGCCGCCCTGGAGGAGCTCGCCGCGCGCTGGGGACTCGGCGGCTCATTGCACCGGCTGTTGACCGTACTTCAGGACTGAGGTGTTAGGTTAGGTAAACCTAACCAATTGTGGATGAGTGGACTCAGGGGAAGGCCGACCGCCATGGCAGAGCGACCCGCACGCAAGACTCCCAAGCCCCACATCGCGCAGGTCGTGCGCACCGAACGGCTGACGCCCCATATGCAGCGCGTGGTCGTCGGCGGCGAGGGCCTGGCGGAGTTCACGGCCGGGGACTGCACGGACCACTATGTGAAGCTGCTCTTCGCGCCGGAGGGCGTGAGCTATCCGGAGCCCTTCGACATCCAGCGCATCCGCGAGGAGCTGCCGCGCGAGCAGTGGCCCGTGACGCGTACGTACACGGTGCGCTGGTGGGACCCCAAGACCCGGGAGCTCGCCCTCGACTTCGTGATCCACGGCGACGAGGGCCTCGCCGGACCGTGGGCGCAGCGGGTGCGGCCGGGTGAGACGGTCCGCATGCTCGGCCCCGGCGGCGCGTACACCCCGGACCCGGCCGCCGACTGGCACCTGATCGCCGGCGACGAGAGCGCCCTGCCCGCGATCGCCGCCGCCCTGGAGGCCCTGCCCGAAGGCGCCGACGTGCGCGCCTTCGTGGAGGTCGAGGGTCCCGAGGAGGAGCAGCCGATCGACACGCACGCCGAGGTCGTCTGGCTGCACCGCGCCGGCCGCCCCGTCGGCCAGGCCCTGGTCGAGGCCGTGCGCGCGCTGGACTTCCCCGCGGGCGACATGCAGGCGTTCGTGCACGGCGAGGCGGGCTTCGTGAAGGAGCTGCGCCGCCTGCTGCGCGTGGAGCACCAGGTCCCGCGCGAGCGCCTCTCCGTGTCCGGCTACTGGCGCCTCGGCCACAACGAGGACGGCTGGCAGGCGTCGAAGCGGGAGTGGAACGCGCAGGTGGAGGCCGAGCAGGAAGTGGCGGCATAGCGCTTCGGCGGTGAGGGTGGGCGCCGCCTGCGTGGGCCGGCGGCGGCGCCGGGCGGTCGCGCGGGAAAACCGCTGTCCCCGCGCGGCGGCCGCGCTGCACGATGACGGCATGCCTTACAAGATCCCCAACGTGGTGGAGCCCGGCACCCTCGCCGGCCAGGAGCAACCGACCCTCGCCGCCTCCGGTGGCCTGATCCTGCGTGCCTGGTCGCCCAAGGACGCGCCCGCCGTGTACGAGGCGTTCCAGGACCCGGCGTTGCAGCGGTGGCACGCGCGGGTGGCCGACTCCGAGGACGAGGCCCGGGAGTGGATCGAGGACTGGCGCGCGGCGTGGGCGAAGGAGCGGGCCGCGACCTGGGCGGTCGCGGACGCGGACACCGGCGAGGTGGCGGGCCGGGTCGCGCTGCGCGAGATCAACCTCGGTGACGGCCAGGCGGAGATGGCGTACTGGACGATGCCGCGCGCCCGCGGCCGGGGCGTCGCGCCGCGCGCGGTCACCGCGCTCGCGGGCTGGGCGCTCGACGTGGTGGGCCTGCACCGGCTGGAGCTCTACCACGCCACGGCCAACGAGGCGTCGTGCCGGGTGGCCCTGAAGACCGGCTTCGTGGCGGAGGGCGTCAAACGGAGCGCGGTGCTGCACGAGGACGGCTGGCACGACATGCACCTGCACGCCCGGATCAGGGGGGACGCGACCTGAGGGAGGACGGGGCCAGGGGAGCCGCGCCCCGAAGGGGCGCGGGGAACTGCGCGCCAAGCCACATCGAACCCCGCGGCCTGCAAGGAACCACAAGAGGCACCCCCTGCCCAGCCACAGGCGAAGGGCCCCGCGCAGAGGGAGGCGCCTCGCGCAGAGGAACGGCACCCCACGCAGAGCGAGGGCACCCCACGCGGAGGGGCCCCGCCCCGGCAGACCCCACGCCCCGTACTCTTGCCCGCTGTGACCCGAAGACGCCGCGTTCCGCCCGCTCCCCTGCCGCAGCGCGACGGCGTCGACCCGGTGCGGGTCCGGCTGCCGGACGGCGGGGCGTGGGCCTGCGTACGGGACCATCTCGTCGAGCGGCTCGCGGCACCGCCCGGCCTCGTCGACGCGATGCTGCGCGAAGGGCGGATCGTCGGCGCGGACGGGACGCCGGTGGCACCCGACGCCCCGTACACGCCGGGCGCGTACCTGTGGTTCCACCGGGACCTGCCGGACGAGCCCCCGGTCCCCGGCGCCATCGACGTCGTCCACCGCGACGAGCACATCGTCGTCGCCGACAAACCGCATTTCCTCGCCACCATGCCGCGCGGCAGCCACGTGGCCCAGACGGCTCTCGCCCGGCTGCGCTCCCGCCTCGGCATCCCGGCGCTCGGCGCCGCGCACCGCCTGGACCGGCTCACCGCGGGGCTGCTCCTGTTCACGGTGCGGCCCGAGGAACGCGGCGCGTACCAGTCGCTGTTCCGCGACCGCCGGGTGCACAAGGAGTACGAGGCCGTGGCCGCTTACGACCCTGGGCTCGACCTGCCGCGCACCGTACGCAGCCACATCGTCAAAGAACGCGGCGTCCTCGCCGCCTACGAGGTGCCCGGCGCCGAGCCGAACAGCGAGAGCCGCGTCGAACTGATCGAGCACGACGGCCGGCTCGGCCGCTACCGGCTCCTCCCGCACACCGGCCGCACGCACCAGCTCCGCGTCCATATGAACGCCCTCGGCCTGCCCATCCTGGGCGACCCGCTCTACCCGGAGGTACGCGCGGCGGCGGCGCCGGACGACTTCCGGCGCCCCCTCCAACTCCTGGCCCGTGTCCTGGAGTTCACCGACCCCGTCACCGGGACCGCACACCGCTTCGTGAGCGGACGCACCCTGGAATCATGGTCCGCGTACGAGGACTGGGCCCACTAGCCCGGCCCGGGAGCCGGCGAAGCGCTCAGTAGCCCCGCCACCACTCCAGGAAGCGCCGCCACGCACCCTTGCGCCGGACCGGCGCGGCCGCCGGGTCCTGCGGTGCCGGGGCCGCGGGGGCCGCCGGCTGCGCGGCCGGGGCGGCCGGCTGCGGGAACGGCTGCGGCATCGGGGACGACACCTCCCAGTTCTTGCGCGGCGTCGGCACATGCGACATCGGCCGGGCCGTGACGTCCTGCGGCGGCCGCTTGCCGAACTGCACCGGCAGCTCCACCAGATGCCGCGACAGGATCGACGACCGCCAGCGCAACTCCCGCTCGTCCACGGCGAGTTCCACGTCGGGCAGCCGCATGAGCAGCGCGTCCACACCGGTGTCGGCGATGGCGCGGCCGATGTCCTGGCCGGGGCACTCGTGCGGCCCGCCGCTGAACGCGAGGTGGGACCGGTTGCCCTGCATGTTCGCGGACAGGTCGGGGCGGACAATGGGGTCGACGTTGCCCGGCTGGATGCCGAGGAGCAGGCCGTCGCCCGCCTTGATCTGCTGGCCGCCGAGCTGGGTGTCCTGCTTCGCGAAGTAGCCGACCATCGCGCTGAACGGCGGCTCGTCCCACAGCGACTGCTCGACCGCCTCGGGGACGGTCATCTGGCCGCCGCTGAGCTGGGCGCGGAAGCGCGGGTCGGTCAGCACCATGCGCAGCACGTTCGCGATGAGGTTCGCCGTGGCCTCGTACGCCGCGATCAGCACAAGCCGCAGATGGGCGGCGACCTCGTCGTCGGTGAGCTGCGCGGGCTGGGCGATGAGGGCGCTGGTGAAGTCCTCCTCGGGCTGGGCCCGGCGGCGCACGACGTGCCGGGTGAGCGCCTCCATCACGTACGCGTTGCTGGCGATGGCCGTTTCGGTGCCCTTGATCATGTCCCGGGCCGCCTGCACCATGCGCTCGCTGTACTCCTCGGGCATGCCGAGGACGTGCAGCATCACCATCATCGGCAGATGCTCGGCGAACTGGCCCACCAGGTCGGCCCGGCCGATCTCGCAGATGTCGTTGAGCAGCCTGTTGCTGTAGCGGTTGATGTGGCGGCGGATGCCGCGGTGGTCGAGGCCCGCCATGGCGCCGGTGACGGCCCCGCGCAGACGCTGGTGCTCGGCGCCCTCGGCGAAGGAGCACATCGGCTGCCAGGTGAACACCGGCGCAGAGCGGGTGGTCCAGGCCCGCGGTGCCGTCCTTGACGGCGCTCCACTGCCGGGAGTCGCGGCAGTACTGCGACGGCGTGCGGACCATGTGCAGGTTCTCGCTGTGGCCGAGCACCGCCCAGACGCGTACGTCGTTGTGGATCAGCGCCGGGGCCACCGGGCCGTGTTCGGCGCGCAGTTTCTCGTACACGCCCGCGAGGTCGTGGTCGGCCTCGGGGCCGAACAGGCGGCGCAGGCCGCCGGCGCCGAAGCCGGAGGGCTCGTGGGCGGGGCAGCCGGGGGGCGGCGCGGTGGCCGCGTCGGTGCCGGGCCGGGAGGGTGAGGGAGTCGTCACGGTGGTTCGCTCCGGGGTCGCGAAAGGTCCGGGTGTGGGGTCGTGGGGCGGGCTGCGGGTGGAACGGGGGTGGGGCGTGCCGGACAGGTCCGGCTGCGCGAGCCGGTGCGGTCAGGCCCTGGCCGCGGCCAGGGCGTGCAGATAGCGCATGAGTGTCATCAGCGTGTCCTTGCTGGAGATCCGCCGGCGGGCGTCGCAGTGCACTATCGGTACGTGGCTGTCCAGGTCGAGAGCCGTACGCAGAGCGTCGACCGGGTGGCGGGGCGCGTCCGGGAAGTCGTTGACGGCGATGATGAACGGGACGCCGCGCTCCTCCAGGCGTCCGATCACGTCGAAGCTGACCTCCAGGCGGCGGGTGTCGATGAGGACGACGGCGCCGAGGGCACCCTCGAAGAGGCCGTTCCACAGGAACCAGAACCTCTCCTGGCCCGGGGTGCCGAACAGATACAGCACCAGTTCCTCGGAGATGCTGATCCGGCCGAAGTCCATCGCGACGGTCGTGGCCGTCTTCGTCTCGGAGCCGTAGTTGTCGTCGACGCCGATGCCGGCCTGCGTCATGGTCTCTTCGGTGGTCAGCGGACGGATCTCACTGACCGAGCCCACCATCGTCGTCTTGCCGACTCCGAACCCGCCCACGATGACGACCTTCACGGCGGCCGCGGCCGTGTCGGGCAGGACGTCCCGCTCGCTGGGCCCGGTGATCGCGCCGTTGGTGAGCGTGTCAGAGCTTTTGAAGTCCATGCATCACCGCTTCGAGAAGGGAACGGTCGGGGAGCGCGGAGCGCACGACGGGTGCGCGCGCCTGCACTAAGTCGGCCGCGAGCAGGTCCGTGAGGACCACGGTCACCACGCTGACCGGCAACGCCATGTAGGCCGAGAGCTCCGCGACGGACAGCGGTGTCCGGCACAGCCGCAGCACGGCGGTCTGCTCGGGCTGCGCCGTCGGGGCCGGGTCGTCCTTGGCGACGATCAGCGTGACCAGGTCGAGCGGTGCCCGCTCCGAGTCGTCGCCGGTGAGGATGTAGAGCCTCTCCGGGTTCTCGGGAGTGCGGCGTTCACGCCGGACGGGCACCTCCGCCTGGAAGCGGTCATCGGGGCCGTCGAGGCCGGGGAAACCGTCCGGTCCTTCGGGGATGGCGTCTTGCGGGGGGTCTTGCGGATGAGTCATACGGCCTGCCCGTCTCGCCGGGGCGGGCTCGTGAGGTGGGCGCCGATCCGGACGACCAGGTCCCGCATGCGGTTGCCGATCAGTCCCGCGTCGACGGTCTCCTCGGCAAGCACGGCGAGATACGCGCCGGCGCCCGCGGCCATCATGTAGAAGTAGCCGCCGTTGACCTCGATGATGACCATGCGCATCTTGCCGTTGCCGTCGCTCTCCGGGATCTCGGTGGCGACGGCGGCGGCGAGGCTCTGCAGCCCGGCGCAGGCGGCGGCGAGGCGGTCGGCTCCGTCGGGGTCGCCGCCGTGGCGCGCGATGCGCAGTCCGTCGGCGGAGAGCACCACGATCTGCCGGACCCCGTGCACGCCGTCGGCGAGCTCCTTGAGCATCCAGTCGAAGTTGGCCCGCTGCTGGATCACTTCCAGCCCCCCTCGTCGGCGTTGTCGGTGCTGCCGTGGTCGTTCTGGTTGCGGACCTGCTGCGGGGCCGCCGGGTCGTGCGGGCGGTCGCCCCCGGCGGGGTCCTCGCCGTTCACGCCCTTCATGAATGCCTCGATCCAGAGACCGGGCTCCTTCTCCTCCTGCTGCGCCGGCTGCGGCGGTGGAGGGGGCCCGGCGGCCATGGCCGCCTCGGCGCGGCGCTGGGCCTCGGCCTCCTGCGCGTAGCGCTCGCTGAGCGACATCTTGACCCGACTCCTGCGCTGCGGAAGGCCGTTGGCCGTCCACTCGGTGACTTCGGGGATGTCGTCCTCCATGGACGCCCTGAGCGGCATGGAGGGGCGCGGCACCGTGGTGACCTTGCGCGGCTTCTTGCGGCGGATGTCGCGGGCCTCTTCGATGATGGTGCCGTCGGCGTTCACGCGCGGCACGGCGGCGGCACCGATGCCGTGCGCGAGGCCGGGCGCCGGCTCGGAGGTGAGCATGTCGCGCGGCACGATGAGGACGGCGCGGACGCCGCCGTACGCCGACTGCCTGAGCGACACCTGGAGGTTGTACATCTGCGAGAGCCGGCCCACGACGGCCATGCCGAGGCGCGGTGTCTCACCGAGGTCGTTCAGGTCCATGCCCTGCTGGGCCCGTTCCAGCATCCGCTCGGCCCGGGCGCGGGCCTCCTCGCTGAGGCTGACGCCGCCGTCCTCGATCTCGACGGCGATGCCCGTCTGCACCTCGACCGCGGTGACGTGCACCCGGGTCTGCGGCGGCGAGTAGCGCGTGGCGTTGTCGAGCAGTTCGGCGCAGGCGTGGATGAGCGGCTCCACCTTGGTGCCGTGAATGTTGACCTTGGCGATGGAGTGCAGGTCGACGCGCTGGTACTCCAGGATCCGGGACATGGCGCCGCGCAACACGCTGAACAGCGGTACGGGCTTGGGCCACTGGCGTCCCGGCCTGGCGCCGCCGAGCACCGTGATCGAGTCGGCGAGGCGGCCGATGAGGGCCGTGCCGTGGTCGATGCGGAGCAGGTCGTCGAAGACCTCGGGGTTGCGGCCGTGGAACTCCTCCATGTCGCGCAGTTCCGCGGCCTGTTGGTGGACGATGGACTGCACGCGCCGCGCGATGTTGACGAAGGCGCGCTGCGAGTTCTCGCGCATCGCCTCCTCGCGGTCCAGGGTGTCCAGGATGGCGCGCAGCAGGATGCGCTGGGACTGCGGCAGCCGGCGGTTGGTCTCGTCGCCGTCGATGACGTGGCGGATGACCTCCGAGGGGGCCTCGCCCTGCCGGACCCGGTGCAGGGTCTCGGGCAGCAGCTCACTGCCCAGGCGGACGGTGTCCTCGTCGAGGGCCGCGATGCGGTGCTCCAGGTGGGCGGTCTGCGCCGCGTGGCTCCTGCGCAGGTTCCGGAGGACGCGGCCGCGGCGCGCCGCCTCGGAGCCGACGGCGATGACCACGAGCGTGGCGATGGCGCCGCACCAGCCGACCGCGATCCGGGCCGGCTCCGTCACCGCGGCGACGGCGGCTCCCGTCGCCGCGGCCATCAGCATGGCGGGCAGCAACAGCACGCGTGCGTAAGGGACTTCTCGGCCACCGGGAGGCGATTGAACACTCACCATGTATGCCCTCTGAACACTCGTCTTGGGGAGGAAGTTGGGGACGTCGGAAACGTGGGGGATGTGAGGGTTCGCCGGGGATTCGCCCCGCGCGAAGAAAACGAACTATCGAATATCTGGGAACAAGCGCGCGAATCTGTCGCAACTCGTTCAACTCGCCGCGCTCCGGGCGAGCTTAGTCCGCTCGCATCACGCTGGAGTCATATTCGGCAACCCTCTGCGAGCGCCTCCCGAGGGGCCTACACTCTGCCCCATTTGCACGCGCGGCAACCACATAATCGCATGGAGTCACGGAGGGGGACGTTTCAGCCACGGCGCGCCCCCGGTGGGCGCACCGGACGCGGGGACGGCAGCGGCCCCCGCCGGTTCACCCGACGGGGGCCACTTGAACGCCGTTGTACGTCAGCCGACGGAGCTGTACGCCACGACTCCGTGCAGGAGTTGGTCCACGGCCTTGCGCGCGTTCTTCCCGACCGTGCTGCCCTCGCGCGGCGCCGCCGCCGAGATCTGCCCGAGCACATCGATGACCTGCTTGCACCAGCGCACGAAGTCCCCGGCCGGCATCTCCGCCTCGCGCAGGACCTCGTCGAGGCCGCTGCCGCCCGCCCACATGTACGCCGCCCAGGCGAAGTTCAGGTCGGGCTCACGCTGCCCGACGCCCTCCGTCTGGCTGATCCGGAACTCCTCCTCCAAGGCGTCCAGGCGCCCCCAGATGCGCACCATCTCACCGAGCGCCGCCTTGGCCTTGCCGGAGGGCAGCTTGGGTGCGAGCGCGTCGTCGGCGACCCGGGCCTCGTACACCAACGCCGAGACGCACGCGGCCAGTTCGGCGGGCGACAGGCCCTCCCACACGCCCGCGCGCAGGCATTCGCTCGCCAGCAGGTCCAATTCGCCGTAGAGCCGGGCGAGGCGCCTGCCGTGCTCGGTGACCTCGTCGCCGCGCAGATAGTCGAGCTCGGTGAGCAGCGCGACGATGCGGTCGAAGGTGCGGGCGATGGTGTTCGTGCGGCCCTCGATGCGGCGCTCCAGCTGCGCGGTGTCGCGCAGCAGGCGATGATAGCGCTCGGCCCAGCGGGCGTGGTCCTCGCGCTCGTCGCAGCCGTGGCACGGGTGGGCCCGCAACTCGGCGCGCAGACGGGCGATCTCGCGGTCGTCGGCGGCCGCCGAACGGCCCTTGCGGTGCCGCTCGGGCACGATGTGCCCGGCCTTGGTGCGCAGCGCCGAGGCGAGGTCGCGGCGGGACTGCGGGGAGCGCGCGTTGAACGACTTGGGGATGCGCATCCGCTCCACGGCCTCGACGGGCACCGGGAAGTCCATCGACGCGAGCCGCTTGACCTGCCGCTCGGCGGTGAGCACCAGCGGGCGCGGGCCGTCCTGGTGCTCGAAGCCGCGGTGGCCGTTGGCCCGGCCCGCGGGCAGCCCGGGGTCGAGCACCAGGGCGAGGCCCGCGTACTTGCCCGTGGGCACATGGATCACGTCGCCCGGCTTGAGCTTCTCCAGGGCGGCCGCGGCGGCGGCCCTGCGCTGGACGGCGCCCTGCTTGGCGATCTCGTTCTCGCGGTCCTTGAGCTCGCGGCGCAGCCGCGCGTACTCCTCGAAGTCCCCCAGGTGGCAGGTCATCGACTCCTTGTAGCCGTCGAGGCCCTCCTCGTTCTTCTGCACCTGGCGGGAGATCCCGACGACCGACTTGTCGGCCTGGAACTGCGCGAAGGACGTCTCAAGGAGCTCGCGCGAGCGGTGCCGGCCGAACTGCTCGACCAGGTTCACCGCCATGTTGTACGACGGCTTGAAGCTGGAGCGGAGGGGGTAGGTGCGGGTGCCCGCGAGGCCCGCCAGGTGCTCGGGGTTCATGGCGCGCTGCCACAGCACGACCGCGTGGCCCTCCACGTCGATGCCGCGGCGGCCGGCGCGGCCGGTGAGCTGCGTGTACTCACCCGGGGTGATGTCGGCGTGCTGTTCGCCGTTCCACTTCACGAGCTTTTCGAGGACCACGCTGCGCGCGGGCATGTTGATGCCGAGTGCCAGCGTCTCGGTGGCGAACACGGCCTTCACCAGGCCGCGCACGAACAGCTCCTCCACGACCTCCTTGAAGGTCGGCAGCATGCCGGCGTGGTGGGCGGCGATGCCGCGCTCCAGGCCCTCCAGCCATTCGTAGTAGCCGAGGACGTGGAGGTCCTCGTTCGGGATGGAGGCGGTGCGCTCCTCGACGAGTTCGCGCACCCGCAGGCGCGCCTCGTCGTCGTTCAGGCGCAGGCCCGCGTACAGACACTGCTGGACGGCGGCCTCGCAGCCGGCGCGGCTGAAGATGAACGTGATGGCGGGCAGGAGCCCTTCGGCGTCCAGGCGCTCGATGACTTCGGGCCGGCCCGGCGTCCAGATCCGCGACCGCGACCTGCGCTCCCGCTCGCGGTCGGCCTCGCGGACCATCTTGCCCTTGCGGCGGTCCCGCGGGTTGTAGGACCGGCTGGCCTCCAGGCGGGCCATCCGCGTCAGGTCGGGGTTGACCGTCTTGCGCCGGCCCTCCCCCTCCTCGAAGAGGTCGTACATCCGGCGGCCCGCCAGCACGTGCTGGAACAGCGGCACCGGGCGGTGCTCGGACACGATCACTTCGGTGTCGCCGCGGACCGTGTCGAGCCAGTCCCCGAACTCCTCCGCGTTCGACACCGTGGCCGAGAGCGACACGAGAGTGACCGACTCCGGGAGGTGAATGATCACTTCCTCCCAGACGGCGCCGCGGAAGCGGTCCGAGAGGTAGTGCACCTCGTCCATCACCACATAGCCGAGGCCGAGCAGGGACTGGGAGCCCGCGTACAGCATGTTCCGCAGGACCTCGGTGGTCATCACGACCACCGGTGCCTCGGAGTTGACGCTGTTGTCGCCGGTGAGCAGGCCGACCTGGTCCGCGCCGTACCGTTTGGCGAGGTCGGCGTACTTCTGGTTGGAGAGCGCCTTGATCGGGGTGGTGTAGAAACACTTCTTGCCCCGCTGGAGGGCGAGGTGCACGGCGAACTCGCCGACGATCGTCTTGCCGGAGCCCGTGGGGGCGGCCACGAGCACGCCCTTGCCGCCTTCGAGCGCCTGGCACGCCTCGATCTGGAAGGGGTCGAGGCCGAATTCGTACATCTCGCGGAAGTCCGCGAGCGCGGTGGCCTGCTCGGCAGCACGCTGACGCGCTGCCGCATACCGCTCGGCCGGTGAGAGGTCCTCTGTCATCGTGCTTTCGAGCCTACCGGCCACCACTGACAACGGACGATCTTTATCGGGACCGGAGAGAAACCGCAGGTCACGGACGTACGGGCCGGTGACACGCGCGACCCGGCGCAGCGGCGGAAGCCACCTCCGGGTCCGCTTCAGGGTCCGACTCAGGCCCGGCTCAGGGCCGCCTCAGGCCCGTCTCAGGGCCCGAGGACCCGCACCGCCCCCGGCACGCACAGCGCCGTCAGCGGCAGCTCCCCCAGCCGCTCGCCGTCCGCGTACCCGGTGGTCCCCGGCGCCGCGACCTCCACTTTCGCGGCCCGGTGCACGGTGACCTTCGGGTGGTCCAGGTGCGTGCCCCGGTAGACCCGCGGAAAGACCTTGAGCAGCATGGTCCGGCTGCAGTCGCCGACCACGGTGACGTCGAAGAGCCCGTCGCTCATGTCGGCCCCGGCACAGATCCTCATGCCGCCGCCGTACGACGATCCGTTGCCGATGGCGACCAGCGTCGCCTCGACCTCGCGCACGTCGCCGTCGTCCAGGGTGATGCGGTACGGGACCGGCTTGAACGCGGCCAGTTCCGCGATCATCGCGAGGTCGTACTTGAACCGCCCGCTGGGCCACCGCATGCGGTTGCCGCGGTCGTTGACCCGCGAGTCGAAGCCGGAGGCGAGCACCGTCCCGAACCAGGTGGCACCGACCCGCCCCAGATCGACATCCCGTATCCGCGTCTCCTTCAGCGCGGCGGCGACGACGGTACCCGCGGCGGCGGGCTCCCGCACGGGCAGGCCGAGGGCCCGCGCGAAGTCGTTGCCGGTGCCCACGGCGATCACCCCGAGCGGGGTGCGCGTCCCCGCGACGGCCTGCAGGGCGAGGCTCGCCATGCCGTCGCCGCCGACGGCTATCAGCGCCCCGGTGCCGCCGTCGACCGCGGCGCGGGCCCGGTGCAGCGCGTCCCCGGCGTCCTCGCCGATGACGGTACGTACGGAGAATCCGGCCGCGCGCAGGGCGGCCGCGGCCGGCTGCGCGGCATGCGCGCCGCGGCCACGGCCCGCCGTGGGATTGACGAAGAGGGTGATCTCGCTGGTCACGGGCGGACCCTACAAGGCGGTACGCCGCGGCAACCAGTCGCGGGCCCCTCAGGTGACGTCGTCGTACCCGTTGTACCGGGAGGTGCGGGGCTCGGAGCCGCTGCCGTTGGTCTGTTCCGGCAGGGCGCTGGACGCGGGGACCGGCTCGATCTCGTCGACCGGGGCCGGGGTGAGGTCCAGGTCGGCGGCCTCGTCGTCGTCGAGTTCCGCGTCCGGGTCCGCGCGGCGGCGGCGCTTGTCGTTCAGGATCGAGAAGCCGACGGCGAGGAAGTAGAGGACGACGATGGGACCGGCGAGCGCCAGCATGCCGACGGGGTCCGTCGTGGGCGTGGCGACCGCGCCGAAGACGAAGACGCCCATCACGACGCCGCGCCACCAGCCGAGCATGCGGCGCCCGGTGACCATGCCCGTCATGTTGAGCATCACGAGCAGCAGGGGCAGTTCGAAGGAGGCGCCGAAGACGAGGACCATCCGGACGCTGAAGTCGAGGATGTCGTCCATCTCGAGGATATTGGACGCGCCGTCTGGCGTGATGCCGAGGAGCACGCGCATGCTGATCGGCATGATCACGTACGCGAGCCAGGCACCGGCGAAGAAGAGCGGCACGGCCGCGGCGACGAACGCGTAGGTGTACTTGCGCTCGCTCTTGTGCAGCCCCGGCGCGACGAAGGCCCAGAGCTGGTACAGCCAGACCGGGCTGGAGAGGACGATGCCCGCCATGAGGCTGACCTTCACCGTCGTGGTGAACGGCGACAGTAGCTTGGTGTAGGAGACGACGGCACAGGAGCCGCCGGTGGACTCGCCCAGCCCCCCCTTGCAGCGCGGCACGGGGTCGGAGAGGAAGTCCATCAGCTGCTGGCTGTAGAAAGCCGCCACGATCGACACGATCGTGATGGCGAGGAGCCCCTTGGCAAGCCGGTTGCGGAGCTCGCGCAGGTGGTCCGCAAGCGGCATACGCCCTTCGGGATCCCGCTCCTTCTTGCGGGCAGACTTAAGCAACCCACGTCCTCATCTCGTGCGGCAGGCCAGCTTGTCGGCGCCGGCCTTGGATCAGCGCTTAGTCGTCTGGTCGGTCGGCTCGGTGACGGGACGCGAGCTGGTCACGTCGCCGGGCGCGGCCTGGATGGTGCGCTGCTGCGGAGCGGGCTGGTCGGCGGGCGCGGGCGGGTCGGCGGGGGCCGCCTCGTCCTGCTTGCCGTCCGACTTCATCGCCTTGGCCTCGCTCTTGAGGATCCGCGCCGACTTGCCGAGGGATCGGGCCATGTCCGGCAGCTTCTTCGCACCGAAGAGCAGGACCAGGACGACGAGGATCAGGATGATCTCGGTGGGGCCGAGCCTACCCATAGCTGTCTACCTTCTTCACCGAGGCGTCAGATTTCGGGACCGGCTGTCGGACAGTCGTCCGACCACCGGGCTTGCCAGCGATCGTAACCCCCTGGAGTAAACGCAGGGCAATCCCCGTGCATACTCCCAGTTGCGGCCCGCGCCTCACATTTCGGGCCGCTTCAGCAGCGTACCCGCCTGGTAAGGGGAGTTGACAGGCCGCACCGCGCCGCGCGCCGCGAGCGGTCGGACCTCGCCACCCGACATCGGGCGGAAGGCGCCGTTCAGCCGAGGTCCCGGCCTGCCCGGGCGACCCCGGCCGCGGCCTTCTCCAGGTCCTCGGCGGCGCGGTTGATCTGCTGTGTGGTCTCGCTCACTTGACGGCCGAGCCGCTGGGCCTCGACGAAGACCTTGATCGCGAACACACTCAGGACGGCGAGGCCGAAGAACCCCGCGCCCACCGCCAGCATCGCCCAGAACATGTGCCGAGCCTAGACGGTCGAGTGCAGCCGCAGTGTCCGCACCCCGCCCCCGGTGAGGAGTTCGACGATGCGCTCACCGGCGGGCTTGCGCACGGCGTTGCCGCACTCCGGGCAGGTGAAGGAGTAGAAGGTGGTGCGCCGACTGGCGCCGATGGCCAGCCGCAGCGCCCCCGCGGACAGTTCGAACCGCGCGCGGCAGTCGGGGCAGGCGGCCTTGAAGAGGACCGCGGCCACTGAATGGGGCGTAAGGGGCATCAGTGACATACTGGGCAACTCTCCTCAGCTCTGTTCGCCTTCTTCGTACGCCGCCAGCGCCTCCCGCGCCGCGCGGCGGGCGTTGTCCGCCAGGTCCTGGGGCGAGACGATGTGGCCGTCGCGGCCCAGGCGCAGCGCGAGGCGGCGCAGCGATGCCGGGTCGGGGGTGCGCAGCGTGATGCGCAGGCCGCCCTCGGGGAGCTCTTCCGCGCTGTCGTGGGGGTAGTACTCGGCGACCCAGCGGCCGCCGGGGCCGACCTCCACCACGACCTCGGGGTCCTCGGCGGCAGGCTGCACCAGGCCCGCGGAGAGGTCCCGCAGCTCGACCTCGGGCGGCGCGGACGGCTCGTCCAGGATCTTGATCTCGGCGACCCGGTCGAGCCGGAAGGTGCGGCGCGCCTCGGAGCGGCGGCACCACGCCTCCACATAGGTGTGGCCGACGCTGACGAGCCGGATCGGGTCGATCTCGCGCTCGGTGAGCTGGTCGCGGGCCGGGGAGTAGTAGCGGATCCAGAGTCTGCGCCGCTCGGAGATGGCGCGGTCCACATCGGCGAAGACCCCGCCCTCGGACTCGAAGGTGACCGAGAGCCGTGAGCTGGCCCCGGCCGCCTCGCCCGCCGCCTCCTCCAGCTTCGCCGTCGCGCGCAGCAGCGCGAGCCGGTCGCTCTCGCGCAGGCCCGGCAGCGTGGACACCGCGCGGGCGGCCACGAGCAGCGCCGTGGCCTCGTCGGCGGCGAGCCGCAGCGGCTCGGCGACGTCATCGGGGTTGTGCCACCAGATGCGCTCGCCGTCGGTGTCGATGTCCAGGAGGTCACCGCCGCGGAAGCTGGTCCCGCACAGCGGCAGCACGTCCAGGTCGGAGATCAGCTCGTCCTGGGTGATGCCGAAGGCCCGGGCGACGTCGCCGACGCGCGCCCCGGGGCGCTCGCGCAGATAGGTCACCAGGGACAGCATCCGCCTGGTCTGATCGATGGCGTTCGCGGCCATTGCTAGTTCCGTTCCCCCTCAGCCCTTGGCCACGGCACGCAGCCGGTCCACGACATCGGCCCGCAGCTCCGCGGGCTCCAGGACCACCACGTCGGGCCCGAACTCCACCAGCCACGCGTCGAGCCCGTGCCCGTACGGAATCTCCAACTCGTCCCAGCCCTCGCCGAGTTCCCGGGAGCCCACGGCCTTCGCTCGCAGCGGATATCCGGCGCCCTTGCGCAGCTGGATCAGGGCGGTGCGGTCCGCGCTCTCCCCCGCCCAGCTCGCCACGGTCTCCCGCACGGTGACCACGTCGGGCACCTCGGCCCGGAACTTCCCGGCGCGCGAGCGGACCTTCCCGGTGATGCGGGAGAGCCGGAAGACCCGCTCGGCCTCACGGTCGCGGTCCCAGCCCGCCAGATACCAGTGCCCGCGCCAGCACTCCAGGGCCCACGGCTCCACATGGCGCTGCTCGGGGCGCGCGGCGGTGGCCTTGCGGTAGTCGAAGACGACGGGGCGCCGGTCGCGGCAGGCCAGCATCAGCGGCTCGAAGGCGGCCTCGTGCACGGGGATGCGCGGCTCCAGGGCGCCGTGCGCCTCGTAGGGGTCGACGTCCTCGGGCAGTCCGGCGGCGCGCAGCTTCTGCAGTGCGCCGCTCGCGGCGCCCGCGAGCCGGGCCTGCTGCCACACCTTCGCGGCCAGGCCGAGCGCGGCGGCCTCCTCGGCGTCCAGCGTGATGGGCGGCAGGCGGTTGCTGTCGCGGCGGGCCAGATAGCCGACCTCGCCGTCCAGGTTCTCCACCGTCTCGATGACCAGGCCGAGTTCGCGCAGGTCGTCCTTGTCGCGCTCGAACATGCGGTTGAAGGAGTCCTCGGACCCGCCCCCCGGCCCGGAGAGCGCGCTCCGGCCCGGCCCGAAGGGCGCACCGGGCCCCGGCCCGAACGCCTCGACATATGCCTCGATGGACTCGCGCAGCTCACGCTTGCTGAGCGGCCGCCTCGTCCCGAGCAGACACAGCGCCAGATTCATCAGCCGCTCGGCCTTGGCAATGGCCATCGACGCCCTTTCTCTCTCCCGGTCGACGACCGTACCGCTACGGGGTGTCGCGGCAAAAGCCGAGGGCAGGAGGTGCGTCCCCGAAGGGCTCGCGTTGGGGGTGGTGAAGAGACACCGGAGGGCCCACGCCAGAGCAGGCATGGGCCCTCACCGGACACTTCCGGTCGGACGCGGACGCGCCCAGAAGTGGCTCAGACGGAGACCAGGTCGCAGACGAAGATCAGCGTCTCGCCCGGGGCGATACGGCCGCCGCCGGCGCCGCGGTCGCCGTACGCCAGGTGCGCCGGGATGGTCAGCTCGCGACGGCCGCCGACCTTCATGCCCTGCACGCCCTGGTCCCAGCCGGAGATGACCTGGCCGGCGCCGAGCTCGAACTGCAGCGGGTTGCCGCGGTTCCAGGACGCGTCGAACTCCTCACCCGTGGAGAAGGCCACGCCCACGTAGTGGACCTTGACGAGGTCGCCCGCCTTGGCGACGGCGCCGTCACCCTCCCAGATGTCCTTGATCTGCAGCTCGGTGGGCGGCTCACCGACGGGGAAGTCGACCTCGGGCTTGTCGATGCTCACGAATAACTCCTGCTCATGTGCGTGATGGGCAACCGGGACAGTCTCGCATCCGTGCCGCGGGGGGTCACATCTTGGCGAGGATGTCCACGGAGAAGACCAGCGTGGAGTCCTTCTTGATGGAGCTGCCCTGCGGCGGCTTGTCCCCATACCCCTCCTTGGGGGGCACGACGACCAGGACGCGGCTGCCGACCTTCTTGCCCTTCAGACCCGCACGCCAGCCGGGGATGACCTGCGCCAGCGAGAACTGCGCGAGCTGCTTCCTCTTGTACGAGGAGTCGAACTCCTTGCCGTCCGCCCACAGCACGCCCTCGTACTGGCAGAGCAGCGTGTCGCTCTCCTTGACCTCGTCGCCGTCGCCCTCGATGACGTAGCTCGACACGACCTTGGTCGGGGCGTCCGTCTTCGGGACGTCGATCTTGGGGGCCTTGCCGTCGGTGTCCGTGCCGATCTTCGGCAGGTCCTTGTTGTCCTGGGCGACTTCCTTGCCCTTGGCGGAGCTGTTCGGGCCGTACGTGTTCACGATGTCGACGACGAACACCAGGGTGTCCGTGCCCTTGATGCCCGCCTGCTTGTTGCCCTGCTTGCCATAGCCGAGGACCGGGGGGATGGCGAGCTCGACGCGGCTGTCGACCTTCTGGCCGACGAGGCCCTGGTCCCAGCCCGGGATGACCTGGCCGACGCCGATCGGGAAGATCGTCGGCGCCTTGCGGTCGTACGAATTGTCGAAGACCTTGGCCGTGTCCCAGATCTGCCCGAGGTAGTGAGCCTGCAGATAGTCACCCTTGGCGACCTCGACGCCCTTGCCCGCGACGAGGGTCTTCACGGCGAGGTCGGACGACGGCTTGCCGGAGCCCTTGGCGACCGTGGGCTTCTCGCCGAACTTGGTGCCCTTCGTCACGGCGGGCACCGGCCCGTCGACGATCTTCGCCTTCGGCGGCGTCGAGTTCGAAGGAGACGGGCTGTCCTTGGTCTTGGCCTTGTCGGACTTGTCGTCGTCGCCGCATCCGGCGAGGGTCAGCAGGCCGGCCGGAACGGCCAGGAGAAGTGAGCGTCGGCGCACGGTGGGGGCCTCGTATCGATCGATCTTGTGGTTGGCGTGCGCGCAACTCTACGCAGTGAGAAGGGCGCCGTACGAGGAACGTACGGCGCCCCGCGTTGCGTTCCCACAACGCCCCGGCGTCTCACCGACCACAAACCGCCCGCTCACCGACCACAAGTCGGTCATCCGGCGGCCGACCACGGCTCACATTCCGGCGATCAGCTTCTCCACCCGGTCATCGACGGAACGGAACGGGTCCTTGCACAACACGGTGCGCTGCGCCTGGTCGTTCAGCTTGAGGTGCACCCAGTCCACCGTGAAGTCCCGGCGCTGCTCCTGGGCACGGCGGATGAAGTCGCCGCGCAGCCGCGCCCGGGTGGTCTGCGGCGGCACCGACTTGCCCTCGAAGATCTTCAAGTCGTTGCAGATCCGCGCGGCTTGGCCCTTCTTCTCCAGGAGGTAGTACAGCCCCCGGCGGCGGTGGATGTCGTGGTACGCCAGGTCTATCTGCGCGACCCTCGGGTGCGACATCGTCATATTGTTCTTGGCGCGATACCGCTCGATGAGCTTGTACTTCATCACCCAGTCGATCTCGGTGGCGATGCGGTCCAGGTCCTCGGTCTCGATCGCGTCGAGCGTCCGGCCCCAGAGTTCGAGGACCTGCTCGACCGTGCCGGTGCGGATGCCACGGCGCTCGACGAAGTCGACCGCCTTCTCGTAGTACTCCCGCTGCACCTCGAGGGCGGATGCCTCCCGGCCGCTGGCCAGGCGGACCTTGCGGCGGCCCGTGATGTCGTGGCTGACCTCGCGGATGGCCCGGATCGGGTTCTCCAGCGTCAGGTCCCGCATCACCGTGCCCGCTTCGATCATCCGCAGCACGAGATCGGTCGCGCCGACCTTCAGGAGCATGGTCGTCTCGGACATGTTCGAGTCCCCGACGATCACATGCAGCCTGCGATAGCGCTCGGCGTCCGCGTGGGGTTCGTCACGCGTATTGATGATCGGCCGTGAGCGTGTCGTCGCCGACGAGACGCCCTCCCAGATGTGCTCCGCGCGCTGACTCACGCAGTACACCGCGCCGCGCGGGGTCTGCAGCACCTTGCCGGCGCCGCACAGCAACTGCCGGGTGACGAGGAACGGAATGAGGATGTCCGCGAGACGCGAGAACTCCCCGTGCCGGGCCACGAGATAGTTCTCGTGGCAACCATAGGAGTTTCCCGCCGAGTCGGTGTTGTTCTTGAAGAGATAGACGTCGCCCGCGATTCCCTCCTCGTGCAGGCGGCGTTCGGCGTCGACGAGGAGGCCCTCCAGAATGCGCTCGCCTGCCTTGTCGTGGGTCACCAGCTCGGTCACGTTGTCACACTCGGGTGTGGCGTATTCCGGGTGTGAGCCCACGTCGAGATACAGACGGGCGCCGTTCCGCAGAAAGACGTTGCTGCTGCGGCCCCATGACACAACACGGCGGAAGAGGTAGCGCGCCACTTCGTCAGGCGACAGACGGCGCTGTCCCCTGAACGTGCACGTGACGCCGTACTCGTTCTCCAGCCCGAAAATGCGGCGGTCCATGACTGAACATTACGCCCGATGCCCCGCACTGAAACCGGGTTCGGCGGCACCGTTTCGATCAGTTTCCGATGAACCGTCAACAGTCCCGCCCATGTCGGCACCCGGGTCGGCGCCCGCGGCGAGCACGCGCCCCGTGGCGAGCAGCACGACCAGCGCCGCCGCACCCGCGAGCCCGGGCACCGCGAACCCCCACACCGTGCCGCCCCGTTCAACGACCGGACCCGCCCCGGCGGTTCCGAGCGAGGAACCGACCATGAACGTGGTCACCAGCCAGGAGAACGCCTCCGTCACCGTGCCCCGCGGGGCGTGCCGGTCCACGACGATGAACGCGCACGCCAGCGACGGCGCGAGGAACAGCCCCGCGAGCGCCGCGAGCGCCGTCATCGCGACCGCGCCCGGCGTGAGCATCAGCGGCAGATAGCAGAGCGCGAGCAGCGCCACGAGCACGGTCAGCCGCTTCTCGGGTACGCCGCCCCACTGCCGCGCCCCGTACAGCACGCCGCCGACCAGGCCGCCGAGCCCCAGCGCCGCGATGAGCCACCCGTACACCGCGTCCCCGCCGTGCCCGTCCGCGTACGAGACACCGGCGACGTTGATGGAGCCGAGCGCCATGCCGACGAACAGATACGCCCCGAGCAGCGCGAGCAGGCCCGGGGAGCGCAGCGCCCCCAGCCAGTGCGCCTCCCGCGCCTGCGAACGCCACCGGCGCGAGGGCTTGGACACCACGACCGACAGGGCGCCGAGCACCCCCACCACGTTCACGACGAGCAGGGCCGCGCGCTCCGACCACAGCGCCACGCACCCGGTGACGAGCAACGGTCCGACGGTGAACATGACTTCCTGGGCCACCGCGTCCATGGCGTACGCCGTGTGCACCTGCTTCTCGCCGCGCAGGACATCCGGCCACAGCGCGCGCAGGCCGCCCTCCAGGGGCGGCGTGGACAGCCCCGCCACGGCCACCGCGCCGTACGCGAGGGCGATCGAGTCCGGGCCCGTGCAGGCCAGCGCCGCCATGGCGAGGGCGGAGACGACGGCGCCGGGCAGCTGGACGCGCGGCTGGCCGTAGAGGTCCACGAGCCGGCCGAGCAGCGGCTGGCCGAGGGCGTTGGCCACGCCGTACACGGCGGCGAGCGCGCCCGCCAGGCTGTACGAGCCGCCCTCGGCCCGGACGAACAGCACGATGGCGATCGGTGCCGTCGCGTTCGGCAGCCGGCCCACCAACGTGCCCACCAGCAGCCGCGTCGCATACCGCGCACGCAGGATCTCGCCGTATCCGGACGCCATCAGCCAGCCTCTCCTCGCCCCGCCCGCGCGCCGTGGCGCCTCACGTTGTACGTATAACTTCGCGGGTCATACGTACCATGTGCGCTGTCCACCAGTCCATCGGTCCACGGGCCCCGACCGGCCCGCCCGGGCTCACCGCACACCACCCCCGGCCACCCGCCGGGGCCCACAGCCAGCAGGAGGCGTCCGTGGCCGGACCCCAGCACGAGACCGCGGCCCCCCGCCCCACCAGCCGCGACGTCGCCCGTGCCGCCGGCGTCTCGCAGGCCACCGTCTCCCTCGTCCTCGGCGACAAATGGCAGGGCCGCGTCGCCGAACGCACCGCCGAACGCGTCCGCGCCGCCGCCCGGGAGCTCGGCTACCGCCCGAACCTCGCCGCCCGCAACCTCCGCCTCGGCCGCACCCGCACCGCCCTCCTCGTCGTGCCCGCGCTCACCAACGAGTTCTTCGCCCGCGTGCACACCGGCGCCGCCCGCGTCGCCGCCCGGCACGGCTTCGGCGTCGTCCTCTACCCCACCCCGGACGTCACCGCCCCCGCCCGCGACCCCTTCGACTCCGCCCGCGCCTCCCTCGACGGCGTCCTGGCCTCCTCCATGGCCTCCGAAGCCCTCGCGACGATCCGCGGCGACGAACTCCCCCTCGTCATGCTCGACAGCGACCCCGCGCACAGCCTCGGCGCCGCCACCGTCAACCTCGACATCGCCGACGGCATGCGCCAGGCCGCGGAACACCTCCTCGCCCTCGGCCACCGCGATCTCCTGCACCTGGCCGCCGACGTCAGCTCCTGGACCTTCGACGTGCGCCGCGACGCCCTCACCACCGCCCTGCGGGGCAGCGGCGCGACCCTGCGCACCGCCAGGGCCGCTCTCGCCGTCGACGAGGCCCGCACCGCCACGGAGGCCGCCCTCACCACGCCCGGCCCCCGCCCCACCGCCGTGATCTGCGACGACGACGTGCTCGCCGCGGGCGCCTGCAAGGCCGCACGCCGACTGGGCCTGCACGTGCCCGACGACCTCAGCGTGACCGGATTCGACGACCTCACCCTCGCCACCGCCGTCGAACCGGAACTGACCACCGTCGCCCTGCCCGCCGAACGCTTCGGCGAACAGGGCATGGCCACCCTCATCGCCGTCCTCGGCGGCCGCACCCCCGAGCCCGAACCACTGCCCGTGGACCTCGTCGTCCGCGGCTCCACAGCACAGAGCCCCGCGTCCCGACGCTGAACGCCGGGACGCGGGGACGCGGGGCTGAGACTGCTCCTGGGGCTACTTCTCGGACGAACCGGACCCCGAGTCCGAACCGGAATCCGAGCCAGAGCCGGAATCCGTGTCCGCGCCGGAACCGCCGTCCGACTCCGCTTCGTCGTCCGCGGCCGCCGCGCCGTCCTCACCGAGGAGCCGCTCCAGCTGACGGCCGACGATCCGCTTGAACTTCCGCTGCTGCGGCCGCGTCCGGTCCAGGACCGCCACCTCGAGGCGCTCCGCGGGGATCTCCCGCTCGCTGCCGTTGGTGTCCCGCGACAGCGACTGCACCGCGAGCTTCAGCGCCTCGGCGAGCGTCATGCCGTCGCGGTGGCGCTGATCGAGATACGTGCTGATCTGTTCGGCATTGCCGCCCACCGCGACCGAGCCGTGCTCGTCCACGATGGAACCGTCGTGCGGCAGCCGGTAGATCTGGTCGCCGTCCGGCGTCGTGCCGACCTCGGCCACGACCAGCTCGACCTCGTAGGGCTTCTCCGCGTTGCTGGAGAAAATCGTGCCCAGCGTCTGCGCGTACACATTCGCCAGGCCGCGGGCCGTCACATCGTCACGGTCGTACGTGTACCCGCGCAGATCCGCGTACCGGACGCCGCCAATGCGGAGGTTCTCGTACTCGTTGTACTTACCGGCCGCGGCGAAACCGATCCGGTCATAGATCTCGCTGAACTTGTGCAGCGCACGGGACGGGTTCTCACCGACGAACACAATGCCATCGGCGTACTGCAGCACGACCAGACTGCGACCGCGGGCGATGCCCTTGCGGGCGTATTCCGCCCGGTCGGCCATGGCCTGCTGGGGTGAGACATAGAACGGCGTCGACACCGGCTATCCGTCCCTTTCTGTCAAAAATTCACAACAACAACGGGGGCACTCAGAGCAGCGCGGCCCGGGGGCCGTCCGGCTGCTCAAGACGCCGCGCCAGAATCGAGCGCGCGACCTCGGAGGTCTCCTCCTCCGTCAGCCTCCGGAAACCCTCCTCGGAGATCACCGTGACAATCGGATAGATCCGCCGGGCGACATCGGGGCCGCCCGTCGCCGAGTCGTCGTCCGCGGCGTCGTACAGCGCCTGCACGACGAGCGTCGTCGCCTGCTCCTCCGTCAGGTCGTCGCGGTACAGCTTCTTCATCGCTCCGCGGGCGAACACCGAGCCGGAACCCGTCGCCGCGAAGCCCTTCTCCTCGCTGCGGCCGCCCGTCACGTCGTACGAGAAGATGCGGCCCTTGGCGCGGTCCACGTCGTACCCCGCGAAGAGGGGGACGACCGCGAGGCCCTGCATCGCCATGCCCAGATTGGACCGGATCATCGTCGACAGGCGGTTGGCCTTGCCCTCCAGGGAGAGCGTCGCCCCCTCGACCTTCTCGAAGTGCTCCAGCTCCAGCTGGAAGAGCTTCACCATCTCGACGGCGAGACCCGCCGTGCCGGCGATGCCGACCGCCGAATACTCGTCGGCGGGAAAGACCTTCTCGATGTCACGCTGCGCGATGACATTGCCCATCGTCGCCCGCCGGTCCCCGGCGAGCACCACGCCACCGGGATACGTCGTCGCGACGATGGTCGTGCCGTGCGGCGCCTCGATCACGCCCTGGGTCGGGGGCAACTGCCGGTTGCCGGGCAGCATGTCCGGCTGGTGCCCCGTGAGGAAGTCCATGAAGGACGACGAACCTGGGGTCAGGAAGGCGGCCGGCAGACGCCCGGTGCTACGAGTGTTGGCTTCCACGGGTTTCCTTCCAGGTAGCTGACGGCCCGGCGCAAGGTGCCGGGATCATCTCCCAACTTGCCGATCGCCGCATCGCAGTTGAAGCACAGTACGACAGGGACCCTACCCGTCCCGTCACAGTGATCCACCTGCGCCGCCGAGGCGTGGAAGCACCCCTCGGGCACCTCGCTCCCTGGTCCGGCGCGCCGGTCGCGATCCGGTGATCATGATGCCGACGCCGAGCGGCGCCGCGCGATACTGCCTTCGAAGTGAAGGCTGGGTCACTCGCCGCCCTTTTGAACGAAGGACCGCACAAAGTCCTCCGCGTTCTCCTCCAGGACGTCGTCGATCTCGTCCAGCACGGAGTCCACGTCGTCGCTCAGCTTCTCCTGGCGCTCCTTGAGGTCTTCCGAAGCCTGCGCGTCCTGCGCCTGCTCCTCGACCTCCTCGGTGGAGCGCGTCGCCTTCTGCTGTCCGCCGCCGGTGTCCTTGGTCGCCATCTAGCTCACCCCGCTCGGTTCGACGTTTCTTGATCAGACCTTACAAGCCGGGTCTGACATCGGCCCCGCACTTCGTTCAACGTGCGGGGCCCACCTCTGTGATTCCCCGGCGCTCGGGCTTTCAGCCGCCTTTCAGCCCCCGGACAGCACCCGGACCAGATCCTCCGCCGTGCGGCACCGGTCGAGCAGCTCCTTGACGTGATTACGCGTTCCGCGTAGCGGCTCCAGGGTCGGGACGCGCTGGAGTGAGTCCCGGCCCGGCAGGTCGAAAATGACCGAATCCCACGAGGCCGCGGCGACGTCGTCGGCGTACTGCTCCAGGCAGCGGCCGCGGAAGTAGGCGCGGGTGTCCTCGGGCGGCTTGGTGCGGGCCCGTTCGACGTCGCCCTCGTCGAGGAGCCGCTTCATCTTGCCGCGGGCCGCGAGGCGGTTGTAGAGGCCCTTCTCCGGGCGTACGTCCGCGTACTGGAGGTCCACGAGGTGCAGGCGCGCGGCGTCCCAGTCCAGGCCGTCGCGGCGGCGGTAGCCCTCCATCAGCTCTCGCTTGGCGACCCAGTCGAGCTCTCCGGAGAGGCTCATCGGGTTGTTCTCCAGGCGGTTGAGGACGTCTTCCCAGCGGGTGAGGACGTCCTTGGTCTGGTCGTCGGCGTCCGCGCCGAACCGCTCCTCGACGTATTTGCGGGCCAGCTCGAAGTACTCCATCTGGAGCTGTACCGCAGTGAGTGTGCGACCGCTACGCAGCGTGACCAGGCGCTGGAGGGTCGGGTCGTGGGAGACCTGGTGGAGGGTGCGGACGGGCTGGTCGACGGCCAGGTCGACCGCGATGAAGCCGTCCTCGATCATGGCGAGGACCAGCGAGGTGGTGCCGAGCTTCAGATAGGTGGAGATCTCCGAGAGGTTCGCGTCGCCGATGATCACGTGCAGGCGGCGGTACTTCTCGGCGTCGGCGTGCGGCTCGTCGCGGGTGTTGATGATGGGCCGCTTGAGGGTGGTCTCCAGGCCGACCTCGACCTCGAAGTAGTCCGCGCGCTGACTGAGCTGGAAGCCGTGCTCGTGGCCGTCCTGGCCGATGCCGACGCGCCCTGCCCCGGCGAAGACCTGCCGGGAGATGAAGAAGGGCGTGAGGTGGCGCACGATGTCCGAGAAGGGGGTCTCCCGCTTCATCAGGTAGTTCTCGTGCGTGCCGTAGGAGGCGCCCTTGTTGTCGGTGTTGTTCTTGTAGAGGTGGATCGGCTGGGCGCCGGGGAGTGCGGCGGCCCGCTCGGCGGCCTCGGCCATGATCCGCTCGCCGGCCTTGTCCCAGAGGACGGCGTCGCGGGGGTTGGTGACCTCAGGCGCGCTGTATTCGGGGTGCGCGTGGTCCACGTAGAGGCGTGCCCCGTTGGTGAGGATCACGTTGGCGAGGCCGATGTCCTCGTCCGTGAGCTGGCTGGCGTCGGCGGCTTCGCGGGCGAGGTCGAAGCCCCGCGCGTCCCGCAGCGGGTTCTCCTCCTCGAAGTCCCAGCGGGCGCGTCGCGCCCGGTGCATCGCCGCGGCGTAGGCGTTGACGATCTGGGACGAGGTGAGCATGGCATTGGCGTTGGGGTGGCCGGGGACGGAGATGCCGTACTCCGTCTCGATGCCCATTACTCGCCGTACGGTCATGCGGCCCTCCTTGCCCGGCGGCGCCCTCGGTCGGGGGCGCCGCTCAAGTACCGCTGGTTCTCCGGTGCGTGTGCGGTGCCCGTCCCCGCACTGCGCGACTCGGCGGTACGGAAGAGCCTAGAACGCCTTTGCGCTGGTGGGGAGATCATTTCCTGCTTTGCTCTCGCTCGGTTGGTGACGCGGCTGCGAGGCGCCCGCGACCGGCGGAAAACAGTCGGCTGCGGGTACCCGTGGAGGGCACCCGCAGCCGCCCTTTCGCCTACAGGTACTGACCGGTGTTGGCCACCGTGTCGATGGAGCGTCCGGTGTCGGCGCCCTGCTTTCCGGTGACGAGCGTGCGGATGTATACGATCCGTTCGCCCTTCTTGCCGGAGATACGGGCCCAGTCGTCCGGGTTGGTGGTGTTGGGCAGGTCCTCGTTCTCCTTGAACTCGTCGATGCAAGCCTGGAGGAGGTGAGAGACCCTGAGGCCCTTCTGGTTCTGCTCGAGGAAAGCCTTGATGGCCATCTTCTTGGCGCGGCCGACGATGTTCTCGATCATGGCGCCGGAGTTGAAGTCCTTGAAGTAGAGGACTTCCTTGTCGCCGTTGGCGTACGTGACTTCGAGGAAGCGGTTCTCCTCGGATTCGGCGTACATCTGCTCGACGACCGACTGGATCATGGCGTGCACGGTGGCGCCCTTGTCGCTGCTGTGCTCGGCGAGGTCGTCGGAGTGCAGCGGCAGGCGTTCGGTCAGATATTTGGCGAAGATGTCCTTGGCCGCCTCGGCGTCCGGGCGCTCGATCTTGATCTTCACGTCGAGGCGTCCGGGCCGCAGAATGGCCGGATCGATCATGTCCTCGCGGTTGGAGGCGCCGATGACGATGACGTTCTCCAGGCCCTCCACACCGTCGATCTCGGCGAGCAGCTGGGGGACGATGGTGTTCTCCACGTCCGAGCTGACGCCGCTGCCGCGGGTGCGGAAGAGGGATTCCATCTCGTCGAAGAAGACGATGACGGGGGTGCCCTCACTCGCCTTCTCGCGTGCGCGCTGGAAGACCAGGCGGATGTGGCGCTCGGTCTCGCCGACGTATTTGTTGAGGAGCTCGGGGCCCTTGATGTTGAGGAAGAAGCTCTTCCCCGCGGGCTGTCCGGTGACCTCGGCGACCTTCTTGGCAAGGGAGTTGGCGACGGCCTTCGCGATCAGCGTCTTGCCGCAGCCGGGCGGTCCGTAGAGCAGGACGCCCTTGGGCGGCCGCAGTTCGTGCTCCTTGAAGAGGTCGGGGTAGAGATAGGGGAGCTCGACCGCGTCGCGGATCATCTCGATCTGGCCGCCGAGGCCGCCGATCTTGTCGTAACTGATGTCCGGGACCTCTTCGAGGACCAGTTCTTCCACTTCGCTCTTCGGTACGACCTCGTAGACGTAGCCGGAGCGGGGCTCGAGCAGGAGGGCGTCTCCGGGACGGATGGTGACGTCCAGGAGCGGCTCGGCGAGCCTCACCACCCGTTCCTCGTCGGTGTGACCGAGCACCAGGGCTCGTTCGCCGTCCTCGAGGATCTCCTTGAGGGTGACGATGTCTCCGACGCTCTCGTACTCCATGGCCTCGACCACGTTGAGCGCTTCGTTGAGCATGACTTCCTGGCCGCGCCTGAGGTCGTCGAGTTCGACGCTCGGGCTGACGTTCACGCGGAGCTTGCGGCCGCCGGTGAAGATGTCGGCGGTGCCGTCCTCGTTCGCCGTGAGGAAGACTCCGAAGCCGGCCGGCGGCTGTGCGAGCCGGTCGACCTCTTCCTTGAGGGCCACGATCTGGTCGCGGGCCTCGCGGAGCGTGTTCGCGAGCCGTTCGTTCTGTGCGGACACGCCTGCCAGGTTGGTCTGCAGCTCGACGATCCGCTCTTCGAGAATCCTCGTATGACGCGGAGAGTCGGCGAGCTTGCGTCGCAGGACGGCGATTTCCTGCTCGAGATAGGCAACCTGACCGGCTGGGTCCTCAGACCCTCGCCCCGGCCGGATGCCGCGGTTGATGTCGTCGTCGTGGGCTGCCACGGTCCTCACCTCCTCCAAGGGGAGCTGGACGCTTCCTGACCCTACCTGGGTGGGTGCTGATTGAAACCCCTAGATCACAAAGACGGTGGGGGTGTGTCCGATCTTCACCCTTGCGCTCTCCCTCACGCCAGGGGAATACCCACCCAACAACATCGGAAAGCCGCCGGTTGTAGGGTCGAACTGTTCAACACCCGTCAGGGCTGGCCGGACTTGCAGCAAAGTCGGCCCTGCTCGACGCAGTTTCGGCAGGAGAGATGACCGTGCAGCACGAGGCGGAGAGCGCCGGCGAAAGCCATGATCTGCTCGAGGTCTGGATCGATCAGGACCTGTGTACCGGCGACGGCATCTGTGCCCAGTACGCGCCCGAGGTCTTCGAGCTGGACATTGACGGCCTGGCCTATGTGAAGAGCGCGGACGACGAGCTGCTGCAGGCGCCCGGGGCGACAACGCCCGTGCCGCTGCCGCTTCTCCGCGATGTCACCGACTCCGCGAAGGAGTGCCCGGGTGACTGTATTCACGTACGGCGAGTTTCGGACAGGGTGGAGGTCTACGGGCCGGACGCAGAGTGACCGAATAGTTTCGCTGAGTGAGCGAAAGGGGGGTCCGTGGTTACCGTACGAAGGTAACCACGGGCCCCACTTGATGTCCGCGCCGTCCTCGCGCCGTCGCGGGGGCGGCCGGTGGGGCGCGCGAGGCGTCAGGCGCTGCCGGCCGCGGCGGGTGTCGAGCGGGTGAACGCGCCGTTCTGCCAGCGCCACTTGGCTTCCTCGCGGAGGTCGGGGCGGTAGCGGGGCACGTCGGGCGAGGAGTAGCCGAGCAGGGTCGCGGTCACGGCGCCGGCGCGTACCGCGAGGGCGGCGACCGTGCGGCGGTCCTTGGCGTCGACGAGGGTGGCGACGACGCGCGGCTTGCCTTCCCGGGGGCGGGTGATGACGTACACGGCGTCCGGCGGGGTGCCGGAGCCGGCCTGGCAGTGCACGGCCGCCACGGTCTCGGGGCGGCCGTCGCCGTCGAGGTCGCCGGTGGTCTTCTTGGCGACGACGGGCTTCACGGGGCCGCATTCGAGGGGGTACGTCACGGCGGCCGGGTCGGGTGCGGGCGCCGGGGCGCTCCTGGGCTGTGGCTTCGGGTCGGTCTGGGCGGCGGTGGCGCGGTCGGGCTGCAGGAAGCCGGAGGCCGCGACGACGGCGGCCAGGGCGGCGGCGGTGGCCACCCAGTGGATGGGACGGGTGGCCCACGGCCGGTCCACCGTGTGGGCCAGTTCCGGGACGGCGGGGTGCTGCACGAGGAGTGTCTCCTGTGAGGGCTGTGCCGGTGCGGTGGCCAGCATGGTGCCACACCTCACACCGCCGGGGAACACCGGGGTCCGGTGCGGTGACACGCGTCCAACAGGACGGCGCCGCCGCCGAGTTCCGCGCGGGCTTGCGGGAACTCGGCGGCGGCGCCGGTGCGTTGTGTGTACGCCGGGCGTACGAGTCGTGCGGCCCGGGCGTGCGGGGTCAGCGGGGGCTGCCGCCGTCGGCGTTCGGGCCGGTGTAGTCCTCGCCGTAGGCGCCCTTGGCGGGGCGGCGGCGCCGCATGGGCGGCTCGACGCCGTCCGCGAGGCGGCGGGCGGTGAGGAGGAAGCCGGTGTGGCCGATCATGCGGTGGTCCGGGCGGACGGCCAGGCCCTCGATGTGCCAGTTGCGGATCATCGATTCCCAGGCGGTCGGCTCGTTGAAGCCGCCGATCTCGCGGATCGACTCGACGGTCCGGGCGAGCTGCGTGGTCGTGGCGACGTACGCGCACAGGATGCCGCCGGGCACGAGGGCCTTGGAGACGGCCTCCAGGCACTCCCAGGGGGCCAGCATGTCGAGGATGACGCGGTCGACCTCGGTGTCGGACAGGTTGTCCTGGAGGTCGCCGACGGTGAGCTGCCAGGCGGGGTGGGGGCCGCCGAAGTAGCGCTCCACGTTCTGCTGGGCGATCTCGGCGAAGTCCTCGCGGCGCTCGTAGGAGTGCAGCATGCCGTGGTCGCCGATGGCGCGCAGCAGGAAGGCGCTGAGCGAGCCGGAGCCGACGCCCGCTTCCACGACGCGCGCGCCGGGGAAGATGTCGGCGAAGGCCAGGATCTGCCCCGCGTCCTTGGGGTAGACCACGGCGGCGCCGCGGGGCATGGACAGGACGTAGTCGGGGAGCAGGGGGCGCAGCGCGAGGTAGGCGACGTTCCCCGTGGTGCGGACAACACTGCCCTCGGGAGCGCCGATCAGCTCGTCGTGCGGGAAGGAACCCTTGTGGGTGTGGAAGTTCTTCCCGGCCTCGAGCGTGAACGTGTAGTGGCGTCCCTTGGGGTCGGTGAGCTGGACCTGGTCCCCGACCTTGAAGGGCCCGCGTCGGCGGGCGGCACCGGTCGGTTCGGACATGTGACCAGCCTACCGGCCACGGCGGGGGCCGCCGACCACCGCGTCCGTACGGGGCCGGCGGCGTCCCCTCAGTTCGGCCTCGCCATGGCCTTGACGAAGGCGCGCTCGACGTCCGCGGCGGACAGGACGCCGTAGATCTCCCCGGAGGTCTCGACGACGAGGTATTCGGTCGCGGGGGTCGAGCGCAGCCGGTCCAGGAGTTCCTCGCCGGCCAGCTCCGCCGGGATGCGCATGCCTTCGGTGATGTCCTGGGCGAGACCGCTGACGGCGACCCAGGGGCGGCGGTGCTCGGGGACGCCGACGATCGCCGCCTCGCGGACCACGGACAGCGGGTCGCCGTCGGGGTCGACGACGACCAGGGCGCGGGCGCCCGCCGCGTTGGCGCGGCGCAGCGCCTCGGAGAGCGGGGTGTCGGTCTCCACGGGGACGGCGCGCCGGGTCAGCGCGCGGGCGCGCAGCTCGGGCAGGTGCTCGCGCAGGCGGGCCATGCGCAGGCTGTTGCCGGCGCCGGTCCAGATGATGGCGGCCAGGATCGCGGCGAGCAGGGCGTCGGTGACGGTGTCCATGCCGCCGATGTCCTGGGTCTCGCCGCCGAGGGCGCCGGACTGGTTGAGGATGGGCAGGCCGACGAGTACGGAGATGGCGAGGGCGCGGCCGACCCAGGCGGCGGCGATGGTGCCGCTCATGGGCTTGCCGGTGATCTTCCAGACGACGGCGCGGAGCATGCGGCCGCCGTCGAGCGGGAGGCCGGGCAGCAGGTTGAAGGCGGCGACGATGAGGTTGGAGATCATCAGTCCTGCGAGCAGGACGCCCGGTACGGTGCCGGGTTCCACGGCGCGCATGCCGGCGTAGAAGACACCGGCGAGGACGAGGGAGAGCAGCGGGCCGACGAACGCGAGCACGAACTCGCGTCCCGGGGTCTCGCTCTCCTTCTCGATCTCGCTGACGCCGCCGAAGAACTGGAGCTGGATGCGGCGCACGGGCAGTTTGAAGCGGAGGGCCGCGACGGTGTGGGCCAGCTCGTGCACGAGCACGGAGGCGTAGAAGGCGACCGCGAAGAACAGTGACACGAGATAGCGGGCGCTGCCGAGCTCGGGCAGCACGCGGTCGAGCTGCCCGCCGAACACCCAGGTGATCAGCGCGGCGACCAGGAACCAGCTCGGCGCCACATACACGGGCACTCCGAAGGGCCGCCCCATGAGCAGCCCGCCGCCGGGGTTCTTGGGCTGTTCCTTGGGCGGCTCTCCGGAGTGGTGGGCGTGGGCCCGCGCGGGCGGGGCGCTGTCGCGCCGGTCCGCGTCGCCGTCTCCGTCGGCGGGGTGCTCCTTGCGTACGGAGACGGGGGTGGTCGGGCGCGCGGGGGCGGGGTGATCGGCGGCCGGGGGCTCCGCCGAGTCGGGGGCGGCGTCGCCGCGGTGGTCGGGCGTCCCGGGGCGGGGCGTGCTCGCCGGCGCGCCGGGGTCCTCGCCGGTGCCGTGGGGGGCCTCGGGGTCCGTCGGGCTCTCCGCCGGGCGGGGGTCGTCGGCGCTGTGGTGGTCGGGCGCGGGCCGGGACGTGCTGGACGGCGCGTCTTCCGCCTGGGCGGGCGCGTCCTCCGCCCGGGCGGGCGCCTGCTCGGACTGCGGCCTGCCGCTGCCGCCGCTTTCGTCCACGATGTCCCCTCGTTCGAAGCGTCCCCCGCTCCTGCTGTGGCGCGGTACACGCACGATCATGCAGGGCGGGAGGGTCTGTCGTCGATGGTATGCGGCCGTTGTCAGTGGCGGGTCGTAGGGTCTGACGTCATGGAAACCAGGACCGACGTCGTCGGGGTCGCCGCGCGCCCGGCGTCCCTGTCGCCCTCGCGCGCGAGCGACTTCATGCGGTGCCCGCTGCTGTATCGCTTCCGGGTGATCGACAAGCTGCCGGAGAAGCCGAGCGAGGCCGCGACGCGCGGCACGCTGGTGCACGCGGTCCTGGAAAGACTCTTCGACGCGCCCGCGACGGAGCGCACCGCGCCGCGGGCCAAGGCGCTCGTCCCGGGCCAGTGGGACCGCCTGCGCGAGGCCAAGCCGGAGCTGGCCGAGCTGTTCGCCGACGACGGCGGGGGCGAGCGCGTGGCCCAGTGGCTGGCCGACGCGGAGAAGCTGGTCGAGCGGTGGTTCACGCTGGAGGACCCCACGCGCCTGGAGCCCGCGGAGCGGGAGCTGTTCGTGGAGGCCGAGCTGGCCTCGGGCCTGAAGCTGCGCGGCATCATCGACCGTGTCGACGTCGCCCCCACCGGCGAGGTCCGCATCGTCGACTACAAGACCGGCAAGGCCCCCCGCCCCGAGTACGCGGAGGGCGCGCTGTTCCAGATGAAGTTCTACGCCCTCGTGGTGTGGCGCCTGAAGGGCGTGATCCCGCGCCGTCTGCAGCTCGTCTATCTCGGCAGCGGCGACGTCGTCACGTACGACCCGGTCGAGGCCGATCTGGAGCGGGTCGAGCGCAAGCTGCTCGCGCTGTGGGAGGCGATCGTCCTGGCCACGGAGACGGGCGAGTGGCGGCCGCGCCCGACGAAGCTGTGCGGCTGGTGCGACCACCAGGCGGTCTGTCCGGAATTCGGTGGCACTCCCCCGCCGTATCCGCTTCCGGTGAGGGCGCCGGAGTCGCGCGCGGAGGAGCAGGGCAGAATGGGCCCGGGCTAGGCGAAGGAGAGTTACGTGGCCATCCGCGTCCTACTGGTCGATGACCAGCCGCTGTTGCGCACGGGTTTCCGGATGATCCTGGAGGCCGAGCAGGACATCGCGGTCGTCGGCGAGGCCGGAGACGGCCTGCAGGCTCTGGATCAGGTGCGGGCGCTGCAGCCCGATGTGGTCCTGATGGATATCCGTATGCCCCGGATGGACGGGGTCGAGGCCACCCGGCAGATCACCGGGCCCGGCCGGGACGGCCCGGCGAAGGTCCTGGTCCTGACCACCTTCGACCTCGACGAGTACGTGGTGGAGGCGCTGCGCGCGGGAGCCAGCGGGTTCCTGCTGAAGGACGCGCCGGCAAACGAACTGGTGCAGGCCATTCGCGTGGTCGCCGCGGGTGAGGCGATGCTCGCGCCGAGCATCACGCGGCGGCTCCTCGACAAGTACGCGGGGCATCTGCCGTCCGGGGACGAGCCCGTGCCCGACACGCTGCACACGCTGACCGAGCGTGAGGTCGAGGTGCTGAAGCTGGTGGCGCGGGGGCTGTCCAACGCCGAGATCGCCGCGGACCTGTTCGTCAGCGAGACGACGGTGAAGACGCACGTGGGGCACGTCCTGACAAAGCTGGGTCTCCGCGACCGGGTGCAGGCGGCGGTGTACGCCTACGAGAGCGGCCTGGTCCGGCCGGGGGCGCAGTAGTCGGCCGGAGCCGTACGACGAGCGAGGGGGCGGTATCCCGTGCGGGATACCGCCCCCTCCTTCGTGCTCGGCGCGGCGACTAGCCCTTGCTGAGCTCCCAGAACCGGAACACGGTCGACGCGTCCAGGCAGTTCTCCACGCCGTAGACGTTCTCGCGGACGACCGCGTACTGCTTGGCCTGCCAGACCGGGATGATGGGCAGCTCGTCGGCGACGATGTCCTGGAGCTTGCCGTAGTCCGTGTCGGTCGCGGTGCGGTCGCTCTGCGCGGCCGTGTTCGGGATGATCTTGCCGGTGATGGTGTTGTTCTCGTAGCGGTTCAGCAGGACGTTGTCCTTGCCGAAGAACGGCTGCGTGAAGTTGTCCGGGTCCGGGTAGTCGGGCACCCAGCCCTTGACGTAGACGCCGTACTTCCCGGCCTTGATGTCCTTCTCGTACTGCTCGAACTCCACGGACTTCACGTCCGCCTCGAACAGACCGCTCGCGTTGAGCTGCTTGGCTATCGCGCGCAGTTCCTCGTCGGTGGACGGGCCGTAGCGGGACGGCGTGGACCACAGCGTCAGCTTGGCCTTGCCGTCGATGCCGGCCTCGCGCAGCGCGGCGGCGGCCTTGTCGCGCTGCGGGCGGGCGCCGTAGGTGTCGAAGAAGGCGGTGTTGTGGCCGCCGACGCCGGCCGGGACGATCGAGTACAGCGGCGTCGCCGTGCCCCGGTACACCTGGTCGACGAGCGCCTCGCGGTCGAGGAGGTAGGCGATGGCCTTGCGCAGGCCGGGCTTGCCGGCCATCGGGTCCTTCATGTTGAAGACCAGGTGCTGCACCTCGGCGCTGGTGCCCTCGACGACCTCCATCTTGTTGTCGGAGGTGTTCTTCTCGATGTCGGCGATGTCCGCGGCGGCGAGTCCTCGGTAGGCGACGTCGACCTCGTGGTCGGTGATCGCCTGCTTCAGGCCCTTGCGGTCACCGTGGAAGAAGCGCAGGGTCACGCCCTCGTTGCGGGTCTTGGCGCTGCCCTTGTAGCCGGAGTTGACCGAGAAGTCGGCCTCGTCCTTGTCGAACGAGTCGAGCTTGTACGGCCCCGAGCCCACGGCCTCGCCGTCCGTGCGGAGCTTGTCCATCGGGTACTCGCGGTGGTCGACGATGGAGCCGGCACCGGAGGCGATCTTGCTGGGGAAGGTCGCGTCGGGGAACTTCAGCTTGAAGACGACCGTCTTGGCGTCCGGCGTCTCGACCCTGTCGAGCATCGGCAGCATCGTCGCCGGGCCCCCGTCGACGTCGATCTTCCGCATGCGGTCGAAGGAGTACTTGACGTCCTTCGAGGTGAGCTCGTTGCCGTTGCTGAACTTCAGGCCGTCACGCAGCGTGCAGCTGAAGACCTTGGTCTGCTGGTCGGTGAAGCCGCACTTGCGGGCGGCCTCGGGCTCCGGCTCCGTCGCGCCCTTGGGGAAGCTCAGGAGCGATTGGAAGACGTTGTTGAACAGCAGCCACGAGCCCGGGTCGTAACCGGACGCCGGGTCGGTGGCGAGGACGTCGTCGGACATCCCCACCACCACGGAGTCGCTGTCCTTGGCGGAGCCGCCGGACTCCGATCCGCAGCCGGTCAGCAGGGTCGCGGCCAGGCCCGAGGTGAGGGGGAGGGCCAGCCACTGGTTGCGCATTTTCACTTGCGTGCCTTGTCGTTGTTCCGTACTCGGGTGCGGCGCCGGTCAGTCGCTCACACCGCGGGCGAGCTCCCACAGCTGCAGATTCGAAGCGGAGTTGAGAGCCCACTCGACACCCGTGATGTCGTCGCGGGCGGCGATGTACTGCTTGCCCTGCCACAGCGGGAGCACCGGAACGTCCTCGGCGACGATGTCCTGGATCTTCTCGATGCTCTTGATGGCGCTGAGGCGGTCGGCCTCACGGCGGGAGGTGGGGATCAGTTCGTTGTTGATGGTCTTGTTGCGGTAGGGCGAGCCGAGGAAGTTGTCCTCGTCGAGGAACGGCGCGAGGAAGTTGTCGGCGTCCGGGAAGTCCGGGAACCAGCCCATGCCGTAGACGTCGTACTTGCCCTCGCGCTCCGCCGGGCGGAAGGTGTTCCAGATCTCGCCCTTGATCTGCACGTCGAAGAGGCCGCTGTCGTTCAGCTGCTGCTGCAGCGTCTCGAACTCCTTCTTCGTGGCCGGACCGTAGTGGTCGGTGGTGTAGTGCATGGTCAGCTTGACCGGCGTGTCGATACCGGCCGCGTCGAGCATCGACTTGGCCTTCTTCGGGTCCGGCTGCTCGTACTTGTTGAAGAACGAGTTGGAGTGGCCCGTGATGGTGGTCGGCACCAGCGAGTACAGCGGGTCGGCCGTCTTGCCGTACACGTTGCCCGCGAGCGCGCCGCGGTCGACGATCTGCGCCATGGCCTGCCGGACGGCCTTGTTCTTGACGGTCGGCGCGTTCGTGTTGAAGGCGAGGTAGCGGATCTCCAGGCCGGGCATCTCGACGAGGTCGATGTCCTTGCCGGGGCTGTTGTCGAGCTTCTTGATCTGCTGCGGCGACATGGTGCGGGTCATCAGGTCGATGTCGCCGCTGTCGAGCGCCTTGCCCATGCCTGCGGCGTTCACGAAGGTCCGCAGCTCGATCTTGTCGTTCTCCGGCTCGAACGAACCCTTGTAGTTCGGGTTCTTGGTGAAGACCGCCTTGACGACCTGGTCGTTCTTCACTTCCGACTTGACGCTGTAGGGTCCGGAGCCGTCCACCTCGAAGCCGTCACGCAGCTTCTTCTTGCTGTAGTGATCGGGGCTGACGATGCCCGCGGTCGGCGTCGCGAGCTTGTACGGGAACGTCGCGTCCGGGCTCTTGAGGTGGAAGACGATGCCCCGGTCGCCCTGGACCTCGATGGTCTCCACGTTCGCCACCAGGCCGTTGGAACCGCTGGGGTTGGCCATCTTCATGTCGCGGACGCGCTCGATGGAGAACTTCACGTCGGCGGCGGTCAGCGCCTTGCCGTCGGCGAACTTCAGGTCCTTGCGCAGGGTGCAGGCGTACCGCTCGTTGCCCGTGTCGGTGAAGCCGCACTTCTGCGCGGCCTCGGGCTCCGGCTCGCCGCCCCCGCGCGGCAGGGCCATGAGGGTCTGCAGGGTCTGCCGCAGCACGTTCCAGGTTCCGGCGTCGTAGGAGTACGCCGGGTCGAAGGGAGCCGGGACCTCCTTCGATACGGCGAACCGGTCCGTGGTGCCCACCGCGATGGGGTCGTCGCCGTCCCCGCTGCCCGAACCGCCACACGCGGCGAGCGTGGGGGCGAGCAGACCTATGAGGGCCGGCAGCACCAAAGTCTTGCGGTTCATGCTGGACGTTCTCCAGAGCTCTTGGTCCCGTGTTTCCGGCAACGGCGGGGTGGGGTTGATGGTGCACGGGGGGGTGACGCGATGTTCTCGCGACGAGATTAGTCCGCACCAGCGGAGGCGCTGGAGGAGACCGGAGTCGGGGTTCCATCACACAGTGATACGGGGCGTGGACGCACCGATAACCCGACACCGGAAGGTTTCGTGCACGGGAGGCCCAATCAGGACACAAGGTCATGCCCCCATCAGGGAGTAAGGGCTCTCCTGCACAGGAGGGATTCCCTGTCGACCCTCGCACAAGTGGGAAAGGTCACACTTTCAACTGGCCTTGGGGCCAGGGGATTTCGGCCAACGGCGGCCGGTTCAGGCGCCCATCAGGCCGTGCAGGAACCGCAGGTCGACGTTTTCGAGCGAGGGCACGACGGTCCGGCCGACGGCCGGGGCGATGGGCGCGACGGACGGCACGGCCACCACGCGGCAGCCCGCGGCCTCGGCGGCGGCCACACCCGTCGCGGTGTCCTCGATGACGGCGCACCGGGCCGGGTCCGCGCCCAGGCGGGAGGCGGCGAGGAGATAGGGGTCGGGGTGCGGCTTGGTGCGGGCCACCTCGTCGCCGGCGACGGTCAGCCGGAAGTGGTGGGCGCCGATGGAGTCCAGGACCCGGTCGATGATGCGCCGGTGCGAGGCGGACACGAGCGCCGTGGGCACCTCGTGGGCGGCGAGTTCGGTGAGGAGTCTCGCGGCCCCGGGCATCAGCGGCAGGGCGCGGCTGATGCGGTCCTCGAAGCCGTCGTTGAGCAGGACGGTCAGCTCCGGGACGGTGATGTCCGCGCCGGTGGCCTCGATGAGGAAGCCGGCGCTGCGGGTCATGGGCCCGCCGACCACGACGTCCCGCCAGGACTCGTCGAGCGCGTGCCCGAGCGCGGCGAAGACCTCCACCTCGGCGTCCCACCAGAAGCCCTCGGTGTCGACGAGGGTTCCGTCCATGTCGAGGAGAACGGCCTGCAGGGCGGAGCCTTCGGCCGTTCGGGTACCGAGCGCGGGGACCGTACTGGTCATCCGGGCACCTCCATAGGGGACGAGAAGGCCGGCCCCCCAGAAGGGGACCGGCCTGAGCTGGACCGTCCAGTGTACGACTGCCCGGATCAAAGCGCCTCTGAATACCGCGGCACACCGCCGCGGCGGCTCAGCGGGCGTTGAAGTACTTGGCCTCGGGGTGGTGGATCACGATCGCGTCCGTCGACTGTTCGGGGTGGAGCTGGAACTCCTCCGAGAGTTCGACGCCGATCCGCTCCGGGCGCAGGAGTTCGGCGATCTTGGCGCGGTCCTCCAGGTCGGGGCAGGCGCCGTAGCCGAGGGAGAAGCGGGCGCCGCGGTACTTGAGCGCGAACATGTCCTCGACGTCTGCCGGGTCCTCGCCGGCGAAGCCGAGCTCGGAGCGCACCCGGGCGTGCCAGTACTCGGCCAGCGCCTCGGCCAACTGCACGGACAGGCCGTGCAGTTCGAGGTAGTCGCGGTAGGCGTCGGCCGCGAACAGCTCGGCCGTGGCCTCGCCGATCTTCGAGCCGACGGTGACGACCTGGAGGCCCACCACGTCCTGCTCGCCGGACTCCTCCGGGCGGAAGAAGTCCGCGAGGCACAGGCGCCGGCCGCGGCGCTGGCGCGGGAAGGAGAAGCGGGTGCGCTCGTTGCCCTGCTCGTCCAGGATGATCAGGTCGTCGCCCTTGGACACGCACGGGAAGTAGCCGTAGACGACGGCCGCTTCCAGCAGGTTCTTGGTCTGGAGCTCGTCGAGCAGGCCGCGCAGGCGCGGGCGGCCCTCGGTCTCGACCAGTTCCTCGTACGTCGGGCCGTCGCCGGCGCGGGCCTGCTTCAGGCCCCACTGGCCCTTGAAGAGCGCGCCCTCGTCCAGCCAGGAGGCGTACTCCTTGAGCTGGATGCCCTTGATGACGCGGGTGCCCCAGAACGGCGGCGTGGGCAGGGGGTTGTCGACGGCGACGTCGGAGCGTGCCGGGCCCTCGGGCTCGTCGACGGCCACCGCGGGCGTGTCCCGCTTGGGCACGCGGCGCTGCTTCAGCTCCGGCAGGGTGGCGCCGGGGACGCCGCGCTTGACCGCGATCAGGGCGTCCATCAGGCGCAGGCCCTCGAACGCGTCGCGGGCGTAGCGGACCTCGCCCTCGTAGATCTCGTGCAGGTCCTGCTCGACGTACGCCCGGGTCAGGGCGGCGCCGCCGAGGATGACCGGGTAGTCGGCGGCCATCTGGCGCTGGTTGAGCTCCTCCAGGTTCTCCTTCATGATCACGGTCGACTTGACCAGGAGTCCTGACATGCCGATGACGTCGGCGCGGTGTTCCTGCGCGGCGTCCAGGATCGCGGCGACGGGCTGCTTGATGCCCAGGTTGACCACGTTGTAGCCGTTGTTGGACAGGATGATGTCGACGAGGTTCTTGCCGATGTCGTGGACGTCGCCGCGCACGGTGGCGAGCACGATGGTGCCCTTGCCCTCGGCGTCGGACTTCTCCATGTGCGGCTCCAGGTGGGCCACCGCGGTCTTCATGACCTCGGCGGACTGGAGCACGAACGGCAGCTGCATCTGGCCGGAGCCGAAGAGCTCGCCGACGACCTTCATGCCCTCCAGGAGCGTGTCGTTGACGATGTCCAGGGCGGGGCGGTCGGCGAGGGCCGCGTCGAGGTCGGCCTCCAGGCCGTTCTTCTCGCCGTCGATGATGCGCCGCTGCAGGCGCTCGTCCAGCGGCAGGGCGAGGAGTTCCTCGGCCTTGCCCGCCTTCATGGACTTCATGTTGACGCCCTCGAAGAGCTCCATGAGCTTCTGCAGGGGGTCGTAGCCCTCTTCACGGCGGTCGTAGATCAGGTCTCGGGCGACCTTGACCTGCTCCTCCTCCAGGCGGGCGATCGGCAGGATCTTGGAGGCGTGCACGATCGCGGAGTCCAGGCCCGCCTTGACGCACTCGTCCAGGAAGACGGAGTTGAGGACGACGCGGGCGGCCGGGTTGAGGCCGAAGGAGATGTTCGACAGGCCGAGCGTGGTCTGCACGTCGGGGTGACGCCGCTTCAGCTCGCGGATCGCGCCGATGGTGGCGATGCCGTCGCCCCGGGACTCCTCCTGACCGGTGCAGATGGTGAAGGTCAGGGTGTCGATGAGGATGTCCGACTCGTGGATGCCCCAGTTCGTCGTCAGGTCCTCGATGAGGCGCTCGGCGATGGCGACCTTGTGCTCGACGGTGCGGGCCTGGCCCTCCTCGTCGATGGTCAGGGCGATCAGCGCGGCGCCGTGCTCCTGGGCGAGCGCGGTGACCTTGGCGAAGCGGGACTCGGGGCCGTCGCCGTCCTCGTAGTTGACGGAGTTGATGACCGCGCGGCCGCCGAGCTTCTCCAGGCCGGCCTGGATGACGGGCACCTCGGTGGAGTCCAGGACGATGGGCAGCGTGGAGGCGGTGGCGAAGCGGCCGGCCAGTTCCTGCATGTCCGCGACGCCGTCCCGGCCGACGTAGTCGACGCAGAGGTCGAGCATGTGGGCGCCCTCGCGGATCTGGTCGCGGGCCATCTCCACGCAGTCGTCCCAGCGGCCCTCCAGCATGGCCTCGCGGAACTTCTTCGAGCCGTTGGCGTTCGTACGCTCGCCGATGGCCATGTACGAGGTGTCCTGTCGGAACGGGACAGTCTGGTACAGCGAGGCGGCGCCCGGCTCGGGGCGCGGCTCGCGCGCGGTCGGGGTGAGCCCGCGCACCCGCTCGACGACCTGCCGCAGGTGCTCGGGGGTCGTGCCGCAGCAGCCGCCGACCAGGGACAGGCCGTACTCGCGGACGAAGGTCTCCTGGGCGTCAGCCAGCTCGGGGGCGGTCAGCGGGTAGTGCGCACCGTCCTTGCCGAGGACGGGCAGGCCGGCGTTGGGCATGCAGGCCAGCGGGACACGGGAGTGCCGGGCCAGATAGCGCAGGTGCTCGCTCATCTCGGCCGGTCCTGTCGCACAGTTCAGGCCGATCATGTCGATGCCCAGCGGCTCCAGGGCGGTGAGCGCGGCGCCGATCTCCGAGCCGAGCAGCATGGTGCCGGTCGTCTCGACGGTGACGGAGCAGATCAGCGGCAGGTTCGCGCCGGTGGCGTCCAGGGCGCGGCGGGCGCCGAGCAGCGCGGACTTGGTCTGCAGGAGGTCCTGGGTGGTCTCGACCAGGAGCGCGTCGGCGCCGCCCGCGATCATGCCTTCGGCGTTCTGCTGGTAGGCGTCGCGCAGGGTGGTGTACGGGGCGTGGCCGAGGGTCGGCAGCTTGGTGCCGGGGCCCATGGAGCCGAGGACCCAGCGCTGCTGCCCGGTGGAGGCGGTGAACTCGTCGGCGACCTCGCGGGCGATGCGGGCGCCGGACTCGGAGAGCTCGAAGACGCGCTCGGGGATGTCGTACTCACCGAGGGCCGCGTGGTTGGCGCCGAAGGTGTTGGTCTCGACGCAGTCGACGCCCGCGGCGAAGTACTCCCGGTGGACGTTGGCCACGATGTCGGGGCGGGTGATGTTCAGGATTTCGTTGCAGCCCTCGAGGTTCTCGAAGTCCTCGAGGGTGGGGTCCTGCGCCTGCAGCATGGTGCCCATCGCGCCGTCGGCGACCACCACGCGGGTCGCCAGTGCTTCGCGGAGGGCGTCGGCCCGGCTCCCGGCGGAGGCGTCCGCTGCGGAGTCGGATGAGGGGGTCGGCAACGAGGCCATGAATGAGCTCCCTGGAGTGCGACGGCTGTCGGCTTTGCGGGTTCCTCGGGGACCCGCACTCGGCCAGAGTAGCCGGGACCCCGGTCCGGCCGTGAGAGCGTCCCAGCGGGCGGACCGGCAGACGGGTGGCCGGAAGTCGTCGTTCGGCCGTGCCCGACGGGAAACGCCGCGCACGCGCCCTTAGCCACAGGTCGGCAACGACCGATAGTGTTCAGCATTGTCGAACGGTGAATGCGTTCTTGAGTTCGCTGCGGACTGTGTGCGCGGCACGGGATGGAGGACAGGGCTGCGATGGCACGGAACATCCAGTCGCTCGAGCGGGCCGCCGCGATGCTGCGGCTGCTCGCGGGCGGCGAGCGCCGGCTCGGCCTCTCGGACATCGCTTCCGCCCTCGGCCTCGCCAAGGGTACGGCGCACGGCATCCTGCGCACCCTGCAGCAGGAGGGCTTCGTCGAGCAGGACGCGGCGTCCGGGCGCTATCAGCTCGGCGCGGAGCTGCTGCGGCTCGGCAACAGCTATCTGGACGTGCACGAGCTGCGCGCCCGCGCGCTGGTGTGGACCGACGACCTGGCCCGCTCCAGCGGCGAGAGCGTGTACCTGGGCGTGCTGCACCAGCAGGGCGTGCTGATCGTGCACCACGTCTTCCGGCCCGACGACAGCAGGCAGGTCCTGGAGGTGGGGGCCATGCAGCCGCTGCACTCCTCGGCGCTCGGCAAGGTGCTCGCCGCGTACGACCCGGTGGCGCACAGCGAGGCGCTCGAGTGCGAGCGGGAGTCGTTCACGGCGCGCACCGTGACCGCCCCGGAGGCGTTCGAGGAGGTCCTCGACCTCACTCGCGCGCGCGGGTACGCGGCCGACGCGGAGGAGACCTGGGAGGGGATCGCGTCCGTGGCCGCGCCCATTCACGACCGGCGGCGGATGCCGGTGGGGGCGGTGGGGATCACGGGGGCCGTGGAGCGGGTGTGCCCTTCGGGCGAGATGCGGCCCGAGCTGATCGCCGCGGTGCGGGACTGCGCGCGGGCGGTGTCCCGGGACTTGGGCGCGAGCCGTTTCTGAGGGGGGCTCCAGCGGGGTCCGGCCCGGTGTGCGGCGGGGCTCCGCGCGCTCTCTTGTTGCGGTACCGGCGATAACCCAGAACGATCAATAACGATCGTGTTTTCAATTACAGAAGTCTTGACGTGTTGGTAACCCCACGGTCAGACTCGCGTCCACCGGTCGGCATTGTCGAACACCTAACGGCATTACGCGTTACAGTGGGGCAAGCCAGGGCCGGCAACGCCCTCACCTGAGGGCGCGGACCACCGGAGGGACCCGGGGTTCGCCTTTCCCTGGACGAAGGACAAAGGAGTCGCGGGTGTCCAGCTCCGACATCTTCATCGGCGAGACCATCGGTACCGCCGTGCTCATCCTGCTCGGTGGTGGCGTGTGCGCCGCCGTCACGCTCAAGCGCTCGAAGGCCAAGGACGCGGGCTGGCTCGCGATCACGTTCGGCTGGGGCTTCGCCGTACTGACCGGCGCGTACCTCGCGGGCGGCGTCTCCGGCGCGCACCTGAACCCGGCGGTCACCATCGGCCTCGCCGTGGACGGCGGCACCAAGTGGAGCGACGTGCCGATCTACCTCGGCTCGCAGCTGCTCGGCGCCATGATCGGTGCGGTGCTCGTGTGGGCCACGTACTACGGCCAGTTCCAGGCCCATCTCACCGACCCGGAGATCCTCAAGGCCCAGCCCGTCGAGGAGGGCCTGGTCGACCAGAAGGCCGCGCCGAAGGCGGGCCCGGTGCTCGGCATCTTCTCCACCGGTCCGGAGATCCGGAACGTCGCCCAGAACCTCGTCACCGAGGTCATCGCCACGACCGTGCTCGTCCTGGCGATCCTCACGCAGGGCCTCAACGACGGCGGCAACGGCCTCGGCACCCTCGGCGCCCTGATCACCGCGCTCGTCGTGGTGGGCATCGGCCTCTCGCTCGGCGGCCCCACGGGCTACGCCATCAACCCGGTCCGCGACCTGGGCCCGCGCATCGTGCACTCGCTGCTCCCGCTCCCCAACAAGGGTGGCTCGGACTGGTCGTACGCGTGGATTCCCGTCGCCGGACCGCTGATCGGCGGCGCCCTCGCCGCATACATCTTCAAGCTGTTCTGAGCGGCCCCGCCGACCACCACACGTACTTCAGGAGCACACCGTGACCGACGCACACACCGCAGGCCCCTTCATCGCGGCGATCGACCAGGGCACCACGTCCAGCCGCTGCATCGTCTTCGACCGGGACGGCCGCATCGTCTCCGTCGACCAGAAGGAGCACGAGCAGATCTTCCCGAAGCCGGGCTGGGTCGAGCACAACGCCACCGAGATCTGGACCAACGTCCAGGAAGTCGTCGCCGGAGCCGTCTCCAAGGCCGGCATCACCCGCGACGACATCAAGGCCATCGGCATCACCAACCAGCGTGAGACCACGCTGCTGTGGGACAAGAACACCGGCGAGCCGGTGCACAACGCCATCGTCTGGCAGGACACCCGCACCGACGCCCTCTGCAAGGAGCTCGGCCGCAACGTCGGCCAGGACCGCTTCCGCCGCGAGACGGGCCTGCCGCTGGCCTCCTACTTCGCCGGTCCCAAGGCCCGCTGGCTGCTCGACAACGTCGAGGGCCTGCGCGAGCGCGCCGAGGCGGGCGACATCCTCTTCGGCACCATGGACTCCTGGGTCATCTGGAACCTGACGGGCGGTGTGAACGGCGGCAAGCACGTCACCGACGTCACCAACGCCTCCCGCACCATGCTGATGAACCTCCACACCATGGAGTGGGACGAGCGCATCGCCGAGTCCATCGGCGTGCCGATGCAGATCCTCCCCGAGATCCGCTCCTCCGCCGAGGTCTACGGCGACGTCGCCGGCGGCAAGCTCGGCGACATCCTGGGCGGCATCCCGGTCGCCTCCGCGCTCGGCGACCAGCAGGCGGCCCTGTTCGGCCAGACCTGTTTCGAGGAGGGCGAGGCCAAGTCCACGTACGGCACCGGCACGTTCATGCTGATGAACACCGGTGAGAAGGCCATCAACTCCTACTCCGGGCTGCTGACCACCGTCGGCTACCAGATCGGCGACAAGAAGCCGGTCTACGCCCTCGAGGGCTCCATCGCCGTCACCGGATCGCTCGTGCAGTGGATGCGCGACCAGATGGGCCTGATCAACTCCGCCGCCGAGATCGAGACGCTCGCGTCCTCGGTCGAGGACAACGGCGGCGCCTACTTCGTACCGGCCTTCTCCGGCCTGTTCGCCCCGTACTGGCGCTCCGACGCCCGCGGTGTGATCGCCGGTCTGACCCGGTACGTCACCAAGGCGCACATCGCGCGCGCCGTCCTGGAGGCCACCGCCTGGCAGACCCGTGAGATCACCGACGCCATGACGAAGGACTCCGGCGTCGAACTCGCGGCCCTCAAGGTCGACGGCGGCATGACCTCCAACAACCTGCTGATGCAGACCCTCTCGGACTTCCTGGACGCGCCGGTGGTGCGCCCCATGGTCGCCGAGACGACCTGCCTCGGCGCCGCCTATGCCGCCGGCCTCGCCGTCGGCTTCTGGTCCTCCACCGACGACCTGCGCGCCAACTGGCGCCGGGCCGCGGAGTGGACCCCCCGCATGGACGCGGATGTCCGCGCCCGTGAGTACAAGAACTGGCTCAAGGCCGTCGAGCGGACCATGGGCTGGCTCGAGGACGACGAGAGCTGAACCGCACTCAGCTCAGCTGACGAGGAGTTAAGCAACCATGACCACCCTGCAGAGCGGCCCCGCCTTCCCGGCTCTCGGCACGCCCCCGGCCGCCGGCAGCGCCCCGAGCCGCGCCGAGACCCGGGAGCGTCTCTCCAAGGCGTCCTACGACCTCCTGGTGATCGGCGGCGGAATCCTGGGCATCTCCACCGCCTGGCACGCCGCGCAGTCGGGTCTCAGGGTGGCCCTGGTGGACGCCGGCGACTTCGCCGGCGCCACCTCCTCCGCCTCCTCCAAGCTGCTCCACGGCGGTCTGCGCTACCTGCAGACCGGCGCGGTGAAGCTGGTCGCGGAGAACCACTTCGAGCGGCGTGCGGTGTCACGCCAGGTGGCACCGCACCTCGCCAACCCGCTCACCTTCTACCTGCCGGTCTACAAGGGCGGCCCGCACGGCGCCGCCAAGCTCGGCGCGGGCGTCTTCGCCTACTCGGCCCTGTCGGCCTTCGGCGACGGCGTCGGCCACCTGCTCTCCCCCGCCAAGGCGGCGCAGGACGTGCCGGAGCTGCGCACGGACAACCTGAAGGCCGTGGCCGTGTACGGCGACGACCAGATGAACGACGCGCGCATGGCCCTGATGACGGTCCGCGCGGCCGCCGAGGCGGGCGCCGCCGTCCTCAACCACGCCGAGGTCACCGGCCTGCGCTTCACGAACGGCCGGGTCACCGGCGCCGACCTCAAGGACCGCGTGGACGGCGCCGAGTTCGGTGTGAACGCCCGCCTGGTCCTGAACGCGACCGGTCCCTGGGTCGACCACCTGCGCAAGATGGAGAACCCGGACGCGGCCCCCTCCATCCGCCTGTCCAAGGGCGCGCACCTGGTCCTCAAGCGCACCGCCCCCTGGAAGGCCGCGCTGGCCACGCCGATCGACAAGTACCGCATCACGTTCGCCCTGCCCTGGGAGGACATGCTGCTGCTCGGCACCACCGACGAGGAGTTCGAGGGCGACCCGGCCGACGTCCGCGTCACCGAGGCCGACACCGCGCAGATCCTGGACGAGGCCGCGTTCTCCATCCGCGACCAGCAGCTGTCCCGTGACCTGATCACGTACTCCTTCGCGGGCCTGCGGGTGCTGCCGGGCGGTCCCGGCGACACGTCCAAGGCCAAGCGCGAGACGGTCGTCACCGAGGGCCGCGGCGGCATGCTGTCGGTCGCGGGCGGCAAGTGGACGACGTTCCGCCACATCGGCCGTACGGTCATGAAGAAGCTGGAGGCCCTCCCCGGTCACCCGCTCGGCGACGACTACGAGCCGATCTCCGAGCTGCCGAAGAAGCTGCCGCTGCCCGGTATCGCCAACCCGCGCGCGGTCGCCCACCGGCTCCTGGTCGACGGTCCGGCGCCCGGCCCGCGCATGGCGCCCGACACCGCCCGCCACCTGGCCACGCACTACGGCTCCCTGTCCTTCGACATCGCCCGCCTGGCGAACGAGAACCCGGAGCTGGCCGAGCGCGTCCACCCCGACGCCCCGGAGATCTGGGCGCAGGTCGTCTACGCGCGCGACAACGAGTGGGCGGAGACGGCCGACGACGTGCTGCGCCGCCGTACGACGCTGACGATCCGCGGCCTCGCCACGGACGAGATCCGCGGCAAGGTCGAGGACCTGCTGGGCAAGAAGAGCTGAGCCGTTAGCAGTTGGTAAGGGGCGGTCGCCATGGCGGCCGCCCCTTACGCATGCCGGTCGAGCTACGATCCGCAGCGGCGTGGGGGGCCTCGCGGGGCGCTTCAGGCCCGCCCTGCCAAGCCCCGACCAGGAGCCCCGGATGACGTCGACCGTCCAAGAGACCCTGCCGATCTCGGGCATCCCCCGTACCGGCCTCCCCGCCCACGCGATCGTCGTCGGCGACCCCGCGCGCGCCGCCGCCGTCGCCGGCCTCCTCGACGACGCCAAGGAGGTCTCGTACCACCGCGAGTACCGCACCTTCACCGGCACCTGGCAGGGCCTGCCCGTCGTCGTGTCGTCGCACGGCGTGGGCGCGCCCGGCGCGCTCTGCCTCTTCCAGGAGCTGGCCGAGGCAGGTGTGACACACTTCATCCGGCTCGGTACGGCGGGCGCGATCCGGCCCGGCGTCGGGGACGGCGATCTGGTCGTGGCGGACGCGGCGGTGCGCGACGACGGCGTGACCCAGCAGCTGATCCCGGCCGAGTATCCGGCGTTCGCCGCGCCGGAGGCGGTGCTCGCCCTGCAGCGCGCGGCCCGCGCGGCGAAGGCCCCGTACCACCGCGGTGTGGTGTGGACCCGGGCCGCCTTCCGGCCCGGCTTCCTGCCGCTGCCCGCCGACGCCTACGAGCGGGCCGGGATCGCCGCCATCGAGATGGAGCTGTCGGCGCTGTACGTGTTCGCCTCGACGCGCGGCCTGCTCGCGGGCGGCGCGCTCGTCGTCGACGGCGCCAACGCCGACGAACTGGTCGACGAGGAGGCCACCGGCGGCTACGACCCGCACCGCGCGGTGGTCGCCGACGGGGTCACCCGCGGGGCCCGGATAACCTTGGACGCACTGCGCCTGCTGGCCGCCGAGGACGCCGGGCTGCCCGCGCAGCGAACGCCGTAGTCGTCCCCCTCTGCACATGCCCCCGCACCCGCGCGGGCCCCTTCGTACGGAACGGAACGCATGACTCCCATCGATCTCCTCGTCCATGGCGGCGACGTCCTCACCGTCGACGCGTCCGGCACCGTCGTCCCCGACGGCGCGGTCGCGGTGCGCGCCGGTGAGATCGTCGAGGTCGGCCCCGCCGCGCGGCTGCGTGCCGCGTACACGGCGGCCGAGGAGATCGACGCGCGCGGCTGTCTGGTCCTGCCGGGCCTCATCAACACGCATACGCACCTGGCGATGACGCTGCTGCGCGGCGCCGCCGACGACCTGACCCTCCAGGGCTTCCTGGAGCGCGTCATCCCGCGCGAGGCCGAGCTGCTGTCGCCGGAGACGGTCGCGGCGGGCATCCGGGCGGCGATCGCGGAGTCGGTACGCGGCGGGGTGACGGCCGCACTCGACATGTACTGGTTCCACGAGGCGGCGGAGGAGGTGGCGCGCGAGGCCGGATGGCGGCTGCTGAGCGGGCCGACGTTCATGGACGTGCCGGGGCCGCCGGACGGCCGTCCGTACGCGGACCGGCTCGGCTGGGCGGAAACCCACCTGACCGCCCGCACCCCGGCGCCGGGCACCCGGCCCGTGGTGTTCGCCCACTCCGCGTACACCCTGGCGCCCGAGCAGCTCACCGCGATCGCCGCGCTGGCCCGCGCGCACGGCGCCCTGCTGCACCTGCACGCCGCGGAGAACAGCACCGAGGTGGCCACCGTCACCGAACTGCACGGCATGCGACCCGTGGAGCTTCTGGACTCGCTCGGCGTGCTCGGCCCGGACACGCTGCTCGCGCACGCCGTCGACCTGACCGACACGGAGATCGCGGCGCTCGCCCGCACGGGGACGGCCGTCGCGCACTGCCCGGTGTCCAACCTGAAGCTGGGCTGCGGGATAGCGCGGGTGCCGGACCTGACCGCGGCGGGCGTCACCGTGGGCCTGGGCACGGACGGCGCGGTGAGCTCCAACACGCTCGACCTGTTCGGCGCGGTGCGGATGGCCGCGCTCGTGCACAAGGCGGGCGGCGACCCGACGGCGGTGGGTGCCGAACAGGCCGTACGGATGGCGACCATCGACTCCGCGCGGGCCCTCGGGCTCGGCGAGCAGCTCGGTTCCCTGGAGCCGGGCAAGCGTGCCGACCTGGTCGTCGTCGACCTGGACGGCCCGCATCTGGCGCCCCGGCACGATCCGTACTCGACGCTCGCGTACGCCGCCGGGGCCGCCGACGTGCGCGACACCGTCGTGGACGGCCGTGTCCTGATGCGCGAGCGGGCCCTGCTCACCGTCGACGAGCGCGCGGCCGTGCGCGGCCTGCGCGACGTGGTGTCCGCTCCGCTCCCCCTCCCTCGTACCACCACCGAGAACCTGACCCGAAACGTCAGCACATGATCTCCGAACCCACCCGCGGCTTCACCGGCCGCGCCCGCGCCGCCGACCGCGATCCGCGCCTGCCCCCGGGGCAGTACGACGCCCGCGACGGCTGGCCCGTCCTGTCCGCCGAGGTGACGCCGCGCCTCGCCGCCGCCGACTGGACCTTCCGCGTCGACGGGCTCGTCGCGCGCCCGCGCACCTGGACCTGGGACGAGGCGCACGCCCTGCCCGCGTCCGAGTACCGGGGCGACATCCACTGCGTGACGAGCTGGTCCAAGTTCGGGGTGCGCTTCGGCGGTGTGAGCCTGGACGCGTTCCTCGCCGCCGCCGGGCCGGCGGACGCGGCCACGCACGTCGTCGCGTACTCCCACACCGGCTACACCTCGAACCTGCCGCTGGCCGACGTGACCGGCAGCCGGGCCTGGATCGCCTGGGAGTACGACGGCGCGCCGCTGCCGCCCGAGCACGGCGGCCCGGCCCGGCTGATCGTCCCGCACCTGTACTTCTGGAAGAGCGCCAAGTGGATCGCGGGCCTCAGGCTCCTCGACCACGACGAGCCGGGTTTCTGGGAGCAGAACGGCTACCACCACCGGGGCGACCCGTGGCGCGAGGAGCGGTACGCCGGTGACTGAGACCACAGAGATGACCGAGACCGCGCAGAGGTCCTTCGTGCCGCCGACCGCCTTCGCCGTGCCCGGCCGCATCGCCGTGAGCAACCGCTCCGCCTCCGTGTGGCAGCCCGCCCTGATCACGGAGATCCGCCGCGAGACGCCCGCCGCGTCGACGTTCCGGCTCAAGGTGCCCGACTGGCAGGGCCATCTGCCGGGCCAGCACCTGATGCTGCGGCTCACGGCGCCGGACGGCTATGTCGCCCAGCGCCACTACTCGCTGGCGTCGGCACCCGACGACAGCGGCGAGATCGAGCTGACCCTCGACCACGCGCCGGGCGGCGAGGTGTCCGGGCATCTGCACACGGTGGCCCGGGTGGGCGACACCGTGGAGGTGCGCGGCCCGCTGTCCGGTTTCTTCGCCTGGCCCGGCGACCGGCCCGCGCTGCTGCTCGGCGCGGGCTCCGGCGTCGTACCGCTGATGTCGATGATCCGTCACCACCGCCGCGCGGGCCTGACGGTGCCGCTGCGCCTGATCGTCTCCGCCCGCACCCGGGAGGACCTGATCTACGCGGACGAGTACGGCGACGAGACCACGGCCGTCCTCACCCGCGCCGAAGGCCGCCTGAACGCGGGGCACTTGGCGCCGAGTCTGGGCGACGGTCAGCCCGACGGCGGCTGGGAGGCGTACATCTGCGGCTCCAACGGCTTCGCGGAGCACGCCTCGCGGCTCCTGGTGGACGGCGGGCAGCCGGTGGACCGGATCAGGATCGAGCGCTTCGGCTGAACCCCCTGCTCACGGGCGGCCCCAGGGGACATAATGAGCCGATACATCGGATGTCTATTCCGATGTCTCTGTCCGACGTCACTGTCCGACGTCTGTTCCGCCATTCCGCCGGTCCGTACCGGCCCGCACACTGAGGCGAGGTCCCCATGGCTGTCACGGACGAGGCCATCGAAAAGATCAAGGGCATGATCGTCTCCGGCGCGCTGCGCCCCGGCGACCGGCTGCCCAAAGAGAGCGAGCTGGCCGCCGAGCTGGGGCTCTCCCGCAACTCGCTGCGCGAGGCGGTGCGGGCCCTTTCGCTGATCCGCATCCTGGACGTGCGGCAGGGCGACGGGACGTACGTCACGAGTCTGGACCCCCAGCTCCTGCTGGAGGCGCTGAGCTTCGTCGTCGACTTCCACCGCGACGACACCGTCCTGGAGTTCCTCGCGGTGCGCCGGATCCTGGAGCCCGCCGCCACGGCGATGGCGAGCACCCGCATCACCGAGGCCGAACTGGACACGCTCACCGAGCAGTTGGACGCACTCGGCGCCGCGCCGAGCGTGGAGGAGCTGGTGGCCTGCGACCTGGAGTTCCACCGCGGGATCGTGCAGTCGTCCGGGAACTCGGTGCTCTGCTCACTGCTCGACGGCCTGTCCGGACCGACCACGCGCGCCCGCATCTGGCGCGGCCTGACCCAGGAGGACGCCGTCAGCCGCACCCTGCACGAGCACCGGGCGATCCTGGCGGCGCTGCGCGACCGGGACGCGGAGGCGGCGCGGTCCTGGGCGACCGTGCACATCGCGAGCGTGGAGCAGTGGCTGCGCTCCACCCTGTGAACCATGCGTGACGGGCAGTTGACCTGGGCAGTGATCCGGCACTCGGCGCCGCCGGGGGGCTGCGGAGGGCCCCGCGGGACGCCGTAAGGTTGGGGCGTACTTAGAGGAGAACGTCGGAAGGAGGCCCCGGGTGATCGAGCTCGAGGGGGTACCCGAGCTGATCGACCCGGTCATGGTGGCCGCGTTCGAGGGCTGGAACGACGCCGGCGACGCCGCCTCCACCGCGGTCGCGCATCTCGACAAGGAGTGGAAGGGCGAGGTCTTCGCGGCGCTGGACGCCGAGGACTACTACGACTTCCAGGTCAACCGGCCCACGGTGTGGCTGGACGGCGGAGTCCGCAAGATCACCTGGCCGACGACCCGGCTCTCGGTGGTCCGCGTCGGCGGCGACAAGCCGCGCGATCTCGTCCTGGTGCGGGGCATAGAGCCGTCCATGCGCTGGCGTTCGTTCTGCAACGAGCTGCTCGGCTTCGCCCACGAGCTGGGCGTGGAGCTGGTCGTGATCATGGGGGCGCTGCTCGGCGACACCCCGCACACCCGTCCGGTCCCGGTCAGCGGCGTCACCTCGGATCCCGATCTGGCGCGCACCATGGATCTGGAGGAGACCAAGTACGAGGGCCCCACGGGCATCGTCGGCATCCTCCAGGAGGCGTGCACGCACGCGGGCGTCCCGGCGGTCAGCCTGTGGGCCGCCGTGCCGCACTACGTCTCGCAGCCGCCGAACCCGAAGGCGACGCTCGCGCTCCTCAACCGCCTGGAGGACCTGATCGACCTCAGGATCCCGCAGGGCGAACTGGCCGAGGACGCGCGCGCCTGGCAGCTCGGCGTCGACCAGCTCGCCGCCGAGGACAGCGAGGTCGCGGAGTACGTCCAGTCCCTGGAGGAGGCGCGGGACACCGCGGAGCTCCCCGAGGCGTCGGGCGAGGCCATCGCGCGCGAGTTCGAGAGGTACCTGCGGCGGCGCGACGGCGGCGGGCCCGGTCCTGTCGCCGGGACGGGGCAGATGGGCGGGCACGCCACGGACGGCGGCGACGGGGCGGCGTATCTGCGCGATACGCCGAGCGAGCGCACCCGGCCGCCGAAGCCGCAGCCCCAGCCGCGTCCGGAGGACGACACCAAGGACGCCAAGGACCACGAGGGCGGCCAGGGCGCTGGTGACTCCGGGTCGGGCCCGGAATCCGGCCCGGCCGGGGACGACGGGTCGGGCGACGCCAAGGGCGACGATTCCGGGCCGGGGGATTCCTCCGAGGACTGAGCGAAACCTGCACGACGAGAAGGGGCGGCACCGCGAAGGTGCCGCCCCTTCTCGTTGCCCAGGGCTCAAGAGGCCACTGCCGCCACGTACACCTCGTACAACTCATACACCTCGTACGCATTTGGCTCGTATGAGGCGTGACATGGACTTCTTGGTGAATTGCACACGGTTCCCAACTCAACTTCTTTTCAAACTCAGTTGGGCGAAAGGGGTCTGGACGGCCGGGCCCGGCGGTAGCAGGGTGTGCAGCGACCGGAAGGCAGGCGAGGCGCGGGGCTCAGGGAATCGTCAGGAATGGAAGGGAGCGGTGGAGCGATGACCGACCAGGTGCAGCGGGGCAGCGACCCCGGAGGCAGCGGCCCCGGACCCGACGGGGCGGGGTTCACCTACCGGGCCGCCGAACAGGAACTGATCGTCGTCGCCCGGCCGGAGGCCCGGCTGCGCGCCCAGGAGCAGGGCGTCCGCTCGGCCTCGGGAGCCGACGTGTCGGCCCTGAACATGTTCCTCAGCGATGAACAGCTCGCCCTGGAGCCGCTGTTCGGCAGCGAGGACCGGCTCCGGGCCGCGGCGCCGGAGACGACGGACGACGTACCGGACCTGACGCTCTTCTACCGGGTGCGCGGCGGCCAGGACCGCGCCGAGGAACTGCGCGCGCGGATGGCGGCGCTGCCCGGCGTCGACACGGCGTACGTCAAGCCGGGCGCCGTGCCCGCCACGCTCGGCCCGGCCGGGCAGCAGGGCGGCGCGGGCGAGCCGGACGAGGCCCGCCGCCGCAAGGAGGGCATGCCCGCGACCCCCGACTTCAGCGGCCGCCAGGGCTACTTGGGCCCGGCCCCCGAGGGCGTCGACGCGTACTGGGCCTGGCAGCGGCTCGGCGGGGGCGGCGACGGCGTGACCGTCATCGACGTCGAGGGTGCCTGGCAGCTCAGCCACGAGGACCTGTCGGCGAAGCTCGCGGGCGTGGTCATCGGCACCCCCATCCAGGACCTGGCGTGGCGCAACCACGGCACCGCGGTGATCGGCGTCATCGGCGCCGACCGCGCCCACCCGGGGATCACCGGCATCGTGCCGGACGCCGTGACCGCGGCCGCGTCCTTCATGCCCGCCGGCACGGCCGCGACGATCCAGGCCGCGGCGGACCGGCTCGCGCCGGGCGACATCATCCTCATCGAACTGCACCGCCCGGGGCCGAAGTTCGAGTTCGAGGAGCGCGACGACCAGAAGGGGTACATCGCCCTGGAGTGGTGGCCGGACGACTTCGCCGCGGTCCGGTACGCGACGGCCAAGGGGATCATCGTCGTCGGCGCGGCGGGCAACGGCGCCGAGTCCCTGGACGACGCGGCGTACGAGCGCCGTCCCGACGAGTTCCCGTCCTGGTGGCGCAACCCCTTCAACCCGTCCAACCCGTCGTCCGACGCCGTCCTGGTCGGCGCGGGCGCGCCGCCGCCCGGCACGCACGGCCGCGACCACGGCCCGGACCGCTCGCGCCTGGCGTTCTCCAACTACGGCGCGCGGGTGGACGCGCAGGGCTGGGGCCGCGAGACCACGACGACCGGCGGCTTCTGGAACCAGCCGGGCGACCTGCAGGGCGGCGTGGACGAGATCGCCTGGTACACGGACACGTTCTCCGGCACCTCGTCGGCGTCCCCCATCGTCGTCGGGGCCGTCGCCGCCCTCCAGGGCATGCTCAAGGCCGCGGGCCAGCAGCCGATGACGTCGTCCCGCGCGCGGGCGGTGCTGCGGGCCACGGGGTCGCCGCAGCAGGACGGTCCTGGCCGCCCGGCGTCCCAGCGGATCGGCCACCGCCCCGACATCAAGGCGGCGGTCACCAAGCTGCTTCCGGCGGCGGTGGGCTCGGGCCGCGCCGAGCGCTACTGGGACGAGCTGATTCCGTATCCGCCCGAACTCCCGCCGCGGCTGCGGCTCTTCGTGGCCGGGCAGTGGCGGAACCTGAACAACCCATCCCCCGAGACCCGCCAGGCGGTGCACTCCGCCTTCGCCGGCGGCTCACCGGACGTGCGTGTCTGGTTCTCGGACGACGAGGTCGTGGGCCTGGTCGTCACGGGCTGAACCACGGCGCGCGACGAAACGCACCACGCACCACATCAACGGACCGACCATTGACGGAAGGTGGCACCCGCATGAGCACCACCCCGCAAATGAGTCAACTGGGCCAGCAGCAGGGCCAGCAGTACAGCCCGCAGCAGCAGTACGGCCAGCAGCAGCCGTTCGGCCAGCAGGGCCAGCAGTACGGCCAGCAGCAGATCCCGGGTCAGCAGGGGCAGCAGCCCTTCGGCCCGCAGCAGTTCGGCCAGCAGCAGGGTCAGAGCACCGCGCCGCCGCAGCCGGGCCAGATGGGTCAGATGGGGCAGATGGGCCAGCAGCACGGCCAGCCCGGTCAGATCGGCCAGCAGCAGCCGTTCGGTCAGCAGCAGGGCCAGCAAGGCCAGGGCCAGCAGCAGATCCCGCAGCACATGCAGCAGCAGATCCCCGGTCAGCAGCAGATCCCGCAGCACCTGCGCCAGCAGATGCAGCAGCTCGGCCAGCAGCCCCCGTTCCAGCAGCTGCTCCAGCAGCTCGGCCAGCAGCAGGTCCCACAGGCCCAGGCACCCCAGATCTCGACGCACGCGCTCGCCGCGAATGTCGCCGAGAGCTTCTGGGACGTCGTCCAGCCACTGCCCGGTCAGGCTTCGCTGCTCCACCTGTACGTCGACGGCGACTGGCGGGTGTACATCAACCCGAGCGAGCGCACCCGCGACCAGGTGCAGGAGGCTTTCGCCTACGGGCAACCGGTGATCGGGTACTACGACACCAACAACCCGGGGCTGCTGCTCGCCATCGTGATCACCAGGTGACGCTCGGGGCCGGGTGAGACACCCCGTGGAACGGCGGCGCCGTGCGGAATCCTTCCGTCCGGCGCCGCTGTCGCAGCGCCCGTCGGCTACAGCGCGACGCCGAGCAGCGCGTCCACGGCGCGCGACACGACGCCCGGAGCGCCCTCGTCCGTGCCGCCCTCGGCGGCCTGGCGGGCGGCCCAGCGGTCGACGGCGGCGAGCGCGGCGGGCGCGTCCAGGGCGTCGGCCAGGGCCCCGCGCAGTTCCCGGGCGGCCCGTCCGGCCGGGACACCGCGGCGCGCCAGCGGGCGAGCCGCTCGACGGCGTCCTGGAGCACCTGGTCGGTCCACTCCCAGTCCGCGCGGTAGTGGTGCGCGAGCAGCGCGAGCCGGATGGCGACCGGGTCGACACCGTCGCGCCGCAGCTTGGAGACGAAGACCAGATTTCCCTTGGACTTGGACATCTTGGCGCCGTCCAGGGCGACCATGCCCGCGTGTACGTACGCCTTGGCGAAGGGGTGCTCGCCGGTCAGGGCCTGGGCGTGCGACGCGCCCATCTCGTGGTGCGGGAAGGCCAGGTCGGAGCCGCCTCCCTGGACGTCGAAGCCCATGCCGAGGTGGTCGAGGGCGATGGCCACGCACTCGATGTGCCAGCCGGGCCGGCCGCGGCCCAGGGAGCCGCCGTCCCAGCTCGGCTCACCCTCGCGGGCCGCCATCCAGAGCATCGGGTCGAGCGGGTTCTTCTTGCCCGCGCGGTCCGGGTCGCCGCCGCGCTCGGCGGACAGCAGCCGCATGGCTTCGGCGTCGAGCCCCGACACCTCGCCGAAGTGCGGGTCGGACTCGACGGAGAAGTAGACGTCGCCCTCGAGTTCATAGGCGGCGCCCAGGTCCCGCAGCCGCTCGACGAGCGGAACGATGCCGGGTATCGACTCGACGGCGCCGATGTAGTGCTGCGGCGGCAGCAGCCGCAGCGCGGTCATGTCCTCGCGGAACAGCGCGGTCTCGCCCTGCGCCAGCTCGACCCAGTCCTTGCCGTCGCGCTTGGCGCGCTCCAGGAGGGGATCGTCCACGTCGGTGACGTTCTGGACGTAGTGAACCTGCCGCTTGGTGTCGAGCCACACGCGCTGTACGAGATCGAACGCGTTGTAGGTCGCCGCGTGACCCATGTGGGTCGCGTCGTACGGAGTGATGCCGCAGACGTAGATACGGGCGACGGGACCGGGGTCGAGGGTGACGAGTCCACCGGTCGCGGTGTCGTGGATCCGGAGGTCGCGGCCCTTGCCGGACAGGACGGGAACCTCAGAAGCGGGCCAGGCATACATGCCTTGAGCGTAACCGGATGCCCCGTCCAGTTACGACCCAGGGCGGCGAGATCTTCGACAGGTTTGACCTGCCCACGACCGGGGCAGTGACCTCCGCCGGTGCGGCCGGAGCTCAGACCGGCGGCCACGGAATCGCCGGCCACTCCCCCGAAGGCCCCGGATGCCGCCCCGCGGCGAGCAGCGCGGCGACCCGCTCCCGAACGGCGTCGACCTCCGCGGCGGTCAGCAACTCCCCGAGCCGCCCGGCGAGGGGCTCCCCCAGCGCCAAGCCCTCCCGCAGGGACCCGAGGGCCTCCACCGCCTCCTCGGGCAGCTTCTCCCCGGCCCACCCCCACAGCAGCGTGCGCAGCTTGTCCTCGACGTTGAACGTGACTCCGTGGTCGATGCCGAACAGCCGCCCCTCCGCGCCGAACACCAGGTGCCCGCCCTTGCGGTCGGCGTTGTTGATCACGGCGTCGAGCACGGCGAGCCGCCGCAGCCGGGCGTCGTCCGCGTGCACGAGCAGCGCCGTCCGCCCCTGCCCCACCTCGGCGAACCCGACGGCCTTCCAGCCGTCCCCGGGTTCGTCCCCCTCGACGAGGGCCAGCAGCTCCGACCCGCCGTCCTCGGGGGCGCCCTCCGCGGCGTCGTCCCCCGGCTGCTCGACCCACAGCTGGACCATCCCCTCGCCGTAGGGCCCGTCCCGCAGCACGGTGGGCGGCACGAGCCCCCAGCCGAGGGCCTCGGACACCTCGTACGCGGCGACCTCCCGCTGCGCGAGGGTGCCGTCGGGAAAGTCCCACAGGGGCCGCTCCCCGGCGACGGGCTTGTAGACGCAGGCGGCGCTCTGTTCCTCGTACGCGACCGTGCAGTACAGCACGGCGTTGGACGCCTCCCGGATCTGCCCGCGCACGGTCAGCTCGCCGCGGGTGAGCAGTTCCACGGCGGTCAGGCTCCCCGCCGGTATCCGTTCTGGCGCGGGCATACGTGTCCTTCCGGGTCGAGCGGCAGGCTGCACAGCGGGCACGGCGGCCGGCCCGCGTTCACGACGTCGAGGGCGCGCTTGGCGAAGGCCCTGGCCTGGGCCCCGGTCAGCCGCACGCGCAGCATCGGCGGGCCGTTCTCCTCGTCCTGCAGGAGCCTTTCCTCGGCCTCCGCGAGGTCCTCCTCGGAGTCGGCGTCCAGCTCGACGAGGGCCTGCGCCTCGACGATCATGCGCTCCTCCTCGCCGTCCCACGCGAGCGCCATCGTGCCGACCCGGAACTCCTCCTCGACGGGCGCGTCGAGCGGCGCGCTGTCGGTGATCTCGGAGGGGGCGACGGCGGGCACGGCCGCGCTGCCGCCGCTGCGCCGCACGACCTCGTCGAGCAGCTCCTCCATCCGCTCGGCGAGCGCGGCCACCTGCGTCTTCTCCAGGGCGACGCTGGTCACACGGACCCCGGCGGAAGCCTGCAGGAAGAAGGTACGCCGTCCGGGGAGCCCGACTGTTCCGGCCACGAAGCGTTCCGGCGGGTCATAGAGGAACACCTGACGGGACACGTCCTGTCTCCATTGGAATCGACTGCATGTACTTCACGCGACGACTGCACCCTACTGCGGGACGATCACGGTGCGCCCGTATCGCCCCCCACCTGAGCATCGTCGCCCGCGGGCACCTCGCGCGGGGCCAGCGACCCGAAGTCGCCGGTGTCACCGAGGCGTACGAGGTAGGGGCGCAGCCGTGTGAAGCGGATGGCCGTGACGGAACAGGGCTCTACGGAGATGCGCTGGAAGAGGTCGAGGTGCAGGCCGATGGCGTCCGCGACAAGGGACTTGATGATGTCGCCGTGGGAGCACATCAGGTAGACGGCGTCGGGGCCGTGATCGCGCTCCACGCGCGCGTTCCACTCGCGTACCGCCTCCGCGGCCCGCGTCTGCATGGACCGCAGGGACTCGCCGCCCGGGAAGGCGGCCGCCGACGGGTGCTGCTGGACGACCTCCATCAGGGGTTCGTCCGCGAGCTCGGCGAGTTTGCGGCCCGACCAGTCGCCGTAGTGGCACTCGCCGATGCGCTCGTCGGTGTGCACCGGCACTCCCGGCCGGGCCGCGAGCAGCGGCGCCAGGGTCTCCTGGCAGCGCTGGAGGGGGCTGGTGACGATGTCGGCGAGGGGCAGCGCGGCGAGCCGTCCGGGCAGCGCGGCGGCCTGCTCGGAGCCGTGCTCGTCGAGGCCGACACCCGGCGTCCAGCCGGCGAGCAGGCCCGCGGTGTTGGCGGTCGAGCGTCCGTGACGCACAAGGATCAGCGTGGGCATGCGGGCCAGCCTAGGACGCCGAGGGGGTGCGTCCGCAGGGAAGCTTCGGAAGAATGCGCTAGGTGATCGTGGACTGCGCCATCTACCGGCACGGGCGCCGCACCGAGGGGCCCGCGGACTTCTCCGACGCCCTCGACGAGGCGCGCGCGATCGGTGACGCGTTCGTCTGGATCGGTCTGTACGAGCCGACGGAGGACGAGTTCGACCTGGTCACCGAGGAGTTCTCGCTGCATCCGCTGGCCGTCGAGGATGCCTTGAAGGCCCATCAGCGGCCCAAGCTGGAGGTCTTCGACGACTCGCTCTTCGTGGTCCTGAAGCCGGTGGTGTACGAGCCGGACAGCGACTCCGTCACGTCCGGCGAACTCATGATCTTCATGGGCGACTCCTTCGTGGTGACCGTCCGCCACGGCGAGGGCGCGCCGCTCAGCGCCGTACGCCACCGTCTGGAGGCGGAGCCCGACGTGCTCGAACACGGGCCGACGGCGGTGCTCTACTCCATCGCCGACGCGGTGGTCGACCACTACCTGGAGGTCGCGGCCGAGCTGCAGACGGACCTGGAGGTCCTGGAGGCGGAGGTGTTCTCGCCGGGTGGCGGCGGCGCGCGCAACACCGCCTCGCGCATCTACCGGTTCAAGCGCCAGATCCTGGAGTTCCGGCGCGCCTCCGGGCCGCTGGCGATGCCCGTCGCGCGGCTCGCGGGCGTGGGCCCCTTCGGCCGCGGCGTGCCGTTCGTGAACGAGTCGGCGCAGCCCTATCTGCGGGACGTCAGCGACCACCTCACGCGCGTGAACGAGTCCGTGGAGGGACTGGACCGCCTGGTCACGGACATCCTGTCGGCGCATCTGGCGCAGATGAGCGTGCGGCAGAACGACGACATGAGGAAGATCTCCGCGTGGGCGGCCATGGCCGCGGTGCCCACGATGATCGCGGGCATCTACGGCATGAACTTCGATCACATGCCGGAGCTGCACTGGGAGTGGACGTATCCGGCGGTGATCCTGCTGATGGTCGCCCTGGAGATCGGCCTGTTCCGGCTGTTCAAGCGCCGGGGGTGGATGTAGGCCCCCGCGCGGCCCGTGTCTCCGCACGCGCGTCGTCGGCCGGGCCGGTACGGACTTTCTCAGGCGAACTCGGGGGCGGACGTGGCCGGTCCGCCGAGGGCGTCGCGCCGCTCGGGCATCTTCAGGGACACCATCCGCCGCCAGCCGCCGGCGCGTTCGTACGCGTGCATCGCGTGGATGCCCGCCGCGAGCGCCTTGGACTTGGTCGGGGACCAGCGCAGGATGCGGCCCATGTGCTCCATGACGGCGAGGCTGACGTCGCGGTAGACGCCGATCTCGACGAGCGCGCAGTCCCGCAGGGTGCGCTGGATGGTGCGGCCGTGCCCGGCGCGCGCGGTGCGCAGCAGCTCCTCGTGGCAGTACGCCAGGTGGTTGTCCTCGTCGTTCGAGATCATCTTCACGGCCCTGCCGACCTCGGGGTGGTCCCCGAAGTACTTGCGCAGCATGACCATCTGGTCGGCGGCGCGCTGTTCGGTGACGCGGCTGTGCGACAGGTACGTGATGATGTCCTGCTCGGTGAGCGGCTCGTCGGCGCGGAGCTTGTCGTGCGCGAGGCCGATGCCGTGCTTCTCGAGCAGCATCGTGTAGTCGGTCTCGTGCGGCACTTCGACCGGCTCCAGACCGCGCTTCTTCAGGAGCGCGTGGAAGATCCGCCCGTGCTTGTCCTCGTCGGCGCCGTGTCGGGTGATCTTGGGCGCCAGCTCGCGCCGGCTGTCGGGGACGAGCGCGGCGATGCGCCCGTTCTCCCAGCCGCCCTGGGACTCCCCGCTCGCCGCGATGGAGCAGAACAGCCGGAACGACTCGTCGTTGTCGAGGATCTCCTGGAAGAGACTCCTGGCCGAAAGCATCGCAGGCACCTCCATGCCGTCACTGACCACACAGACTTCCGCAAAGAACGAGTCAAATGGGCGGCGCGACATCAGGCAACAGGTGTATGCGACAGCTCAGCCGAACGGAGGATCCGGAGGGCCGAACGGGGCCGTGCGCGGGGCCCGGCCACGGCGCCCGGGCGGCCGTAACCGGAGGGGTCCTCGGGGCGTTGTGCTCCGTGACGGCCGTGGCGGGGAAGACCCCCGAGCCCCCACCACGGCCGCGGAAACCCCTTCCCCCCCGCCTCAGCCGAGACCGGCGCGCTCCAGGGCCTCGGTGCCCGCCCGCAGCGAGGCGAGCCGCTCCTCCAGCGTGAAGCCCGCGGGCGCCAGCGTGAGCGTGGTGACACCGGCCTCCGCATAGGCCCGCATCCGGTCCGCGATGCGGTCCACCGAGCCGAGCAGGGTCGTGGAGTCGATCAGGGAGCGCGGGACGGCGGCGGCCGCGCCGTCCTTGTCGCCGGACAGGTACTTGTCCTGGATCTCGGCGGCCTCCTTCTCGTACCCCATGCGCCGCGCGAGCTGGTTGTAGAAGTTCTGCTTCCGGCTGCCCATGCCGCCGACGTACAGCGCCGTGTACGGCCGGAACATGTCGGCGAGCGCGTCGATGTCGCCGGCCCCGTCCTTGCCGAGGGCGAGCGGCAGCGTCGGCACGACGTCGAAGCCCTCCATGGTCTTCCCGGCCTTCTCGCGCCCGGCGCGCAGATGCCTCAGCGCGGTCTCCTCCAGGTGCTCGGCGGCGGGGAAGATCAGCAGTGCGCCGTCGGCGATCTCGCCGGTCTGCTCCAGGTTCTTCGGCCCGATCGCGGCGACGTACACCGGGATGTGCTCGCGCTGCGGGTGCACGGTCAGCTTGATCGGCTTGCCCGGACCGCCCGGCAGCGGCAGCGTCCAGTGCTCGCCCTCGTAGCTCAGGCGCTCACGGCTCATGGCCTTGCGTACGATCTCGACGTACTCCCGGGTGCGCGCGAGCGGCTTGTCGAACTTGACGCCGTACCAGCCCTCGGAGACCTGCGGCCCGGAGACGCCGAGCCCGAGCCGGAACCGCCCGCCGGACAGCGAGTCGAGGGTGGCCGCCGTCATCGCGGTCATCGCGGGCTGGCGCGCGGGGATCTGGAAGATCGCCGAACCGACGTCGATCCGCTCGGTCTGGGACGCCACCCACGCGAGCACCGTGGCCGCGTCCGAGCCATACGCCTCGGCCGCCCAGCAGACCGCGTAGCCCAGCTTGTCGGCCTCCTTCGCGACGGCGAGATTGTCCGCGTCCATCCCGGCGCCCCAGTAGCCGAGGTTGATCCCGAGCTGCATGGCCGAATCCCCTTACCCATGAGTAACGTGCCTGTGCCGGGACTGTAGCGCGCGGGTGCGCGATCCGTCAGGGGCGGCCGTCCGGACGGGCTGTACCCCGTGCGCGGGGCGGGTGTCGATTCCCCGTACGGGTCAGTGAGTTGTCCACAGGCCCGGCTTTGTCCACACGCGTGCCCGGCGCTCAGGCATGGCCAGTAATCTCGCCGCCATGGAGCAGAGGCATCTCGGCCGAACAGGTCTGCGTGTGTCCCGGATCGGACTCGGCACCCTCACATGGGGACACATGGACGAGAACGACGCCGCCGACCTGTTGAAGGTCTTCTGGGAGGCGGGCGGCACCCTCGTGGACACGGCCGATGTGTACGGCGACGGGGAGGCCGAATATCTCCTCGGCCGACTCGTCGAACGCCTCGTGCCCCGTCGCGATCTGGTCATCGCGACGAAGGCCGGCAGCGTGCCCGACCCCGACCGCCGCTTCGACGGCTCGCGCGGCCATCTCCTGTCCGCCCTCGACGCCTCCCTGGCCCGCCTCGGCACGGACCACGTGGACCTGTGGCAGATCCACGCCTTCGACCCCGAGACGCCCCTGGAGGAGACCCTCCAGGCCCTGGACATCGCGGTCAGCAGCGGCCGCGCGCGCTATGCGGGCGTCTCCAACTTCAGCGGCTGGCAGCTCGCCAAGGCCGCGACCTGGCAGCTCGCCGCGGCCGGCACCCGCACCCGCGTCGCCGGCACACAGATGGAGTACTCCCTGCTCCAGCGCGGCGTCGAGCGCGAAGTGCTGCCCGCCGCCGTCGATCTGGGCGTGGGCCTGCTGCCGTCCTCACCCCTCGGCCGCGGCGTCCTCACCGGCAAGTACCGCAACGCGACCCCGGCCGACTCCCGCGGCGCCTCCGAGCAGTTCGCCCCCTTCGTCGCGCCGTACCTCGACGACGCGGCGAGCCGGGTCGTGGACGCCGTCGCGATAGCGGCGGACGGGCTCGCGGTCACCCCCCTCCAGGTGGCGCTCGCCTGGGTGCGCGACCGCCCCGGAGTGACGGCCCCGATCATCGGCGCGCGCAACGCGCAGCAGCTCACGGCCGCGTTGTCAGTGGAGACCCTTAGTCTTCCTGACGAGATCTGCCAGGCGCTCGACGATGTGTCGGCGCCCGTGCACCGCTACCCAGACCAGGACTGGAGCACGCTGTGAGTACGGAGTCCGCTGCCGCGGAGGTCGCCGAGCCCGAGGCCCCGGAGGCCGGGGCGGGCCCCGACGCCGATGACGCACCGGGAGCCGCGGGTGCGCCGGCCGACGGGGCCGAACGGGCCGACGGGGCCGCGCCGGAGGCCGGAGCCGGGGGTGGCTCGGATGGGGGCGCCGGGGGCGA